>NZ_JAUSWX010000001.1:3658971-3963885 GCF_030815405.1 Agromyces albus | reverse complement strand
GTCGACGAGGCCGCGCACGAACGCCGGGTGCACGCCGGGCGTGGGCACGCGGCGCACTTCGAGGCGGTGCTCGCCGGCCGTCGCGACCGCTTCGTTGTCGAGGTCCCACATGACCTCCATGTGGTCGCTCACGAACCCGAACGGCACGATCACGACGGCGTCGGCGCGCCCGCCCACGGCGAGCTCGCCGATCGCGTCGTTGATGTCGGGTTCGAGCCACGGGGTGCGCGGGTCGCCCGATCGCGACTGGTAGGCGAGCGACCACGGTGCGTCGGGCGCGGCGGCCTCACTGATGACGGATGCCACGGCGAGGTGCTGCGCCACATACGCGCCGCCATCGCCGAACTCGGGACCCGATGCCACGGCTGCGGCGGTCGGGATGGAGTGCGTGACATAGAGCACGTGGATGCGATCGGGCGCGACGCCCGCCGCGACGAGGGAGGCGGCGGCATCCGTCACCCCCTCGACGAAGGGCTGCACGAACCCGGGGTGATCGAAGAACTCACGGATGCGATCGATCGAGACGCGCGTGCCTGCGGTGGCCTTCTCGAAGTCTTCGCGGTACTGCCCCACGCCCGAATACGAGGTGTAGGCGCTCGTGACGAGGCCGAGCAGCTCGGTGTGGCCGTTCGCCTCGGCCTCGGCGACGACGTCGCGGAAGTACGGCGCCCAGTTGCGGTTGCCCCAGTACACGGGCAGGTCGATGTCGCGCGCGGCGAGCTCGGCTTCGAGCGCCGCCTTCAGCTGCCGGTTCTGTTCGTTGATCGGGCTCACGCCGCCGAAGTGGCGGTAGTGGTGCGCGAC
Organism: Agromyces albus; assembly: GCF_030815405.1. Classification (NCBI taxonomy): domain Bacteria; kingdom Bacillati; phylum Actinomycetota; class Actinomycetes; order Micrococcales; family Microbacteriaceae; genus Agromyces; species Agromyces albus. The sequence goes on along the minus strand of NZ_JAUSWX010000001.1, from coordinate 3,963,081 downwards.
CTCTTCAAGTCGCTCGTCGGGGATGCCGCGACCGGCCGTGACGTTGCGGAGGAACGGGATCACGTCGTCTTGGCCCTCGGGGCCGCCGAAGCTCGACAGGAGGATCGCGTCGTAGTGCGTCACTACTGCAGCACCTCCACGAGCTCGGCCGTCGAGATGCGGCGGCCGGTGAAGAACGGCACCTCTTCGCGCACGTGCATGCGTGCGTCGGTGGCGCGCAGGTCGCGCATGAGGTCGACGAGGTCGGTGAGCTCGTCGGCCTCGAGCGGCAGCAGCCACTCGTAGTCGCCGAGCGCGAACGACGCGACGGTGTTGGCGACGACCCCGCGGAAGGCGGCGCCCTTGCGGCCGTGCTCGGCGAGCATACGGCTGCGCTCGTCGGGCGGGAGGAGGTACCAGTCGTAGCTGCGCACGAACGGGTAGACGGTGAGCCAACCCTTCGGCTCGACACCGCGCAGGAACCCGGGCACGTGCGCCTTGTTGAACTCGGCGTCGCGGTGCACGCCCATGGCGTTCCACGTGGGGAGTAGCGAGCGCAGGAGCCGGGCGCGACGCAGCTCGCGGAGCGCCCACTGCAGCCCTTCGGCCGTCGGGCCGTGCAGCCAGAGCATCACGTCGGCGTCGGAGCGGAGGCCCGACACGTCGTAGATGCCGCGCAGGGTGATGCCCTCGTTCTCGACGAGCGAGATCACGCCGTCGATCTCGTCGACGAAGCGCGGCACGTCGTGTCCGTCGAGGTCGTCGGGTCGCTCGGGGTCTCGACGGAGCACGGCGAAAACCGTGTAGCCCTCGAGAATCTGCTCGGCGTCGGAATCGGTTTGGAGCGCGTCGGCTGCCGCTTCGGCAGCGGGGGAAGACATGCTCCTATCCTCCCCCTTCCCCGCTGTACCGCCAAAAGCGCTACGCAGACGCATCGATGCAGACGGTGCCGCAGACGGATGACGGATGCCGCCGGCCGGCGTCAGCGCACGAGCCGCGTGAAGCGGAACGACGCGAAGCCCTCGATCGGCAGCTCCTCGATGCCCGTGAAGCCCGCCTCTTGCGCATAGCGCTCGAGCGTCGACTGGCGCATGACCGTGCCGGTGCCGACCGACCCCGGGCTCGAGAGGCTGTCGGGCAGGCAGACGAGGATGCTGTAGCCGTACATGAGCCGCTCGACCTCGTCGCCGTCGGGCGCGAACCGCTCGGCGACGGCCTCGTCCATGATGACGACCTCGCCGTCGTCGCGCGCCGCCCTCCGGATCGCCGCGAGCACGTCGACGGGATACGGCATGTCGTGCAGCGCCTCGAACACGAACGCGGCGTCGAAGCGGCCCTCCGCGGACAGCTCCTCACCGCCGACGACATGGAACCTGACATGCTCGCCGAGCCCCGCTTCCGCGGCGTGCCGGCGCGCAGCCTCGATCGACGGCGCGTCGACGTCGAAGCCCTCGACGCGCGCGTCGGGGTAGGCCCGAGCAAGGGCGAGTGTCGACCAACCGTGGCCGCAGCCGACATCCGCTATTCGGGCGCCGGGCCGTGACAGCACCTGGTGCAGGGAGTCGACCGATGCGAGCGCAGGTGCGAGCCGCTGCTCGAACCACGGCCGGTTGATGTCGCCCTGTGACTCGTGGGCGTCGTCGCCGAGTTGCTGCCATGAGACGCCGCCGCCGGTGCGGTACGCGCCGGCGAGCTGCGGGAGTTGAACTGCGGAGGCGGCGATCATGCGGGCGACGGGCGCGAGGTAGTCGAGCGATGTCTCGTCGGTCAGCACCTCCGCGTGGGCGGCCGGCAGTGCGAAATGGCGGTCGGATGCCGCGACCTCCGCGAGGTCCGCCTCGGTCTCGTCGACGGTGAGGATGCCGCTCACCGCTTGCTGTTCGAGCCACTCCCGCGCGTACCGCTCGTCGGTCCCCGTTCTCCGGGCGAGCTCGCTCGAACTCAGCGGCCCGTACTCGGCGAGCGCGCGGTACCAGCCGAGCCGGTCGCCGAGGTTGATGCTGAGTATCTCGAACGCGCCGAGCACCGACCCGAACACGCGGTCGGCGAACTGCGTGGTGGCGGCGCCCTCGATCTCCTCGCTTCCCACCGTCGATTCATCGGACATGAGCGTTCCTTCCCTGTGCCGCGGTCGGATGCCGCGATCAGCCTCCGACGAGCAATCGCGTTGAGTGCTCGAGGTGTTCGCGCAGCGCCGACGGGCCGCGAGCGGGCAGCTCGTCGAGCAGGGCGCGATGCTCGGCGATGAGGCTCCCGAGCGTGTAGTGCGGGCGCACGTGCAACAGGAACAGCAGCAGTTCGCTGCCGAGTGCCGTATGCGTCTCGATGATGCGAGGGCTCGCGGATGCCGCGACGAGCGCCCGGTGGAAATCGGCGTGGATGCGCTCCACCTCGAGCCAGTCGACGGCCTCGCCTTGCGCCTCCCGTTCGCGTACCGCGTCGAGGCGGTCGAGCGCGTCGCGCGCGGGCGCGAGCACCGACTCGGGCCACTCCTCGCCGAAGCCGAAGCGATCCCCCGCGATGCGCACCGCCTCGACCTCGAGCGCCGCGCGCAGCTGCTGCAGCGCGATCACCTGGTCGCGATCGAAGCTCGTCACCCGCACTCCGCGGTAGGCCTCGGCGACCGCGAGCCGCTCGGCGACGAGGCGCTGGAATGCGGCTCGCACGGTGTGCCGGGACACCGCGTAGTGCTCGGCGGCGGATTCCTCGCGCAAGGGAGAGCCGGGCGCGAGCGCGCCGCTCAGGATGTCGGCGCGAACGGCGGCGGCGACCCGGTCGACGGCGGTCTGGGCGACCGCGGCGTGCGCGGGGGCTGCGGCACTCGTGGGCATCGCAGCATCCGCCCGCTCGCTGCTACCGGTCGAGGTTCGCACGCACGACGAGCCAGACCGTCACCCCGACGGCAGCGACCGCCGCCACGGCGACGCCGATCGCGACGACCGGCTGCTCGTCGGCGAACCTGCGCAGGCGCACCTTGGCCTCGGCCGTCTTGATCTTGAACTGCTTCGGCACGTTGAGCTTGTCTTCGAGCGCGCTGAGCGTCGAGACGAGATCGGCTCTCGCGGCCGCGGCGTTGTCGTGCGCCTGGATGCGGGTGAGGTTTCGTTCGGTCTTCTTGTTCAGCCGGGGCCGGTCAGTAGCGGTCATAGTCGCCGACTCCCTTCACTGCGTCGAGGTCTTGGCGCACGCTCTCGATGGTCTCGAGCGGTTCGCTGCCGCGCTTGAAGCTCAGCCAGGCGATGCCGAGCAGGATCAGCACGATGAGCAGCAGCACGCCCGAGACGATGAGCGCGGCCGCCCAGCCGGGCAACACGAGCGAGAGCGCGAGGATGCCCGTGGCGATGAGCGTGCCGAGCAGGAAGATGCCGACGAATCCGGCGATCACGATCAGCCCGGCGCCGATGCCGAAGTGCTTCGCCTTGTAGCCGAGTTCGGCCTTGATCTGGTCGATCTCGGCGCGAATGAGGGTCGAGAACCGCTCGGGGAGCTCACCGATGAGGGTGAGCAGTGAGCGCTCGTCGTTCACTGGTGCAGCCATCGCGTGGTCACCTTCCGCGCGATCAGGAGTCGGATGCCGCGGTCGACCCGCGCGGCTTCGTGGCGGGTTTCACGATCTTGGGCTTGGCCTTCTCGCCCGTGGCGCCCGGACCGCCCGTCGGCTCGTCGCCGACTCTCGTGGGCCCGGAGGACTCCGTCTTGCCGCCGGCCGACGACTTCGGCTTCGCGGTCGACGACTTCGCCCCGCTCTCGCCCTTCGTGACGGTGCGGACGAACGACTTCACGTTGTCGAGCACGACGTCGCTGAGGTCTCCCACCCGTGACGCGGCGAATTCTTTCGCGGTGTCGACGCCCTCCTGCACGGCGGGCGTGTTCCAGATCTTCTCCGCGCCCTTGCGGATCTGCTCATAGCGTTCTCGGCCCGCTCGCGTGCCGAGCACGTAGCCGACTCCCAACCCGACGGCGAAGAGGATCTTGCCCTTCATGTGAAACCCCATTCCATGTAGGCGTCTAACCAGAGTAGACCCCGCGCCGCGGCGCGCAAGGGGGTTGCGCCGCAATATTCCCCTCGGGCTATGCGATGTCGCCGGGGTGCACGACGTCGTGCCGGATGCGTCGTGCAGCCGCGAGCGCGTGCGGAATCACCGACGCCAGGCCCGTGCCCGAGACCCACGAGCCGGTCGCCTCGATGCCCGGTTCCGCGGCGAGCGCTTCGTCGAGTGCGCGCACCCGATCGCGCTGGCCGAGCGCCGCGTGCGAGAGCGCGTCGCGCCACGCGGTGCGCGCCGAGGCCCTCAGCATGGTCTTGTCGAGCGGAACGCCGAGCAGCGCCGCAGCGTCGGCGAGCGCGAGCCGCGCGACCTCGTCGTCGCTCAGGCCATCGAGCGGGTTGGGTTCGCCTGCCCGCCCGTACGAAAGGCGCACGACGTGGCGACCGCCCGCGGCCTCGGCGAGCCACGACCATTTCGCGGTCGCGTGGGTGAGTGCCTTCGCGCTCACGCCGGGGGTTCCGGATGCCACGAGCACGCCGGTTCCGCGCGGTGCGGCGTCGAGCGCGGGTGCCTCGAGCACGAGGGTCACGAGTTCGACGGATGCCGCGGCCGGCCAGCTCGAGGCATCCGCCCATCCCTCGACGGCGTCGCCGAGCAGGCGGCGCGAGGTCTGCGCCGGGGCGGCGAGCACGACATAGCGGGCGTCGACCAGGAGCTCGGCCACGGGAGTCGTCGCGGTGACGCGCCATTCCGGGGCTTCGGTGTGCGATCGCTCGAGTCCGTTCACCTCGGCGAAGGTGACGACCGTCACGCCGAACCGCTCGAGCTCGCGCCGCAACGCGTCGACGAGACGGTGCATGCCGCCGCGAAGGCCCAGCACGGCACTGCCGGCCTTGCGCGCCTCGACGAGCTCGCCGACGCCGCCCGAGAGCGAGCCGGCGCGGGTCATCGCCTCGTTGAGTCCGGGAGCCACGACGTCCAGGTCGAGGTCGTCGGGATCGGCCGAGTACACGCCGGCCGAGATCGGGGTCACGAGCCGGTCGAGCACGGCCTGCCCCATGCGTGATCGCACGAGCTGTCCGAGGCTGTGGGCGCGGCCGATGCGCACGATGGGCATGATCCGGTCGGCATACGCGCGGATCGCGCCGCCCCAGCCGATGATGCGCCGCACGTCGTCGCCGAGCGGGTTCGCGGGGATGCCGAGCACGCCCGTGCGCGGCAATGGCGCTGTCGTGAGAGCGCCGCTCGAGCCGGGCATGGCGAGCCACGCGCCAGCCGGGTTCGGTCGCTCGATGTCGCCCGCGAGGCCGAGCGAGCCGAGGAGCTCCTCGACCGAGCCGCCGCGGGTCGCGAAGGACTCGGCGCCGCTGTCGAGCGAGAGTCCGTCGAGCTCGACGCGGCCGACGCATCCGCCGACCTCCTCGCGCCGTTCGAGGACCGTGACGCGCAAGCCGACCTTGGCGCACTCGAGTGCCGCCACGAGGCCCGCGACGCCGCCGCCGACCACGACGACGTCGGCTTCGAGGCTGATGGTCTCGAGGTCGTCGTCGGACCCGAGCGACACGTTCGGCTCGTCGCTCATGCGCCTGCCTCGTGCACGAGCTCGACCACCCGGGTGAGCACGGTGGGATCGGTCTCGGGCGGCACGCCGTGGCCGAGGTTGAAGACGTGGGCCGGAGCGACCTGCCCGCGGCGCAGCACCTCGCTCACGGCGCCCTCGAGCACGGGCCAGGGCGCGGCGAGCAGTGCGGGGTCGAGGTTGCCCTGCAGGGGAACGCCCGCGCCGACGCGCTGGGCGGCGACGTCGAGCGGCACGCGGTAGTCCACGCCGACGGTGTCGACGCCGACGCCCTCCATCGCGCCGAGCAGTTCGCCGGTGCCGACGCCGAAGTGCACCACCGGCACGTGGCGGGTCACGGCCGTGCCCGCGGCATCCGTCGCCTCGTACTCGAGGTCGTGCACGAAGCTGAGCGCCTTCGCCGAGGCGGGCGCGACGTGGCGCTCGTAGTCCTCGAGCGAGAGGGCGCCGGCCCACGAGTCGAAGAGCTGGGCGGCGGATGCCCCGGCGAGCACCTGTGCACGCAGGAAGCGTCCGCTGAGTTCGGCCGTCCAGTCCATGAGCGCGCGCCAGGCGCCCGCGTCGGCGTGCATGAGCGTGCGGGCGGCGAGGTGGTCTTTCGACGGGCCGCCCTCGGCGAGGTACGCCGCGAGCGTGAACGGCGCCCCGGCGAACCCGATGAGCGGCGTGGCGGTGGCGGATCCGTTGTCGGTGATGTTGAGCTCGGCGATCGTGCGTTCGACCGCCTCCGAAATCGGCCCCGATGCATCATCAAGCCGAGCAGGATCAACGCTCGTCAACTCCGCGACCCCCGCGGCATCCGCGTATCCCCTACCGAACACGGGCCCGCGCCCCGGCTGGATCTCGACATCGACGCCCACGAGCTTCAACGGCACGACGATGTCGCTGAAGAAGATGCCCGCGTCGACCTTGTGCCGACGCACGGGCTGCAGCGTGATCTCGCTCGCCATCTCGGGGTCGAGGCACGCGTCGAGCATGCGCGTGCCGACGCGCAGGTCGCGATACTCGGGCAGCGACCGCCCGGCCTGCCGCATGAACCACACGGGCGTCGTGTCCGAACGCTCTCCCCTATATGCGCGCACGAGGCGCGAGTCAGACGTGAGGCCGGCGGAGAGCGGATGCTGCGGGGAGAGGATCACGCGTGACATTGTCTCGTATCGGGCTGAGGGTCTCCGTGCGAGCGCTGCTCCAGCACGATCTGCATGGACTGGGCCGTGACCGACCGACTGCTTTCCGACGTCGATCCGCGATCCTCTGCCAGATCGCCGGCGGCGTCGCGGCGGCGCCCGCGCACCCAACTAGCTTCAGTCTGTGAGCACTGCGCAACGAACGAAGACCGTGACCCCACTCGTCTACATCGCCATCGGCGTGACGATCCTGGCGTGGGCGAGCGCGTTCATCGTCGTTCGGAGCACCGCGCCCCACTTCACCGCCGGCGGGCTCGCGCTCGGACGGCTCATCGTCGGCTCCATCCTGCTGGCCCCGTTGCTGCTGCGGCACAAGTGGATCGCGCCGACGCGTCGCGAGTGGTTGCTCCTGTTGGGTTTCGGCGGCCTGTGGTTCGGCGGCTACAGCATTCTGCTCAACCTCGCCGAGCAGACGCTCGACGCCGGCACGACCGCGATGATCGTCAACATCGGCCCGATCCTGATCGCCCTCGGCGCCGGGATCTTCCTCGGCGAGGGCCTTCCGAGGTGGCTCCTGATCGGCACGGCGGTCGCGTTCCTCGGTGTCGTGCTCATCGGCGTCGGCACGGGCGGTTCGGTGCTCGGCGCCGGCATCGGCGTGTTCTGGGCGCTGCTCGCCGCCCTCACCTACGCCGCCGGCGTGCTGTTCCAGAAGCCCGTGCTCGCGAGGCTTCCCAGTGCGCAAGTGGTCTGGCTCGGCTGCGTGATCGGAATGGTCGTCTGCCTGCCGTTCGCCGGTGAGTTCATCGCGGGCATCCAGTCCGCCCCGGTCGAAGGGCTGATCGGCATGATCTGGCTCGGCGCGATTCCCACGGCGCTCGGCTACACGACGTGGTCCTATGCCCTGTCACGGATGCCCGCGGGCCAGCTCGGCGTCTCGACCTACATCGTCCCGCCGGTGACGATCGTGCTCAGCCTCATCCTGTTCGCCGAGGTTCCGGCCCTCCTCGCGATCGTGGGCGGCGTGATCGCCCTCGTCGGCGTCGCCCTGTCGCGCCGAAGGGTGCCGAGTCCCGAGCCGGCAGAGGTTCCTGCTGCGCGACCGCCCGAGCCGGTCGGCCGCTCGCGGAAGTGACGGTCTCAAGCCGGGTTGCGACAATCGACCATGGCCTTTGAACCACGGATGCTGCAGCCGCCGATCGAGCTCCCGGCCGATGCCGCTCTGCCGCGTGGCCTCGTGGTGCGTCGCCCTCGCGTCGCCGACCAACCGGCCGTCGTCGCCGCGATCCCGGACTGGTGGGGCATGCCCGCCACCTCGCTCCACCTGCTGCTGCCGCCGCTGTTCTTCCAGCATTTCAGCGACACGAGCTTCCTCGCCGAAGACGCCGACGGCCTGGCCGCCTTCCTCATCGGCTTCCATTCCCACGCCCAACCGGACGTCGCGTACATCCATTTCGTCGGCGTGCGCCCCGACCTCCGCCACCTCGGCCTCGCCCGCACCCTCTACGAGACATTCTTCGCCGAGGCCCGTGCCGCCGGATGCCACCGCGTCGACGCGATCACCGGAGTGCCGAACCGCCGCTCCCAGGCGTTCCACGCGGCGCTCGGCTTCGAGGCATCCGGCGACACCGACTACGACGGCGTGCGCGCCTGGCGCGACTACGACGGGCCGGGCGAGCACCGGGTGGCGTTCTCGCGGGCGCTCTGACAGGCGGGCGCACTCTGGCCCCGTATGAGTCCGAAGGTGAGTCACACTTCTCACCGCCGCGAAGCCGAGACAACGGGGATCGACATATGGAGCGCGTGACAGGCACCGGTGGAGTGTTCTTCTCCATCCCTCGCCTCGCCCGCTCTACGGTTGACCCATGCCACGGATCACCACCGCATTCATCCCCGTCGAGGACCCGAAGAGCTCCGCAGCCTGGTATCGCGACACCTTCGCCTTGACGATCCGGGAGACGGGCGAAGCGAGTGCCGTGCTCGGGGGCGACGACGGCACGGCCATCACTCTGCTCGGGCCGGCAAGCGGGATCGCCCAGCGTCCGGGCCTCGAGTGGGCCACGTGCAACTTTCTGGTGTCCAACCTCGATGGCACACGGGAGTCGCTTCGCGCGGCGGGGATGGACGTCTCGGGGATTTCGGGAGACCCCGATCAATGCCGGTTCTTCACGACACGCGACCCGGATCGCAACATGCTGCTCATCACCGATCGCTGATCGCGTCCGGTCGACGCCAGACCGCTCACGTCGCGCCTGCGCACGCGCCAAGTGGGACAAGCGCCCCAAAAAATACTGTCGCTGAGAGCGCTCCCGCGCTACAGTCGGTTCCGTCGTGTTCACCCAAACATGGCGACGCGCCGAGTTCCCGATGACGCGCCTCCGCCCCCCACGGAGAAGACATGCCCGATATCGTGCTGTGCCCCCGACCCGTTGAATCACACCTGACCTCGCCGCCAGGTCCGCCCGTGTCCAGATGCCGGGTGGTCGAGCGATGAACGTCGCCGCGCCCCACCGTCGCGGCCTCACCGCGGTGATCGCCGCCGCTGCGGCGCTCCTCATCGGCGGCATCATCGCCGGCTCGTCGTTCCTCGACCGGCTGATGACCCTGCTGCCACCGGTGCCCGGCCCTCGTGCCGCCGCCAGCTTCGTCGCGATCGTGGCGATCGGCGCGTTCGTCTGGCTGTTCATGCACCTCAACGATCTTGCCCGCGCCCGCTCGCGACGAGCGGCGCTCGAGGCGACCATGCGGGGCGAGGTGAGCTGCGGCATCCGGAGCCGGATGCTCGTGCGCAGCCTGAACGACCTTCTGCCCGAGGGGTCGCGCGAAGTGCAGCTCGCGCGACGCTATTCGATCGTCGTCGACCCCTTCGGCATCTCTTTCTGGAACGGCGGGCGCCGGCCGCAGCGCGCGATTCAGTTCCCGTGGCGCGAGGTGCGTAACATCCGCAGCGACACGATCGTGGTGGGCACGTCTCTCGTCCCGGTGCTCGTAATGCGCGTGCGCCGCGGCGGCACGAGCGTCGAGTTGCCGATCATGCTCGGCACCGAACGCCCGGGCTCGTTCGCGCTCAGCGAAGCCCCGTTCTACGCGGTCGTGCGCAGCTGGAAAGCCAAGCACCGCGACGCGCTGAAGGCCGAGGGCCTCGACCTGCGCCCCACGACGGCACCGACCTCGCTGGGTCGGTCGAGGTCGCAATTGGCGATGCGCTGAGCTGCGCGACATCCGCTCGATTCACCCGATGACGCGCCACGGCAAAAGCGGATTCGACGGCGGGTAGAATCGTCTCGTGCTCATCTGCCTCACCGCGAGTCACAAGAACGCCGGGTTCGACACACTCGAGCGTCTTTCGGCGAACGCGGAACACGCCGCGCCGCGCATCCTCGCGGTCGACGATGCGGTTCAGGGCGCCGTCGTAGTGGCCACCTGCAATCGCTTCGAGGCCTACCTCGACCTCGACGCGCCTGAGGGATCGTCGCCGGTTCCGCTCGTGCACGAGGCGATCCGCGCGGTGGGCACGGCTGCCGGCCTCGAGCCCGAAGAGCTGCGCACGACCTTCGGCTTCGTGCATGGCAACGCCGTGGCCGGCCACCTGTTCGCCGTGGCATCCGGGCTCGAATCCGTCGTCATCGGCGAGGGCGAGATCGCCGGCCAGGTGCGCCGTTCGCTCGAGCGCGCCCGTGCCGAGGGCACGACGACCCCCGACCTCGAGCGCCTCTTCCAGCGTGCCTCGCAGACTTCACGCCGCGTGAAGAACCAGACCGGCATCGGCGGCGCAGGCCGCTCGCTCGTGCGCCTCGCCCTCGACCTCGCCGAGAGCCGCGTGCCCGACTGGGCCGAGGCCCGGGTGCTGCTCGTCGGCACCGGCCGCTACGCCGGCGCGTCGCTCGCGGCACTGCGCGAGCGCGGCGCGATCGACGTGCGCGTGTACTCTCCCTCGGGCCGCGCGGGCAAGTTCGCGGCCAGCCACGCGATCGACGCTGTGACCAAGGCCGACTACGCGGTCGCCGCGGCGAGCGCCGACGTCATCGTCACGTGCACCACGGTCGAGCACCACGTGGTCGACAAAGCGGTGCTCACCGAGGGCCGCGCCGTGCTCGCGGCATCCGCTTCCGACGGGCTCAAGCCGGGCGCACGCCAGCTCGTCGTCGACCTGGGTCTTCCCCGCAACGTCGCCCCCGACGTCGCCGAGGTGCCCGGCGTCGACCTGCTCGACCTCGAGACCATTCGCATCCACGCTCCGCTCGAAGAGCTCGGAGCCACGGATGCCGCCCGCGAGATCGTCGGCCGCGCCGCCCGCACCTTCGGCGAGTCGCGCGAAGAGCTCGACGTCGCCCCCGCGGTGGTCGCCCTGCGCAAGCACGTCTTCGGAATCCTCGAAGACGAGATCGAGCGCGCTCGCGCCCGTGGCGACGAAGACGGCCGCACCGAGGCCGCGCTCCGCCACCTGGCCGGCGTGCTGCTGCACACCCCGATGGTGCGCTCCCGCGAGCACGCGCGTGCCGGCGAGCAGCGCGCGTGGGTCGACGGTGTCGCGGCGGTCTTCGGTGTGACGCCGGATGCCGCGGTGTCCGAGGTTTCGCGACCGCAGTCCGCGACCGGGGCGGCCGACGCGTCCTGAGTCTCGGTCCGTCGTGTGATCGTTTCGCTGCGGCATCCGCTCGTGGACTCAGTAGATTTGTAGACGTGCACGAGACGGCCGGGCCTGCAGTGAATGACGTGGATGATGAGCGCACGAACCTCGCGGCAGCCGACGGGCCGCCCGCCCTCGCCGTGCCGTACGACGCGACGCATCTCGACGCGACGCCGCTTCGCACCGAGCGCATGGTGCTCCGACCGCTCCTGCCGAGCGACGCCGACGACGTCTACGAGTACCAGCGACTGCCCGAGGTGCTGCGGTTCATCCCGTGGCCGGAGCGCGACCGCGAAGAGGGCCGGCAGCACACCGAGAAGCGCGCCGCGTGGCGCACCATCGCCGACGACGATGACGCACTGATCTTCGCGATGGTGCTCGTGGGTGAGCCATCGCTGTCGTTCTCGCGCGAAGGTACCAAGGGCGACCGCGTCATCGGCGACCTGATGTTGCGCGTGTCGAGTGCGGAGCATGCGCAGCTCGAGATCGGATGGGTCGTGCATCCCGCCTTCCAGGGCCGCGGCCTTGCGTTCGAGGGCGCGCGCGAGGTGCTGCGATTCGCGTTCGAGTCGCTCAGGGCGCACCGCGTTCAAGCCCTGCTCGCTTCACGCAACCTCGCCTCGGCGGCGCTCTGCGAGCGCCTCGGAATGCGCCGCGAGGGAACGATGCTCGAAGAGGAGTACCACTACGGCGAGTGGGAGGACACGGCGGTCTACGGCATCTTGCGGCGCGAGTGGACCGCGGAGGCCGCCCGATAGCGCAACCGCCGAACGACTCAGCTGAAGCCGAGGAACTCCTCGAGGCGTGCGATCGGCTCGTACCAGCCGAGATCGAGGATGAGCGTCTGCAGTTGCTTGTCAAGGCCCGCGACGACCGCGACGCCGACGAGGATGAACACGACGCCGATGGTGCGCCGGAACCACCCGTTCGGGTTCGCGAGCCAGCCGAGCCGGCGCACGAAGGCGCGCCCGAGGAGCGCGATGAGCAGCAGCATTCCGGCGAGGCCGACCGCGTAGGCCACGACGTAGCCGAGCCCCTCGCCGAACGAGACGGGCAGCACCGCCGCGACGATGAGGGCGTAGGTGGGGCTGCAACTGCTGAACACCGGCCCGAGCGCCGCACCGGTGAGGATGTCGCCGGCCACGCTCTGCCGGCGCACCGATCGATCGAGCATCTCTCCACTGCGCGACTGCAGGCGGAGCGCGCTCGAGAGCCGATCCCAGAGCACGGGGAAGATGAGGTCGACGCCGAGCAGGATGATGATGCCGCCGGCGATCACCTGCCAGACCTGCGGGGGAATGCCGAGCAGCGCGGTCGTCGCCTTCAGCAGCAGGGTGAAGACCACGACGCTCACCGCGAGCGAGCCCGCGATGACGAAGGGCCGCCACTGGGCACGCCGCTCGTCGCCGTCGCGCACGATCGATCCGCCGATGATCACGGGCAGGAGCGGCAGCACGCACGGGGCGGCGACCGTCAGCACGCCGGCGGCGAGGGCGAGGGCAAGCGAGGCGGTCACGGGCCGGCGGCGACGAGCGAGGCGACCGACGGCTCGTCGTAGATCACGGCGCTCGAGAGCATCTCGCCGGCGTCATCGACGTAGACGACGGTCGTCTGCAGGGTGACGCCGTAGCGCTGGCGCAACTCGGTCATGCTGTCGTAGTCGACCTTGATGACGGTGAGCCCGTCGGGCACACCCTGGGTGCGCAGCTCCTCATCGAGGGTACGACACTGCGGGCACCAGCTCGCGTGGAAGAACAGCACCTTCCGGCCGGCGGTCGTCGCGATGACATCGTCGGTGTAGTCGACGTAGGCGCCCGGGGCATCCGCCGCCGGCTCCTCGGTCGGCTCAGCTGTGGGCTCAGCTGCGGGCTCGTCGGTCATGGGCTCGTCGGTCATCGGCGATTCCGTCATCGGCGCCGTCGTGGTCGGAGCCTCGGTGCCGCCGGCACACCCTGCGAGCGTGAATGCGGCGAGCGCGATCGCGATCATCGCGCCGGTCGTTCGTGCCTGCTGCAGCATCTCCACCTCGATTCGCGAGTCACTGCGACTCTGCTCCTCTCACGCTAACCAAGCGTGCGAGCACAGACCCGGCGCAGACCTTACGGAATGCGGACGGGATGGAGAGCGACGGCGTCGCGAGGACTACGCGCCGACGAGTCGCGACGCGAGGTATCCCTGCAGCTCGGCGAGCGGCACGCGCTCCTGCTGCATGGTGTCGCGGTCGCGCACCGTCACCGCGTTGTCATCGAGCGAGTCGAAGTCGACGGTGATGCAGAACGGCGTGCCGATCTCGTCTTGGCGACGGTAGCGGCGCCCGATGGCGCCCGCGTCGTCGAAGTCGACGTTCCAGTTCTGCCGAAGGGATGCCGCGACCTCGCGAGCGAGCGGCGAGAGCCGTTCGTTGCGCGACAGCGGGAGCACCGCGGCCTTCACGGGCGCGAGGCGCGGATCGAGGCGGAGCACCGTGCGGGTGTCGACGCCGCCCTTCGCGTTCGGCACCTCTTCGACGTCGTAGGCGTCGATGAGGAAGGCCATGAGCGCTCGGGTGAGGCCGAACGCGGGTTCGATGACGTAGGGGGTCCACCGCTCGTTCTTCGACTGGTCGAAGTAGGAGAGGTCTTTGCCCGAGTGCTTCGAGTGGGTCGAGAGGTCGAAGTCGGTGCGGTTGGCGACGCCCATGAGCTCGCCCCACTCGCCGCCGGTGAACCCGAAGCGGTACTCGATGTCGATCGTGCGCTTCGAGTAGTGCGACAGCTTGTCTTTCGGGTGTTCGAAGTAGCGGATGTTGTCGGGCTTGAGGCCGAGGCCCGTGAACCAGTCCCAGCAGTGCTGGATCCAGTAGTCGAACCATTCCTCGTCGGTGCCGGGCTCGACGAAGTACTCCATCTCCATCTGCTCGAACTCGCGCGTGCGGAAGATGAAGTTGCCGGGAGTGATCTCGTTGCGGAACGACTTGCCGATCTGGCCGATGCCGAACGGCGGCTTCATGCGCGCCGTCTGCAGCACGTTGGCGAAGTTCACGAAGATGCCCTGCGCCGTCTCGGGGCGGAGGTAGTGCAGGCCGGCCTCGTCTTCGACCGGGCCGAGGTAGGTCTTCAGGAGGCCCGAGAATGCGCGCGGCTCGGTCCACTGGCCGCGCGTGCCGCAGTTCGCGCACGCGATCTCGGCGAGGCCGCCGACGGGCTCGCGGCCCTTCTTCTCCTCGAACTCCTCGATGAGGTGGTCTTCGCGGTAGCGCTTGTGGCACTGCAGGCACTCGACGAGCGGATCGCTGAAGACCTCGACGTGACCGGACGCCTCCCATACCTGCCGAGGCAGGATGACGCTCGAGTCGAGGCCCACGATGTCGTCACGGCTCTGCACCATGTAGCGCCACCACTGGCGCTTGATGTTCTCCTTCAGCTCCACGCCGAGGGGCCCGTAGTCCCACGCCGAGCGGGATCCGCCGTAGATCTCGCCGGCTTGGAAGACGAAGCCCCGGTGCTGGGCGAGGGTGATGACAGAATCGAGACGGCTGGGTGCGGCCACGGTGGCTCCAATGGTCCTGAGGGGAATCGGGCGAGGGCCCGGAAACGTACGGAGTCCATCTTATGGGCGGTCGCGAGGGCCGCCGTGTCCCCCCGACTCGGGGCATCCGGTTCATGGCCCGGGGCCCCCGCGAAGACTACGCTGGCGTCATCGTCACTCCTTGGGGCGAGGGGGCGCACTGTGTGGGATTTCCTGCTCGACGTGAACGTGGTCGACGGTCCGTTCATCGTGGTCATGTACGGGCTCAGCGCGCTCGTGGCGATCTACCTGCTCGGCCGCGAGGCATCCGGATCCTGGGTGCTCACGGCGATCGTGCTGATCATCGTCGGCGCCATGGTCGGCGCGGGCGTGCTCTGGGCCGCGGTGTACGTGCTCAACTGGTTTGGCGGACCCGTGACGGATGCCGCGTGGTTCTGGATTCCAGCGGTGTTCGCGGGCGTCTTCATCGCGATCTGGAACCTTTGGTTCACCCGGTGGTGGCGCAAGCTCGTCGCCCTGCTCGCGATTCCGATCTTCGCGCTCACGGCGGTCTTCGGCATCAACGCGGCATACGGGCTGAACCCCACGCTGGGGTCGATGCTGAACGCCTCCACCCTCCGCGCGATCGATCCCGAAGCCCCCGACCCCAACGAGGCGGACCCGGTCGACCCCCTCTACCTCACATGGCTGGCGCCCGCCGGGATGCCGGCCAAGGGCGCGATCGGCACCGTCGAGGGCGGGATCCCCAACACGAACTCGGGGTTCCCCGCCCGAGCGGCACAGATCTACCTGCCGCCGGCAGCACTGGTCGACGACGCCCCCCGATTGCCCCTCGTGATCATGATGATGGGCCAGCCGGGCAACCCCGACGCGAGCTTCATCGCCGGGGTGCTCGATGAGTACGCAGCCCATCACAACGGCCTCGCGCCCATCGCCCTCGTCATCGACCAGCTCGGCGACCCGGCCGACGATCCGATGTGCCTCAACACGGAGCGCGGCAACGTCGAGACCTACGTGATGGGCGACGTCGTGCCGTGGGCGCTGCAGGAGCTGAACGTGCTGCGGGGGCGCCAGTTCTGGACGGTCGCGGGCTATTCCAACGGCGGCGAGTGCGCGGCGTACTTCGGCACGAAGTACTTCGAGACCTTCGGCAACCTGCTCGCGCTGTCACCCGACGAGTTTCCGGGCGCCGAGCACTCCGACGAGGTGCTCAACACGATCTTCGCGGGCGACCAGCTCGCCTACGACGCCGTGAAGCCCGCGAACATGATGGCCGCCAGGGCGCCGTATCCCGACACGATGGCGATCTTCACGGTCGGCGCCGACGACTCGGGATTCGGCCCCGGAACGCAGCGATTGGCGGATGCCGCGGCGCTGGCCGGCATGCAGACGACCTTCTTCGCCGTGCCCGATGCCGACCACGGCGCGAGCGGGCTGAAGGGCGGCTTGCGCAAGGGGTTCGAGGTGCTTTACCCGCGGCTCGGACTCGCGGCACCGCCGGCAGCTTAGGAGCGCACGCATGAGCGACACCGATCGGGCGACTGCCTCCGAAGCCGATGTCGAACCCGCCGGCCGGCTTCAATCGACCACCTCGGCCGTCGCCGGGTTCGCGCGGCGCGTGCCGTTCAGCTTCGCCTTCGCGGTGCTCGTCATCGCCACGGCGGTGATCACGGGTTCGATCGTCGGCGCCGCGAGCGCGGACACCGAGGCGACCTGGGCGGCCGGCGTCGGGACCACGATCGAACTCGGTCGCTGGTGGAGCGTGCTCACGGCGCTTGCCATCCCCGCCGATCCGTTCCAGCTGGTGGCCGGCGTCGTGCTCGCGGCGACCCTGCTCGGCATCGCCGAGCTCCGCCTCGGCACCGCGCGGGCGATCCTCGCGTTCGTCGTCACGGGCGTCATCGGCGTGACCGTCGGCGTGCTGCTGCAGTGGCTCGGCAGCCTCGCCGGCGAGTGGTGGGCGACCGGCACCTCGATCGACCTCACGCTCGATCCGCTGACGGGCATCGTCGGCGCGCTCATCACCGCCACGGCATTCATGACGGCGCTCTGGCGCCGACGCATCCGTATCGTCACCTTCGCCTTCGTGCTCGTGTTCGTGCTCTACGACGGCGACTCCTCGAACGTCTACCGGCTGATCGCGGGCCTCGCCGGACTCGCGCTCGGCGCCGTGCTCACCCGCAATCCGTCGACGCTCGCGCCTCGCCGCAGCTCGCACCGGGAGACGCGCACGCTCATCGCGACGGCGGTGGCCATCACGGCGATCGGGCCCGATCGTGTCGCTCATCAACGGCGAGGAGCTGACGCCGTTCGCATTCTCGGCGAGCCTCTTCGGCGCCGAGGTGCCCGACGCCGACGCCGTGCTCACCGAGTGCGCGAGCGTCACCTCCGCCTTCTGCGACCGGCAGCTCGCACTGCTGAGCGCGCAGGGCCCGGGCGTCATCCTGCTCTCGTTCCTGCCGCTCGTGCTCCTGCTGCTCGCGGCGTGGGGGCTGCGCAACGGCCGGCGCTTCGCGCTCCTGCTCGCCGTCGCGGTGAACATCGCGCTCGCCCTGCTGGCGTGGTTCTCGTTCGACCTCGCGGCGACGATCGCCGACGGCGAGGAGTGGACCGGCTTCGACGTTGGCGAGCTCATCGTCTGGACGATCGCCGCCGTGCTGCTGCCGGTCGGGATGGCGGTGCTCCTGCTCGTGTTCCGGCGGCAGTTCGCCATTCGTGCCCCGAACCGCGCCGTCGCGCGCTTCACGGGCGTGGTGGTCGGCTCGTTCGTGGTGCTCGCCGGTGCGTATCTCATCACCGCGCTCGTGACGATCGAGGAGTTCGTTCCGGATGCCACGCCGCTCGACGTGCTCATCGACACCGTCAAGCGATTCGTGCCGGTTCACTTCGTGGCGGCCTTCGACCCGATCGTCGTGCCGGTGCATGACGTCACGTTCGTGCTGTACCAGCTCGTCGGGCCGCTGTTCTGGGCGATCTTCGTGATCGCCGCCGTGCCGTTCCTGTCGGCGACGGCCGATCGCTCGCATACACGCGACCGCGACCGGGTGCTCGCGAACCTGCAGCGCGGCGGGGGTGGTTCGCTCGGCTTCATGGCGACGTGGCCGGGCAACTCCTATTGGTTCAGCGACGATGAGCAGGCCGCTGTGGCCTACCGCGTGGTGAACGGCATCGCGATCACGATGTCCGACCCGATCTGCCGCGAGGCGCGCGATGGGCAGACGATCCGCGAGTTCGCGGCCTTCTGCGACCGCAACAGCTGGGTGCCGGTGTTCTACAGCGTGCACGACCGCTACCTACCCGTCTTCGAGGCGCTTGGCTGGCAGCACATGCCGGTCGGCGAGGAGACCGTGGTCACGACGACGGGCCTCGAGCTCACAGGCAAGCCGTGGCAGAAGGTGCGGCAAGCGCTCAACCGCGGCATCAAGGAGGGCCTCACGACCGTGTGGACGACGTGGGACGAGCTCCCGCTCGCGACGGTCGCCGCGATCAACGCGATCTCGGAGGAGTGGGTCGCCGAGAAGGAGCTGCCCGAGATGGGCTTCACGCTCGGCGGCATGGAGGAGCTGAAGGACCCCGAGGTGCGGCTCATGCTCGCGGTCGGTCCCGACGGACGGCTGCAGGCCGTGACGAGCTGGCTGCCGACCTACCGCGAGGGCGTGCCGATCGGCTGGACGATCGACTTCATGCGCCGAGCCGACGGATCGATGAACGGCGTGATGGAGTTCCTCATCGCCTCGGCGGCGCTGCACATGAAAGAGGAGGGAGCCGAGTTCCTGAGCCTCTCCGGTGCTCCGCTCGCGACGAAGCCGCTCGCCCCCGGCGAGGAGCCGCCGCCCGCGACCGTGATGACCCGCTTGCTCGACTGGCTCGCCAAGACCCTCGAGCCCGCCTACGGCTTCACCTCGCTCTTCCGCTTCAAGGCCAAGTTCAATCCCGAGTACCACACCATCTCGATGGCCTACCCCGACCCGCTCGCCCTCCCCGCGATCGGCGTCGCGATCGGCCGCGCGTACCTCCCCGAGGTGTCGCCGAAGGAGGCGGTCGCGCTCGTGCGCACCCTCACGAAGGTGTCGTAGCGCCCGCCGCTCACAGTGCGCCCGCCGCTCACGGTGCGCCCGCCGCTCACGGTGCGCCCGCCGCATAGGGTGGAACGGATGCCGCACCTGCCCGACCTCCTCGTCGCCGCGATCGCCCTCGTGCGCGAGCGCCGGGTGCTCATGGTCACCGCACGCGACCGCGACGTCTTCTACATGCCCGGCGGCAAGATCGACGACGGCGAGAGCGCAGCGGATGCCGCGGCACGCGAAGCCCGAGAAGAGGTCGCCCTCGACCTCGACCCCGCCACGCTCGACGAGCTCTTCGAGGTCGTCGTGCAAGCGCACGGCGAGCCAGAGGGCCGGCTCGTGCGCATGCGGGTGTTCCGAGCCGAGACGGATGCCGCGCCGGCAGCCTCGGCCGAGGTCGGCAGCGTGCACTGGGTGACCACGGCCGACGCGCACCGCTGCCCGCCCGCGGGCGCCGAGGTGCTCGCCCGGCTCGCGGCATCCGGCATCATCGACTGAATCTGCGGACGCGGCACCGAGCGCACCTGCGCGGGTCAGCCCGGCAGCACACCCAGACCGTCGACGACGGGGATGGCCGCGAGGAGCCGCTGCGTGTACGGATGCTCCGGCGCCGACCAGACCTGCGCGACCGGACCGCGCTCGACGATGCGGCCCGCGCTCATGACGGCGACGTCGTCGGCGATCACCCGCACAACGGAGAGGTCGTGGCTGATGAACAGCAGCGCCGCGCCCGTCTCGACGGCGAGGTTGCGCATGAGGATCGCGATGCGGGCCTGCAGCGACGCGTCGAGCGACGCGATCGGCTCGTCGCCGATGAGCAGCTCGGGGCCGGCCGCGATGGCGCGCGCGATGGCGACCCGTTGGCGCTGGCCGCCCGAGAACTGATGCGGGAACCTCGATCGGCTGGCGGGGTCGAGCTCGACGTGCTCGAGCAGGTCGGGCACGCTCCAGGCGTCGCGGTCGGGATTCACCCGGAGGCCGTCCTCGATCTGGCTGCCGATCGTGCGCCGCGGGTTCAGCGAGGCGAACGGGTTCTGGAACACCATCTGGATCCGCATGAGTGCGGGGTCGCGCTTCCGCAGGCCGAGCTTGCCGACGGGCCGGCCGTTGAACGAGATCGAGCCACTCGAAGCCGGCTCGAGGCCGCACACCGCTCGGGCGAGCGTCGACTTGCCGCATCCGGATTCGCCGACGAGCCCGAGCACCTGACGTGGTTCGAGGTCGAAGCTCACGCCGTCGACCGCCTTGAGCGAACCGCGACCGGGCAGCTTGTACGAGACCTCGAGTTGGTCGAGCTTCAGTAGGGTCATGATGCGGTCCCGTCGCTCGGGTGCGTGCCCGACTCGGGCAGCGCATCGATGAGTGCCTTCGTGTACGGATGCCTCGGGGCGGTGATGACCTGGTGCCGATCACCGTGCTCGACGATCTCGCCCATGCGCATCACCGCGATCGTGTCGGCGAGCGCCGACATCACCCCGAGGTCGTGCGTCACGAGGATGATCGCGATGCCGAGCTCGTCGCACAGCTTGCGCAGGAGGCGGAGGATGCCGGCCTGCACGGTGACGTCGAGCGCAGTGGTCGGTTCGTCGGCGATGAGCACCGACGGCTCGCACATGAGCGCCGACGCGATGGCGATGCGCTGCAGCTGACCGCCCGAGAACTGGTGCGGGTACTTCCGCAGTGCAGCCTCGGGGTGCGGCACGGCGACGAGGCCGAGCATCTCGAGCGCGCGCTCCCGCGCGGCGCGCTTCGACGCACGGGTGTGGTGGCGGTAGTGGTCGACGAGCTGTGCCTCGATCGTGAGCATCGGGTGCAGGCTCGCCGAGGGGTCCTGGAAGATCATGGCGATCTTCGCTCCGCGGAAGCGGTTCATGCTGCGCTGTTCGAGGCCGATGAGCTCGGTGTCCTCGAAGCGGATGCTGCCGCCGAGGTCGGCGCCGGCCGGGAGCAGTCCGCACACGGCCAGGCCCGTCATGGTCTTGCCCGAGCCCGATTCGCCCGCGAGACCCGTGATCCTCCCGGCGGGCACGTCGAGGTCGATGCCCCGGAGGATCTCCTTACGCGCCTCACCGCGACCGAAGCTCAGGGTGAGGCCCGAGATGACGACGCCGCTGCCCGGCGCGCCGCCCGGTTCGGTCGGCTCGAGTCGGTTCGTGGTGCTCACGGTGTTGTCGCTCACAGCGCCCTCCCCTGCACGGCCTCTTGCGACCGCGGATCGAGGGCGTCGCGGAGGGCGTCGCCGAGGAAGTTGAAGGCGAGCACGACCGTGAGGATGGCGAGGCCCGGGAACGCCGCGATCCACCACGACGAGAACTGCTGCACGCCGTCGGCGACCATCGAGCCCCAGTCGGGCGTTGGCGGCACCGCGCCGAGGCCGAGGAACGACAGCCCGGAGAGGAGCAGGATCGCCGTTCCGACGTCGAGCGTCGCGAGCACGACGACGGGAGAGATCACGTTCGGCAGGATGTCCTTGCCGAGCGACGTGAACGGGCCGTTGCCGAGCAGGCGGCCCGCGATCACGTACTCCGCGTTGCGCGCACCGAGGACGAGCGACCGGGTCACGCGGGCATAGGCCGGCCACGACACGATGAGCATCGCGATGACGGCGTTCGTCAGGCTCGGGCCGAGCGCGGCGGCGATCACCATCGCGAGGATGATCGTCGGGAACGCGAACACGAGGTCGGCGATGCGCATGATCGTCTCGTCGATCGCCTTGCCGAAGTAGCCCGCGATCGCCCCGAGCACTGAACCGATGAGCATCGCGAACACGACGAGCATGAGGGCGAGCGGGATCGACACCTGCGCACCCGAGACGACGCGCGACAGCACGTCACGACCGACCTGGTCGGTGCCGAACCAGTGCTCGGCGCCCGGCGCCTGCAGCCGCTCGAAGTCTTGGGCGAGCGGATCGTACGGGCTGACCCACGGCGCGAGCAGCGCGACGAGCAGCCAGAACACCACGATGGCGCCGCCTGTGATCGCGAGCGGCGTGCGGAGCTGCTTCGAGATGCGCAAGCGGCCCTTGCGACGCGTCTGCACAGCGAGCACGTCGGTCATGCCACGTTCGGTCATGCCACCCTCACCCTCGGGTCGATGAAGCCGTAGAGCACGTCGACCAGGAAGTTCAACCCGATGTAGACGCATCCGACGACGAGGCCGACGCCCATGATGGCCGGCAGGTCGAGCTTGGTGGCGGCCGAGTAGGCGTACTCACCCAGCCCGTGCCAGGAGTAGACCTTCTCGACGAGCACCGTGCCCGAGAGCAGCGAGCCGAACGCGACGCCGAGCACCGTGATGATCGGCACGAGCGCGCCGCGCAGCACATACCGCGTGAGGACCACGCGGCCGGGAAGGCCCTTGGCGCGGGCGGCGCGCACGTAGTCGAGATCGAGCACCTCGAGGATGGCCGACCGCGCGAAGCGAGTGAGGAGGCCGATCGTGTAGAGCGCGAGCACCGCAGCCGGCAGGATCAGGTGAGCGACCGCATCGGCGAACGTCGCCCACTGGCCGGCGAGCAGGGAGTCGACGGTGTACATGCCCGTCACCTTCGGCGGCGGGATCGTGGCGGGCGAGAGCCGGCCCGAGCCCGGGAACCAGCGCAGCTGCGAGAAGAACACGAAGTAGACGACGAGCGCCAGCCAGAACGACGGCACCGAGATGCCGATGAGGCTCACGACGCGGATGACCTGGTCGGTGATCGTGCGCCGCCGCAGCGCCGCCCACATTCCGAGGCCGACCCCGAGGACGATGGAGATCAGGATGGCGGCGAGCGCGAGCTCCGCGGTCGCCGGGAACGCCTTGCCGAGGTCGTCGGCGACGGGCGCACGCGTCTGCTGCGACACGCCCAGGTCGCCCTGGAGGACGTTGCCGAGGTACGTCACGTATTGCACCGGGAGCGGCTGGTCGAGACCGGCGTTCGCCCGGAACTGCGCAACGATCTCGGGGTTCGCGGCGGCTTGCTCGCCGAGCGCCGCTTGCACCGGATCGGCTGGGACGAGGTTCGTGAGGGTGAACGTGACGAGCGTCACCCCGAAGAGCAGGAGGATCGTCAGGCCCGCCCTGACGCCGAGGTAGCGCGCGAGCGGGTGGATGCCCGCTCGCGCGCCCTGCTTCCCGGGAGCCGTGCTACTCGATTCCGGCAAGATCGACGGTCCAGGTCGGGTTGAGCGGCACCGCGGTGATGGTCGTCGCGGTCACCACGTTCTGCGCCGGCTGAAGCAGCGGGATGAACGGCCCGCTCGCGTTCTGCGCCTTCTGCAGCTCTTCATAGGCGGCGGCACGTGCGTCGGGGTCGGTCGCCGTCACGGCGGCGGTCGCCAGGTCGGTCACCGCGGGGTCGGCGCCGGCTGCCCAGCCGGCCCGCAGGCCCACGAGCTCACCCGGCGTGAAGGCCAGGTAGTTCGACGGGTCGGGGAAGTCGGGGCCCCAGTACCAGAGACCGACCGTCTCCTTGCCGTCGCGGTAGGCGTCGAGCTCGGTGGCGACGGGGGCGGGGGCGAGCGTGATGTTGATGCCCACCTCCTTGAGCTGCGCCTGGATCGACTCCGCGACGCTCTGGAGGGAGAGCCCCTGCACGGTGATGTCGTTCGGGAAGTTCAGCGTGACCTCCTCGCCGGCGTATCCGGACTCGGCGAGCGCCGCCGCTGCCGCGTCGGCGTCGAACTGGTTGCCGTCGGCCGCGTCGAGGGCCCCGTTGAAGATCGACGGGATGAAGCCGCCCGGACGAATGGAGCCCTCACCGGCGAGATCCACGATCTTGTCGTAGTCGATGCCGAGCTTGAACGCCTCGAGGAACTTCGGGTTGCTCGTGATCTCGCTGACCGCGGGGCTCTGGTTCAGGAACAGGAAGATCATGTACCGCGAGGGGTTCGCGATGATCGAGACCTTCGAGGTGTCGAGCTCGGAGACCTGGTCGGGATTGAGGTCGAGTGCCACTTGCGAGTCGCCGGCCTCGACGTTGAGCTTCTGCGTCGGGCCCTGCACGTTGCGGAGTACCACCCGCTCGTACGCGGGCTTCGTGCCGGTGTACTCGGGGTTCGCGGTGAACACCACCTGGGATGCCGCGTCGAAGGACTCGAGGATGTAGGGGCCCGAGCCCGCCGACTCGGTGTTGAGGAACGTCTCGGCGTCGTCGTCGGCGGTGGCGCTGCCGCCGTTCTCCTCGACGACCTCCTGGTTGACCACGCCGAGCGCCGGGTTCGGGAGGATGAACGGAAGCGCCGGGTTCGGCGACTCGGAGGTCAGCGTGAGCGTCGTCTCGGAGGTCTTCTCGATCGTCACGCCGTCGAGCAGGAATGAGGGATTGCCCTTGAGGCCCTGCACACGCTGCAGCGAGAACACCGCGTCGTCGACGGTCACGTCGGAACCGTCGGAGAACGTGTGGCCCTCGTTCATGGTGAGCGTCACGACCGTGTTGTCGTCGCTGATCTCATAGCTCGCGAGTCCGTCGACGGGCGCCGTGACGTCGTCGCCGTCGAACGTGAGGAGCGTCTCGTAGAGGGCCTTCGCGACGATCCCCCCAGTGGTCTCGTACTCGCGATTGGGGTCGGCGGTCTTCAGGTCGAACGAGGCATCGACGACGAGCGACGTGCCGGCGGCGGAGTCGCTGGCGGGAGTCGGCGAGCAGGCGCTGAACGCGAGCGAGGCCGCAAGGGCCACGCCGAGGGCGGCCGCGCCGCGCCGGGCTGTGCGGCGGAACGATCGTGACAAGGTGGTGCTCCTTATCTGATTGGAGGGATGAGTGAGAAAGTAGTGTGCGGGCAGATCATTCGTCAATCATCGATGGGATAACGAAGAAGAATCGTCTCGATTCTGCCGAAGAAATGGCATATCCTCTCAGTCGGAGCCCTTCCTCACTGCTGCGACTGGACAGATGGAGTCTCGGATGCAACTCGATGACACGCACGTTCGCATGCTGGAACTGCTGCGCGAAGACGGCCGCACCTCCGTCGCCGCCTTGGCGGAGCACTTGGGCATCTCGCGATCCAACGCCTACACGCGCTACGAAGCCCTCGTCCGGGCGGGGGTCATCCAGGGGGTTCACGCCGAGATCGATCCGGCAGCCGTCGGGCTCGGCGTGGCGGCGATGGTGTTCATCACCCTCCGGCAGAGCCAGTGGGCCGACTTCCGGGCGCGACTGTCCTCCGTGCCCGAGCTCGAGTACTTCGCAGTCACCACCGGGGAGCACGATGCCATGCTCCTCGTGCGGGCGCCCGACGTGTCGGCCATCCACGAACTCGTCGCCACTCGGTTGGCGCAATGGCCGTCGATCAAGGCGACCACGACGGTCTTCCTCATGGACGAGGAGCGCGCCCAGGTCTCGCTCCGGATGACGCGCTCGGCGACCTCCTCCGTCGAGGACTCCGGTGAGCGCTTCGGCATGACCCGATTCGTGCGCACGAGCGACGATCGCGCGCAACGCGTCCCCGATCGACGGAGGCGTTGACCGCCGAGCCGGCCGGACCGGCCGCGCTCAGACGACCTCGCGGCAGACGCTCATGTGGAGCACGCCGTCGGGCGTGCGGAACTCCTCGGTGAGCAGGAGGGTGCCATCCGCGTTCCGCGAGATGATCGACGAGGCGTTCCCGGTGGTCGTCTCGGCGTCATGGCTCCGGTGCACGAAGGAGATGTCGATCCGGGCCTGGTTCCGCACACCGCAGAAGCGGCCGACCGCCACCGTGTCGCCCACGTACTCCCCCCACAGCACGCCGTCGGCCTCGTGGTAGACGAAGCGCGTCGGGGCATCGTGGTCGACGATGCTCGAGGTGGACGAGACCATGTCGAACACCCGCCGATCGAGGTCGACGTCGGGCGTGGCTGGAGTGGTCTGATGGTCGGATCCGGTCATGACGACATTGTGTGGAGGCGAGGAAACGAGTGTCAACCGAGTCGCGTTCCGTCTCGAATCGAGGTCCTGCACCGTCGTGATATGAGACAAACTGCACCGGATGCGGTCACCCGTCCGGATGTTTCGTCGAACAGCGTTGCGACGACTTGACGGCCTTTCGCGCACGCTGGCTTACTGGGGTCCATGCGTCCAGAGCCCTTCGCCTACCGCGACCCTCGCACCCAGCCGCTCCCCGATACCGAGGAGTTCCGGCGCTACCTGGCCTCCGATTGGGGGCCCGTCGATCGCCACGCAGACGTGGTCGCCGGCGCCGGCCCCGCCGCACGGCGGCATCGCGAAACGATCGGAGCGCAGTTCCCGGGGCGCACGATCGTCGTGACGGCCGGCCGATCGCACGTGCGCTCGAACGACACGGAGTTCGACTTCCGCCCCGACAGCGACTTCGTCTGGCTGACGTCCTGCCAGGCCGAAGGCGCGGTGCTCATCATGACGCCGGCCGGCGGCGGACACGACGCCGCGCTCTTCATTCCCGAGCCCGTCGCGGCCGGCGATGAGGCCTTCTACGCCGACCCGTTGCGCGGCGAACTGTGGATCGGCCCGGCTGCGGGCCTCGCGGAGTGGGCGACCGCGCTCGAGATCGAGGTCAGGTCGCTCGATGCCCTCGGCGACGCGCTCGACACGCTCTCCGCCGACACGCTCGGAGCGGGCGCCCCCGAGCCTCGACTCGTGGATCGGGTCGCCCCGTCGGCGGACCTCCACGTCGCGCTCTCGGCGGCGAAGCTCGTGAAGGACGACTGGGAGATCGCGCAGTTGCGTTCCGCGGTGGATGCCACGGTCGCCGGGTTCCGTGCGGTCGCCGCCGAGTTGCCGGCAGCCATGGAGTTCGGTGGCGAGCGCTGGTTGCAGGCCACGTTCGAGCGCCACGCGAGGACGTTCGGAAACGGAGTCGGCTACTCGACCGTCGTCGGCAGCGGCCCGCATGCTCCCACGCTGCACTGGACGAGGTGCGACGGCCCCGTGCTGCCAGGCCAGGTCGTGCTCATCGACGCCGGCGTCGAAGCGCGCTCCCTGTACACCGCCGACGTGACCCGCTCGCTGCCCGTCGACGGCACTTTCACGCCCGCGCAGCGGGAGGTGCACGACCTGGTCGAGCGCGCGCACCGCGCGGCGATGGCCGAGATCGGCCCCGGCAAGTCGTTCCTCGACATGCGGAGCACCGCCTACGAGTCGATCGCGACCGCGCTGCACGAGCTCGGCATCCTGCGGGTCTCCGTCGACGAGGCCATGTCACCGACGGGGCAGCAGCACCGTCGGTACCTCCCGAGTGGCACCGGGCACCATCTCGGACTCGACGTTCACGATTGCGCGAAGATCGGCGACGAGCGGTACCTCGCTGAGCCGCTGCGGCGCGGGACGGTCCTCACCGTGGAACCCGGCCTCTATTTCCAGGCGAACGACCTGACGGTGCCGCCCGAACTGCGCGGCATCGGCATCCGCATCGAAGACGACCTGCTCGTCACGGCGACGGGGCATGAGGTGCTCACCGCGGCGTTGCCGATCGACGCCATGGGTATCGAGGCCTGGCTACGGGAGTCGCCCGCATAGACTGCGGGCATGCCGACGACTCGCGAGTTCCGGAGGGGCGAGCACGTGATCGTCATCCGCGAGTCGGGCGTTCCCGACGGGCCCGAGTACGTGCTCGTGCACGGCCTCGGCATGGCGCACGAGTACTGGGACGGCGTCGCCGAGGTCCTCGAGCCGACGGGCACCGTGTACGCTCTCGACCTGCCCGGATTCGGCGACGCCCCCGAGCCGCGGGAACCGCTCAGCATCGCCGCGTTGGGCGAGCTGCTCGCCGAGCTGCTCGTGGCCGAGGGCATCGAGCGACCCGTGCTCGTCGGCCACTCCACGGGCGCACAGGTCGTCGCGGAGACCGCGGCGCGACATCACGAGCTCGTCGAACGGATCGTGCTCATCGGAGCCAGCGTGAACCCGCGGGAGCGTACCCTCGCGATGCAGACGCTGCGATTCCTGCAGGACATCGCCGTCGTGAACCCCAAGGTGCTCGTACAGGGGATCGCCGCATACACGCAGGCCGGGCCGCGTTGGTTCGTCGCGAACCTGCGGCCGATGCTCGAGCACCGCATCGAACAGGCACTGCCGCTGATCGAAGCCGGCACCCTCGTGATCCGCGGGGAGAAGGACCACCTCGTGCCACGCTACTGGGCTGAGGAGATGGCGGCGCTGGCTCCCAAGGGCCGCTTCGCCGAAGTGCCCGGCCGTGGCCACGACACGATGGTCGTCACCGGGAGCCAGGTCGGCGAGATGGTCGCCCGGTACGCGCGCGGCGAGCCGGTCGGTCGTGACGTGAGCATGCCCGACGAACCCCTGAAGGCCGAGCGGATGAATCGGCTGAGCGCCGTCGGCTGGTGGGTCCGTGACTATGCCTACGCCGCCGGCCGCCAGCTCGCCCTCGTAGGCGCGCGGCGGCCACCGGCGCACTGGCGGAGGGGTGACCCCGCCAAGTCCGACATCGTGCTGCTGCCCGGCGTGTACGAGCACTGGTCGTTCCTGCGACCGCTCGGCGATGCGCTCAACGCCGCGGGCCATCGTGTGACCGTCGTACACGGACTCGGACCGAACCGGCTCGGCATCGCCGAGACGGCGGCCCGGCTCGAGCTGGCCCTCGCCCGGGTGACGGTGCCTCGGGCCGGCCGCGTCATCGTCGGGCACAGCAAGGGCGGGCTCATCGGCAAGTACCTGCTCGTCGGCGGCGACGACAGCAGCGATCGCGCCGGCGCGCTCGGCATCCGCGGGGTCGTCGGCGTGTGCACCCCGTTCGGCGGTGCGCGGCGGGCACGGCTGTTCCGCGACCCGAGCATCAGGGCGCTGCTGCCGAGCGACGAGACGATCGTGATGCTCGGCAGCGCGGCATCCGTCAACGCCCGCATCGTCTCGGTGTTCGGCACGTACGATCCGCACGTGCCCGACGGCAGCGTGCTCGACGGCGCCACGAACGTGCGGGTGCCCGTGGCGGGGCACTTCCGGGTGCTCGCGGCGCGCGAGACGCACGTGGCGGTGCTCGAGGGGATCGCGATGCTCGCGGGCGACGGGTAGGGCGCGGGGCGGGTCAGTGGACGTACTCGAGCAGGTCGAGGCCGACCTGGTGCATGCCGTCGAGCACCGCGAGGCGCGACGAGAGCATCGTGTCGGCGAAGTACATCGACACGGCGTACGACACGCTCGCCCGCGGTCCGCGGAGCACCCCGACTTCGCTGCGCACGCCGCCGTCGGTGCCGGTCTTGTTCATGAGCAGCACGTTGTGGTCGGGCATGCGGTGCGCGAGCGGGTCGAGGCCGAACGCGCTCGCGACCATCGACAGGTCGGAGTTGAGCGAGAGCCATCCGACGACCCGTTGTGAGACCTCGGGGCTCACGATCTCGCCGCGCGCGAGCGAGGCGAAGAGCCACGTGAGCTCTTTCGCCGAGCCGATCGAGAGCTGCGGGGCGTCATCGGGGCCGCGATGGTCGCGCACGAGGTCGAGCAACGCCGTGCGGGTCAGACCGAGCGTCTCGGTGCGGGCGCGCACCGCTTCGAGGCCCACGTAGCGGATGAGCACGTTCGTGGCGAGGTTGTCGCTCGTCGCGCCGATGAGCGACGCGAGGTCGGCGAGCGGCAGCGACGGCGACTGCATGTGCTGCCAGATGCCCGAGTCGCCGACGGAGTCGCGCGGGGCACGGTCGAGCACCGTGAACGCCTCGGCGCTCGTGCCCGCGAGACGGGAGGCCACCTCGACGAGGAGCAGCACCTTGCCGATCGAGGCCGTGGGCATCACGACGTGGTCGTCGACCGAGAACAACACCTTGCCGGTCGCGAGATCGGTCGCGCGTGCCGAGACCTGCACGCCGGCGAGCGCCAGTTCGCCGAGGGAGTGGAAGCCGCGCGAGAAGTTCTCGTTGGGCTCCTCCGTGCGATGCCGTCCGCGCCGGATGCTGGCGTGTCGCGCTCGTCGCTCGGATCCCTGCGACGACGTCACCACGGTGCTTGCACGATCTTCCTCAGACGGTCGGCGCTCCCCCACCGCGGTCTGCGGCGCGCTCGAACTTGGTGAATTTGGCGGTTGCGAGAAGTCGACTACCAGATCGTCACCCGCTCGGCTGGATCCAGCCAGAGGGCGTCGTCGGAGGTCACTCCGAAGCCAGCATAGAACTCGTCGATGTTCCTGACGATCTGGTTGCAGCGGAACTCGTTCGGCGAGTGCGGATCGATCGCGAGCAGGCGCACGACCTCCTCGTCACGGCCCTTCATCTGCCAGGCCTGCGCCCATGAGAGGAAGAACCGCTGCGAACCCGTGAGGTCGTCGATGACCGGCGGCTCGGCGCCCTCGAGCGAGATGACGTAGGCCTTCCACGCGATCGCGAGCCCGCCGAGGTCGCCGATGTTCTCACCGATCGTGAGGGCGCCGTTGACGTGGTGGTCGGGCACCTGAGCCGGGGCGAGCGTGTCGAATTGCGCGATCAGGGCCTTCGTGCGCTCCTCGAACGCCTCGCGATCGGCTGCGGTCCACCAGTCGGTGAGCCGGCCGTCGCCGTCGTACTTCGAGCCCTGGTCGTCGAAGCCGTGCCCGATCTCGTGCCCGATCACGGCGCCGATCGCGCCGTAGTTGGCTGCGGCATCCCGCTCGGGCGTGAAGAACGGGTACTGCAGGATCGCCGCAGGGAAGACGATCTCGTTGAAGCCCGGGTTGTAGTAGGCGTTGATCGTCTGCGGGGTCATGAACCACTCGTCGCGATCGATGGGCTTGCCGATCTTGCCGAGCTCGCGGTTGAACTCGAATTCGGCGGTCGCGCGCACGTTGCCCACGAGGTCGTCGCGGATCTCGAGCGCCGAGTAGTCGCGCCACTTCACGGGGAACCCGATCTTCGGCGTGAACTTGTCGAGCTTGTCGAGCGCCTTCGCGCGGGTCTTCGGGCCCATCCAGTCGAGCCCGGCGATCGACTGGCGGTACGCCTCGACGAGGTTCGCGACGAGCTCGTCCATCTCGGCCTTCGCCGCGGGCGGGAAGTGCCGCTCCACGTAGATGCGGCCGACCGCCTCGCCCATGGCGCCCTCGACGAGCGAGACGCCGCGCTTCCACCGCTCGCGCATCTGCGGCGTGCCGGTGAGGGTGCGCCCGTAGAAGTCGAAGTTCGCCTCGACGAAGTCGTTCGAGAGGTAGGCGGCGCTCGACCGGATCACCTGCCAGGCGAGCCAGTCACGCCACGCCGACAGTCGGTCTTCGGTGAGGAGCGCACTCAGGCCCTCGACGAACGAGGGCTGGCGCAGCACGAGCTCGTCGAAGGCGCCCGCGGGCACCCCCATGGCGTCGCGCCACGTGGCCAGGTCGACGCGGCCGCCTTCGGTGGTTCCGGATGCCGCTGCCGCGGCATCCGCCCACTTGTACAGGTTGTACGTCTTCTCGCTGTCGCGCGAGGCGACGTTGTCCCAGTGCGCCTTCGCGATCTCGGTCTCGAGGTCGAAGACCCGGACCGCGCGGTCGGCGGGATCCTCGAGCCGAGCGAGCCCGAACATCCGCTCGAGGTGGGCACCGTAGGCGGTGCGGATCTCGCCGAAGCGCTCTTCGCGGAAATAGCTCTCGTCGGGCAGGCCGATGCCGCCCTGCTCGACGAACACGAGGTAGCGCTCGGGATCGCCCGGGTCGTTGTCGACGTAGAGCTGCACGAAACCCGAGACGCCCTGGCGCTCGAGTCGGCCGAGGGTCTCGAGGAACGTGTCGATCGAGGCGATGAGCGACACCTCGACGAGCTGTCCGGCGATGGGCGTGGCGCCGAGGAGATCGGCGCGCTGCTCGTTCATGAAGCTCGCGTAGAGGTCGCCCACCTTGCGCGCCTCGGTGCCGGGCTCGGCATCCTGAGCCTCTTCGATGATCTCTCGCACCGCTTGCTCGGCCTCTTCGTGCAGCACGAGGAAGGAGCCGTAGCGCGCCTTGTCGTCGGGGATGGCGGTGCGTTCGATCCACTTGCCGTTGACGTGCCGGAAGAGGTCGTCTTGGGGGCGAACCCCCTCGTCGAGCTCGTCGTGCGCGATTCCTGAGGGGAGCGTGACGTCAGTCATTCCGCCAGCCTACGTCGCCCTCGGCCCTGAGGCGGATGCGACGTGCAGTGGATCATTCGCCCCTGCCGAGTCCTCGTCTGATCATGAACTCGACTGCCGAGTCCGTACGGACCGGGATGAGGCGGGTATCGGGATGGTCAGCGGCCCACACGCGGAACAGCTCGTCGACGAAGCCCTGCCCGACAAGATCGACGCCCTGGAAGTCGAGTTCGACCTCGGTGAACTTCTCGAGGCCCACGGCAAGCCGTTTTGCCTCACTACGACTCACGAATTCGGTGCCGAGTTCGAACAGCTTGATTCGATGCAATGCCATGCCTCGTCGGAGCCGGTTCGGTTCAGCGCAGCTGGGCGAAGTTCTCAGAGTTCGCCGTGGGACCCACCACGAGGATCGTGTCGCCCGGGCCGAGCACCGTGTCGGCGTCGGCGTTCTTCCACGCCTCTGCGTCGCGCTTGAACGCGGCGATCGTGACCCCGTACTCCTTGCGGATGCCGGTGTCGCCGAGTCGCTTGCCGAACAGCGACGACGGCGCCGACGCCTTCACGAGCGCGTAGCCGGCGTCGACCTCGATGTAGTCGAGCGCGGCTCCGCGCACGAGGTGCGCGACCTTGCGACCCATGTCCTTCTCGGGGTAGATCACGTGGTGCACGCCGAGCTGCTCGAGGATGAGCCCGTGCCGGTCGTCGACGGCCTTCGCCCAGATGATCGGCACGCCCATTCCGAGCAGCACGGAGCACGTGAGGATCGAGGCCTGGATGTCGCTGCCGATCGCCACGACGACGCGGTCGAACTCGTCGACGGCGAGCTGGCGCAGCGCCTCCTCCTTCGTGGAGTCGGCGCGCACCACCTGAGTGAGTTCACCGTTGTGCGCCTGCACGAGCTCCTCGTCGGAGTCGATGCCGAGCACATCGGTGCCCCGTGCCATGAGTTCGCGGGCCAGCGAGCTGCCGAATCGCCCGAGCCCGATGACGACGACGGAGTCGGCCTCAGCGATGCGGCGCGAGTTGTCGCCGCCGAAGATCGAGAATCTAGCCAATGGCGGGCCTTTCCTTGGGGTATTCGTAGAGGATGCGGCGGTCGCGGAGCGCGATGGCCGATCCGAGGGTCAACGGCCCGAGCCGGCCGAGGAACATGAGCGCGACGAGCACGAGCTTCGCGGCATCCGGAAGATCGACCGTGATGCCCGTGGAGAGCCCCACCGTGCCGAACGCCGAGATCGCCTCGTAGAGCACGCGGTCGAGGTCGAGGCCCGTGATGAACATCAGGGCGAGTGTGCCCGCCATCACCGCGGCGACCGCGATGAGGGCGACGGTGATCGCCTGGCGGTGCACCGCGCGAGAGAGTCGCTTGCCGAAGATGTTCACGGCACCCTCGCCGCGGAGCTCCGTCATGATGATGAAGAAGAGCACGGCGAACGTCGTGACCTTGATGCCGCCCGCCGTACCAGCGGGCCCTGCCCCGATGAACATGAGCACATCGGTACCGAGCCACGACTCGGGATGCATCGCGGCGATGTCGATCGAGTTGAACCCGGCGGTGCGCGCCTGCACCGATTGGAAGAAGCCCGCGAGAATTCGTGCGCCCGGGTCGAGGGCTCCGAGCGTCTTGGGGTTGTCCCACTCGATCAGGGTGATGTAGACGGTGCCGAGCACGAGCAGCACGACCGTGGCCCACAGCACGATCTTCGTGTTCATCGACCAGTGCAGCGGACGGCGGAACTCCTTTCGCAACTGCATGATGACCGGGAAGCCGAGGCCGCCGAGGATCACGGCCGCGGCGATGGGCAGGCAGATGAACGGATCGCTCACGAACCCCATGAGGTTGTCGCTGTAGAGCGCGAACCCCGCGTTGTTGAACGACGACACGGAATGGAACAGTGCGTGCCACGCGGCGTCGCCCAGGCTGTAGCCGTACCCGAACACGAAGCGCAGGAACAGGAGGAGGAACGTCGCGGCCTCGACCACGAGCGAGATGAGGACGATGCCGCGCACGAGCCCACGCACGTCGTCGTAGCCGACGGCCTTCGCCTCGGCCGCCGTGTTGAGCCGCGACCGAACCGAGAGCTTGCGCGCGAGCACGAGGCCGATGAGCGACGCGAAGATCATGATGCCGAGGCCGCCGAGCTGGATGAGCACGAGGATCACGACCTGCCCGAACGAGCTCCAGTACGTGGGGGTGTCGACGACCACGAGGCCCGTCACGCAGACCGCCGAGGTCGCCGTGAAGAGCGCATCGACGAAGGAAGCGCCCGTGCCGGTCGTGGTCGCGAAGGGCAGGGAGAGCAGCGCAGTTCCGGCGAGGACCGCCGCCGCGAAGCCGAGGACCACGGTCTGCGCGGGGTGCAGTCGAAGGCCGCGGCGGGCCGGACCGCGCCGCGTCGCGTCCACCGTCGAGCGTGTGGTCACCTCGGTACTCTAGACCTCCTCGCCCCTCGCCATGGTTCGCGGCGGGAAGCGCTCCTAGACTTCGGTCATGAAGACCGTGCTCAACATCATCTGGCTCGTGCTGTCGGGCTTCTGGCTGTTCCTCGGCTACATGCTCGCGGGCGTGATCATGTGCGTGCTCATCATCACGATCCCGTGGGGCATCGCCTCGTTCCGCATCGCGAAGTACGCGCTCTGGCCGTTCGGGCGCGAGGTCGTGCAGAAACCCACCGCGGGCGTGTGGTCGTTCCTCGGCAACATCATCTGGTTCGTGCTCGCGGGCATCTGGCTCGCGATCGCCCACGTCGTCTCGGGCATCGCGCTCTGCATCACGATCATCGGAATCCCCCTCGGCATCGCCGACTTCAAGATGGTGCCCATCTCGCTCGCGCCGCTCGGCAAGGAGATCGTCGAGACCTGATCGGGCGAGCGGATGCCGCGAGCCGGCCGTGTCGACCCCGCCGCGTAGGCTCGGAACCATCAGCACCACCACGTCCCGCGGCGTCGACCGCGACATCCTGCGCCTCGCCGTGCCCGCGCTCGGGGCGCTCATCGCCGAGCCGCTGTTCCTGCTCGCCGACACGGCGATGGTCGGCCACCTCGGGGCGACGCCCCTCGCGGGACTCGGTCTGGCGAGCGCGGTGCTGCAGACGATCATCGGCCTCATGGTGTTCCTCGCCTACGCGACGACCCCCGCGGTGTCGCGGCGACTCGGCGCGGGCGACGAGCGCGGCGCCGTGGCATCCGGCATCGACGGGTTGTGGCTCGCGCTCGGCATCGGCGCGGTGCTCGCCCTCGCCGGGTGGTGGGCGGCGCCCGTGCTGGCGGGCGCGTTCGGCGCTTCGGCCGACGTGACCGCCGCGGCATCCGTCTATCTCACGATCTCGATGGCCGGGCTGCCGGCGATGCTCATCGTCTTCGCGGCGACGGGCCTGCTGCGCGGGCTGCAAGACACGCGCACGCCGCTCTTCGTCGCCGGCATCGGCTTCGCCGTGAACATCGCCTTGAACTACGTCTTCATCTACGTCGCCGGCTGGGGCATCGCGGGCTCCGCCGTGGGCACGGTCATCGCGCAATGGGGCATGGTCGCGGTCTACCTCGTGGTCGCCGGCCGGCATGCCGCGAGGGTCGGCGCGAATCCGTGGCCGCACCACGCGGGCGTGCTGCGCGGGGTGGCCTCGGGAGGCTGGCTGTTCGTGCGCACCCTGAGCCTGAGGGCCGCGCTCCTGCTCGCGACGTGGGCGGCGACGGCGCTCGGCTCAGAGGAGCTCGCGGCGTTCCAGGTCGCGATCACGATCTACTTCACGCTCGGGTTCGCGCTCGACGCGCTCGCGATCGCCGCGCAAGCACTCATCGGGCACGGGCTCGGTTCGGGCGACGTCGACGCGGTGCGGATGGTGCTGCGGCGCTGCCTGCAGTGGGGCGTCGCGAGCGGCGCCGTGGCCGGTGCCGTCGTCGTCGCCACGGCGTGGGTGCTCCCGGCGGTGTTCACGAGCTCGGGCGAGGTCGCGGCGCTCCTGCCGCCCGCGCTCGTGGTGCTCGGCATCTCGGCGCCGCTCGGAGGACTCGTGTTCGTGCTCGACGGCGTGCTCATCGGCGCCGGCGACGTGCGCTACCTGGCCTGGACCGGCCTCCTGAACCTCGCCGTGTTCGTGCCGCTCGCCGTCGCGGTCGTGGCGGTGGCGCCCGCCGGGGCTGCCGGGCCCGCGTGGCTCGTGGCCACGTTCGCGATCGGCTACCTCGCCGCCCGCGCCGTCACCCTGTCGCTCCGCGCTCGAGGCTCGGCCTGGATGGTCACGGGCGTGCCGGCGTGAACTCGTGAACTCGTGAACGAAAGGCAAAGATGACCACCATCCTCGTCACCGGCGGCACGGGCCGACTCGGCAGGCCCACGGTCGAACTCCTCCGATCCGCCGGGCACGACGTTCGGGTGCTCAGCCGCCACGAGGGCCCGGGTCGCGTCGTCGGTGATCTGCGCTCGGGCCAGGGAATCCGAGAGGCGGTCGCCGGCACCGGCACGATCGTGCACCTCGCGACGCGGAGCAGCTTCGGCGACGTCCCGCTCATGCGAACACTCCTCGATGCGTCGCGAGCGGCCGGCGTCGGCCACGTCGTCTACGTCTCCATCGTGGGCGTCGACCGGATCCCGCTCGGCTATTACCGGCAGAAGCTCGACGTCGAGCACCTGCTCGAGTCGTCGGGCCTCCCCCACACCATCCTCCGCGCGACGCAGTTTCACGAACTCGTCGTCGGGCTCTTCACGGCGCAGCGGTTCCTGCCCGTCGTGTTCGCCCCGAAGATCTCGTTCCAGCCGATCGCGGCCGGCGACGTCGCGGCCCGGCTCGCCGAGCTGGCCGGCGGCGAGCCCGCGGGCCGCGTTCCCGACGTCGGC
This sequence comes from Agromyces albus, assembly GCF_030815405.1. NCBI lineage: Bacteria > Bacillati > Actinomycetota > Actinomycetes > Micrococcales > Microbacteriaceae > Agromyces > Agromyces albus. The sequence goes on along the minus strand of NZ_JAUSWX010000001.1, from coordinate 3,926,432 downwards.
GGGCCCGAGCAGCTGCCTGCACGGGAGCTCGCGCGGCAATGGGCGGCAGCGGCATCCGTGCACCGCAGGATCGTGCCGGTGGCGGTGCCGGGCCACACCTTCGCCGCGCTGGCCGCCGGCCACAACCTCGTGCCCGGTCCCGCCTTCGGCACCACGACGTTCGCCGAGTTCCTCGCCGCGAGATACGGGGCGAGCGTATGACGCTCTCGCTGCGCATCGGCCTCGCCGTGCTCGCCCTCATGGAGCTCGTGCTCGGCGTGTGGACGTCGCTGTTCCCCGAGAACTTCTACCGCGACGTGCCGACCGTGAACCTCACGCCGCCCTACAGTGAGCACCTGTTCCGCGACTTCGGCGGCGCCACGCTCGGGCTCGCCATCGTGCTCGGCGCGGCCGCGATTTGGCCCACAACACGACTCGTCGTCATCGCGCTGCTCGCGTACCTTGCGTTCTCGGCGCCGCATCTCGTGTTCCACCTCGGGCACCTGCACGACGCGACGGCCATCGAGGCGAGTCTGCTCACGGTGGCGCTCACCGCGACGGTCATCCTGCCACTCGCCCTGATCGCGGTCGCGACCATCCGTGCGCGGCGCGCTCGCGACGGGCTCAGCGCTCCCCGAGCCACTCCCGAGCCGCAGTGACGAGGGTGCTGACACCGACCGTGAGCGTCGGCTCGATCACCGGTGCGAACTTCGGCGAGTGATTCGACGGCAGGTGGTCGGGCAACCGCCCCGTGCTGTGGAAGTCGGCGAAGAGGGCCGGGTCGGCCCCGCCGAGGAGCCAGTAGCAGAGGGGTGCGCCCGCCGAGGTGGCGAGCACGTTCACATCCTCGCTGCCCGAGACGACGCCCGGGTCCAGCACGCGATCGTCGCCGAGCAGCCGGCGCAGGGCCGCGGCCGTACGCGCCGTCGCGGCCTCGTCGTTGACGGTGCGCGGGTAATGGTCGTCGTGGTGCACCTCGGGCTCGATCATGGCGCCGGATGCCGCGGCCTCCGCCTTCACGACGCGCTCGATCGCTGCGAGCACCCTCACGCGCACGGCGTCATCGAACGTGCGCACCGTGAGGCCGAGCCGCGCTTCGGACGGGATGATGTTGTTCTTCGTGCCGCTGTGCACCTGGCCGACCGTGACGACCGCACCCTCGGCGGCCGCGATCTCGCGGGACGCGATGGTCTGCAATCGCATGATCGTCGCCGCGGCCATCACGATGGGGTCGACCGTGGTCTCGGGGCGCGACCCGTGACCGCCTGCTCCGTGCAGCACGACGGTCAGCGAGTCGCTGCTCGCGAACGCGACGCCCGCCCGCACTGCCGCGAACCCCGCTGGCAGTGGGCCGACGTGCTGGCCGAGCACGATGTCGGGCTTCGGCACCAGGTCGTACAGCCCGTCGTTCACCATCACGCCGGCGCCGCCGCCCCACTCCTCGGCGGGCTGGAACACCACGGCGAGGGTGCCCGTCCACTCGGCGCGGTCGCCGGCGAGCCGCTCGGCCGCCCCGAGCAGGCACGTGACGTGCACGTCGTGGCCGCACGCGTGCATGACCGGCACGTCGTTGCCCTCGTGGTCGACGCCGCGCGCGCTGCTCGCATACGGCAGGCCCGTGTCCTCTTCGACGGGCAGGGCGTCCATGTCGGCGCGGAGCAGCACGGTCGGCCCGTCGCCGTTGCGCAGAAGGCCGAGCACGCCGGTCGTGCCGATGCCCGTCGTGACGTCGTAGCCGAAGGATCGGAGCCGGTCGGCGACGATGCCTGCGGTGCGATGCTCCTGGAAGGACAGCTCGGGGTTCGCGTGCAGGTCACGATAGGTCGCTTCGAGGTCGACGCTCATGTCGTCAGCCTACGACCGCGCGGCCGATCAAACCCGTCAAGGTTCAGTGACGCGCGGCGCCGTCGTGTCACCGATGTGCAGGGTGCTGACGAAGGCGACGGATGCCGGGTGACTCACCCGCGAGCATCCGCACGACCGCCTCTCCGGCCGCACGGCCCTTCGCGACCGAGGGCTGCACGAGGGTCGTGAGGTCGTGCTGCAGGCCGTCGACGCGGATGCCGTCGAAGCCGAGCACGCTGAGCTCGCGCGGCACGGCGATGCCGAGCTCCTCGGCCGCCTGGATCACGCCGGCCGCGAGGAGGTCGCTCTGCGCGATGATCGCTGTGGGCCGGTTCGCGGTGTCGGCGAGCAGTGCCCGGCCCGCCTCGAGTCCCTCTTCGATCGAGCTCGCGGCGGCTGCGCGGCCGGTGGCGCCGGGAAACACGGCGCGAGCGCCCGCGAGGCGTTCGGTCGCGACGGCCGTGGTGCTGTCTCGTTCGAGCGCGGCGGTGAGCGGGCCGCGGGTGCGCTCCGCATCGAGGGGCAGGGTGACGAGGGAGACTCGCGTGTGGCCGAGCTCCCGCAGGTACTCGGCGCCGCGGCGAGTGGCGTTGCGGTTGTCGATCGAGATCTCGGGGATGTCCTCGCCCGTATCCCCCTCGATCGCCACGGCGGGGATGCCGCGCCGCCGGAGCACCTCGACCGAGTGCGCGAGCCGTGGACTGCATCCGATGAGCACGACCGCGTCGACCGGGGCGCTCTCGATGCCCACGGCCTGGCCGCCGGCCTCGCCGGTGTCGGTGAGGAGCAGGAGGCCCGCCCCGAGCGGAGCGATGCCCTCGGTGATGCCGTCGAGGGTCTGGATCTTCACGGGGTCGAGGAAGGCGGCGCGGACTCGCTCCTCGAGCACCACCCCCACGATGCCCGAGCGGCCCTGGCGGAGCGAGCGCGCTCGCGGGTCGGGCCCGGCGTAGCCGAGGTCGGTGGCGGCGGCGAGCACGCGCGCCTTCGTGGCATCCGACACCGGTCCTGAGCCGCTGAAGGCGAGCGACGCCGTCGACGCCGACACCCCGGCCTTCGCCGCGACGTCGGCGAGTGTGGGGCGCGGAGCGGAATCCGTCTGCATACGCCGATTGTAAGCCGAATCGATTCGAGTGGGCCCTGATGGGCGGCTGGCGAATCCGCGCCGAAGAAATGCAGGGGAAACGCGCCTATGCCCCCGCAGAGCGGATGCATACGTCGAAATCGCCTGCATTTGCGCCGCGGTCAGACGGCTGCGGCCACCTCGTCGCACGCCGCGACGAACGCCTCGACGCAGCGCCGGATCTCGTCGTCGGAGTGCGCGGCCGACAGCTGCACGCGAATGCGCGCCTTCTCTCGCGGCACGACGGGGAAGCTGAACGCCGTGACGAACACGCCGCGCCGCTGCAAGGCCTCGGCCATCCGGCCCGTGAGCACGGCATCGCCGAACATCACCGGCACGATCGCGTGCTCGCCGGGCAGCAGGTCGAACCCGGCATCCGTCATCAGCGACCGGAACAGCTCGGCGTTGCGGCGCAGCGTGGCCCGCAACTCACCCGACTGCTCGACGAGGTCGAGCGCCTGCAGGGTGCCCGCGACGATCGCGGGCGCGAGCGTGTTCGAGAAGAGATACGGGCGCGCTCGCTGGCGCAGCAGGTCGACGATCTCGCGTCGGCCCGCGACATAGCCGCCGGATGCCCCGCCGAGCGCCTTGCCGAAGGTGCCCGTGGAGATGTCGACACGGCCCTCGACCCCGCAGAACTCGGGAGTGCCGCGGCCGTGCTCCCCCACGAAGCCGACGGCGTGCGAGTCGTCGACGAATACGAGGGCGTCGTAGCGCTCCGCGAGGTCGCAGATCTCGGCGAGCGGGGCGAGGTAGCCGTCCATCGAGAAGACGCCGTCGGTCACGACCACTCGGCGACGGGCGTCGGATGCCGCGGCGAGCTGGGCCTCGAGGTCGGCCATGTCGCGATTCTTGTAGCGATACCGAGCGGCCTTCGAGAGACGGATGCCGTCGATGATCGACGCGTGGTTGAGCTCGTCGGAGATGATCGCGTCATCGGGCCCGAAGAGCACCTCGAAGATGCCGCCGTTCGCGTCGAAGCACGAGGAGAAGAGGATCGTCGCGTCGACGCGGAGGAACTCAGACATCCGCTCCTCGAGCCGGAGGTGGAGCTCTTGCGTGCCGCAGATGAATCGCACGCTCGCGAGCCCGTAGCCCCACTCGTCGAGCCCGCGGCGGGCGGCCTCGACGATGCGCGGATCGTTCGCGAGGCCCAGGTAGTTGTTGGCGCAGAAGTTCAGCACCTCGCGGCCGGCGACCTCGATCTCCGACGACTGCGGTCCTCGGATGCCGCGTTCGCGCTTCGTGAGCCCCGCCGCCTCGATCTCGGCGAGCTCGGCTCGCAGCTGTTCCTTCACCGTTCCGTACATCACAGCTCCGTCCAGTCGAGGATGACCTTGCCGACACCGCCGGATGCCGCGGCGTCGAACGCCGCGCGCCACTCGCGTGCCGGATAGCGATCCGAGATGATCGAGGCGACGCGATCGTGCAGCGTCTCGCTCGTCTGCAGCATCGCGCTCATCGAGTTCCAGGTCTCGAACATCTCGCGCCCGTAGATGCCCTTCATCGTGAGCATGTGCGTCACGACCTTGCCCCAGTCGATCGCGAAGGGCTCGGCGGGGAGGCCGAGCAGGGCGATGCGGCCGCCGTGGTTCATGTTCTCGATCATCTGCGGCAGGGCGGATGGCGCTCCGCTCATCTCGAAGCCGACGTCGAAGCCCTCGCGCATGCCGAGTCGGTGCTGCACGTCGTGGAGGTTCTCGACCGTCACGTCGACCGCGGCATCCGCGCCCATCTCCATCGCGAGTTCGAGCCGCGAGGGGCTGACATCGGTCGCGACGATGAAGCGGGCGCCGACGTGCCGCGCGACCGCGATCGACATGAGGCCGATCGGGCCGCAGCCCGTGACGAGCACGTCTTCACCGACGACCGAGAACGTGAGCGCGGTGTGCACCGCGTTGCCGAACGGGTCGAAGATCGCGCCGACGTTCGGCTCGATGGGCGACGTGTGCACCCACACGTTGGCCCCGGGGATCACGACGAACTCGGCGAACGCTCCGTCGCGCTGCAGGCCCACGCCCTGCGTGCGGATGCACATCTGCCGTCGCCCCGCGCGGCAGTTGCGGCACATGCCGCACACGATGTGGCCCTCGCCCGACACTCGGTCGCCCACGATGACGTCGTGCACGAGCTCGCCGACCTCGACGACCTCGCCGTAGAACTCGTGGCCCGGAATGAGCGGGGCCGCGATCGTGGAGGCCGCCCAGTCGTCCCAGCGCTCGATGTGCAGGTCGGTGCCGCAGATGCCCGTGCGCAGCACCCGGATCTTCACATCGGCAGGGCCGGTCTCGGGCTCAGGGCGATCGACGTACTCGAGCCCCGCGCCGGGTGCGGGCTTGAAAAGGGCCTTCATCGAAACCTCGGTGTTTCTCTGGAACGCGAGCCGGCTCGTCTCCGGCTCTGGGTCGGGGCGGGATTGTGTCCGGATGCCCCGAGTGCCAGTCAGCTCATCGTATCCACGGATGCCGCGGCATCCGTCACTCCTCGCACCTCGAACTCCCCGGTCACGCTTCGAGAGTGCAGTTCGTGTCGTTATTCGGCCGCCATTCCGACACCAACTGCACTTTCGACGTCGCGGAAGACGGGTGTGCGAGTGGTGTTGCGGACCTCGGGGGTCATCGATATGGTTCTTCAACCGGGGGTTGTCGAATCGATTCGACCTTCACGGCCGGGTCCGAGACAATGAAGTAGAGATCATGACGGAAACACCACGCGAAATGACACGAACGAGCCGCTCCACCCGTGAACTCATCGGGTGGCGCAACGCCATCTTCACGGTCTTCTTCCTCAGCGGACTCAGCCTCGCGAGCTGGGTGGCTCGCATCCCGGCGATCCGCGACGACACGAGCCTCAACACCCAGGGCGTCGGCCTCGTCATCTTGAGCGGGTCGATCGCCTCCGTGGTGGGTCTCATCGCCGCGCCAGGAGTCCTGGCACGCTTCGGCGCACGCGCCGGCATGATCGGCGCGCTCGTGACCGTGTCGGCGGGTCTCGTGCTGGTGGGACTCGGCGGTTCCGTCATGCCGTCGATCCCGCTCCTCGTGATCGGCCTCGCGCTATTCGGATTCGGCAACGGCGCGGTCGACGTGATGATGAACGTCGAGGGGGCGGAAGCCGAACGCGAGATCGGCCGCACGCTCATGCCGCTCATGCACGCGTTCTTCAGCTTCGGCACGGTCGCCGGCGCAGGGCTCGCCGCCGCGGCATCCGCTCTCTCCATCAATGTCGCCGTACATCTCGTCGTCATCGCGGTGCTCATCGCGATCGGTGTCATCGTCGCCGTGCGCTTCGTGCCGCTGCGCGAGGAGCTCGGCGACGACCCGCACACCGAGGCGCCCCGAGTGCCATGGCGCGAGCGCTTGCGCGAGAGCCTCTCGGTCTGGTCGGAGTTGCGATTGATTCTGATCGGCGTGGTGGTGCTCGGCATGTCCTTCGCCGAAGGCAGCGCCAACGACTGGCTCGCCCTCGCGGTGGTCGACGGGCACGGGTACGACGAGACGATCGGCGCCGCGGTCTTCACCGTCTTCACCGTGGCGATGACGGCGGCGCGCGTGCTCGGCGGCCCGTTCATCGACCGCTTCGGCCGTGTGACGATGCTGCGCGTCCTCGCGGCCACCGGTGTCGCCGGCCTGGCGCTCTTCATCTACGCCACCGAGCCGTGGATGCTCATCGTCGGCACCGTGCTCTGGGGCATCGGCGGCGCGCTCGGCTTCCCCGTCGGCATGTCGGCCGCGGCCGACGTGCCCGACCGCCGCACCGCCGCCGCACGCGTGAGCGCCGTGGCGATCATCGGATACTGCGCGTTCCTCGCCGGCCCGCCGTTCCTCGGGTTCCTCGGCCAGCAGTTCGGCATCCTGAACGCGCTGCTCGTGATCCTCGTCCTGATGGTGATCGCAGGGCTCGCGGCCCCGGCAGCTCGCGAGTCCCGGCGTGGCGCGTAGCGACGCGCCAGCTCCCCGTACACTCAACAGGTGCGTCTCGTCATCGCCCGCTGCTCCGTCGATTACGCGGGCCGCCTCACCGCCCATCTCCCGCTCGCCACGCGGCTGCTCATGGTCAAGGGCGACGGCAGCCTGCTCGTGCACTCCGACGGCGGCAGCTACAAGCCGCTCAACTGGATGAGCCCGCCGTGCACGCTCGCGACGCTCGAGCCCGACGAAGACCAGCGCGAGGCCGGCATCCGCGAGCTCTGGAAGGTCACGCACACGAAGACCGCCGACCAGCTCATCGTGTCGATCCACGAGGTCCTGCACGATTCGGCTCACGAGCTCGGCGCCGACCCGGGCCTGCAGAAGGACGGCGTCGAGGCGCACCTGCAGAAGCTGCTCGCCGAGCAGATCGAGCTCCTCGGCGAGGGCCACCGGCTCGTGCGCCGGGAGTACATGACGGCGATCGGCCCGGTCGACATCCTGGCGACGGATGCCTCGGGCGCCTCGGTCGCGGTCGAGCTCAAGCGCCGCGGCGACATCGACGGCGTCGAGCAGCTCACCCGTTACCTCGAGCTCATGAATCGCGATCCGCGGCTCGCGCCGGTGCGGGGCGTGTTCGCCGCGCAGGAGATCAAGCCGCAGGCCCGCATGCTCGCCGAGGACCGCGGCATCCGCTGCCTCGTGCTCGACTACGACGCGATGCGCGGGCTCGACGACAGCGACTCCCGCCTCTTCTGAGGATTCCCTGACTGTTCCCTGATGAAGCACCGGCCAAGGCTTTCCTGAGAATGGCTCACGTCTAAGTCCGCGTAGGATGTCACGGTGACTTCCCCGACCACACCCATTACGACGACCGTCGCGCCGACGCGCACCTGGTCCGCCGTGCTCTTCGATCTCGACGGCACGATCGTCGACTCCGCATCGGACATCACGGCGTCGCTCGCCCACATGTTCACGGAGCTGAAGCTCGACGTGCCCTCCGAAGACGTGCTGCTCGCCTACGTCGGACCGCCGCTGCTCGACAGCCTGCGGCTGAGCGCCGGGTTCGACGACGCCGAAGCGTGGGCGGCCCTCAACATCTACCGCGACCACTACGCCGACAACGTGCTCAACTCGCCGGTCTTCCCGGGCGTCGCGGGCGTGCTCGAGCGGCTGCACGCCGCGGGCATCCCGGTCGCGCTCGCGACGAGCAAGCCCGAGTCCATGGCCCGCAAGGTGCTCGATCACGCCGACCTCACCCGCTTCTTCGACGTCATCGCGGGCGCGAGCGACGACGAGGAGCGCAGCACCAAGGCCGACGTCGTCGCCGAGGCGCTCCGCCGGCTGCAGGCGAAGGGCATCGACACCGGCAACGCCGTCATGGTCGGCGACCGTGGCTACGACACGCTCGGCGCTGCCGCGAACGGCGTGCCGACGATCCTCGTCGAGTGGGGCTATGGCTCCCCCGCCGAGGCCGGCGACGCGATGGCGGTCGTGCACTCCGCCGACCAGCTGCGCAACCTGCTTCTCGGCTGAGAGCGCTCCCTAGTACCCGCCCGTCGTCTTCGGCACGACCTCGACCGTGAACGTCACGATGTCGCCGGTCTCGCCGTTCTCGAGGGTCACCTCGGTCTCGCCAACCGACTTCGCCGCGAGGCCCGGGTTGAACTGGGCACTCCCGTCGTCTCGGCCGGGCTCGAACTCGACCACATCGGAGTCGGCAATGTCGGCCGTCCACTCGGTGAAAGTGTCGTCGTCTCCAGTCAGGTCGATGGTGCCGCCCTCCGGCACCTCGACCGTCGTTCCGTCGGCCGACTCGAGCTCCACGATCACGGGCGGGAGCGCCGATGAGTCTCCCGGCGTGCAGCCGATGAGGCCGACCGCCAGCACGAATACTGCCACGACGGATGCCGCGACGCGGCCCCGCACGATCGATCCGTTGATACCCGACATCGCGCACCACCCCCGGGGCCGATCGTACGCCTGGTACGGGTGCCGCGGGGCGTGAATCGCCAGCGTGCCATCGCATCGCGAACTACGCTGAGGCAATGACCGATGCCGCGCTGATCGGTCCGGTGTCGCCACCTGACCTGCATGTGATGACCTTCAACATCCGCCGGCGCTTCGCCCGCGTCAGGCCGGGAAGTCCCGATCGTTGGGTCACGCGCAGGCAGCTCGTCCAGCGCATCCTCGCCGCAGAGCAGCCGACGCTCCTGGGCGTGCAGGAGGCATTGACCGACCAGGTCGACTTCATCGCGGACGCCCTCGGGCCGCACTACCGATGGATCGGGCGCGGCCGTAATCCGACGGGTACCGGCGAGCATTGCGCCATCTACTACGACTCGCGGCGATTGAAGATGACGAACTGGCAGCAGCTCGCCCTGTCGGCGACGCCGGATCTGGACGGCTCCAGGTCGTGGGGCAACGTGACACGGCGAATCGTCGTGTCGGCCACCTTCACCGATCGGGCGACCGAAGCACCGCTCGTCGCCTTCAACACCCATCTGGATCATCTCTCGTGGCGGTCGCGGCTCGAGTCGGCGCAGTTCATCCTGAAGCTCGTGCAGGAGGCTCGTGACGCCCAGCCGGGCACTGCGATCGTCGTGACCGGGGACTTCAACGCGGGCGAGGGTTCGGCCGTCTACCGCCGGCTGACGACGGACGGGGTGCTCCGTGACGCCTGGGAGGTGGCGGCCGAGCAACTGACGCCGCAGTGGGGCACCTTCTCGAACTATCGGGGCCGCCGCCCGGGCGGCAAGCGCATCGACCTCATCCTCCTGGGCGAGGGAGTCGAGGTGGTGAGCACGGGCATCAACGCCGCGCGGTTCGACGGCATGGCGGCATCCGATCACGAACCAGTGCAGGCGGTTTTGCGCTACGACAACCCCTCGTCGAAGGCGTCGGGGCGGGGCTAGTCTGCTGCCATGATCCGCACACTGCTGCGTGCCCCTCAAGGGGCCGGCGAGGTGGCCGCCGACGCGCTCCGGGTGCTTGCGGCGACCAGCATCGTCGTCGCGGGCATCGGCTGGGGTCCGCTCTCCGGGCTGAGCTTCGTGCTCGTGACCGGCGCGATGTTCCTCCCTCGTCTTCTGGGCGTTCGGCCCGCCTTCGACATCGTGTTCGGTGTCGCGTCGCTCGCCGCTGCCTGGAGCAGCGTGCTGGACATCTACATCACGGTGCGCTGGTGGGACCTCCCGATCCACTTCCTCACCAATGGAATCTGGGCGGCGCTCGCCTACCTCCTGCTCGTGCGATTCGGCATCGTGGCGGATGCCGCGACGCTCCCGCGCCCGGCGGTGTCGGCCGCACTCATGACCACCGCGCTCGGACTCTCGCTCGGCGTGTTGTGGGAGATGTTCGAGTGGTTCGGGCACAACTTCATCGACGGCGAGATCTACGTCGGCTACACGGACTCGATCGGAGACCTGCTCATCGGCGGTGTCGGCGCCCTGCTCGCCGGGTGCAGCATGCGCTACCTCGCCGCGCGACCCGGTGTCGCCCACGACCGGGAGCCCTCCCCGGTTGTTGAGTAGCCAGCGCCCGCTGGTTGAGTAGCCAGCGAAGCAGGCGTATCGAAACCACCCGCGCCGCGCCGCGCCGCACCCGTGGGCATCCGACACACCCGCGACACACGCCATTGCTACAACGGTGGGCATGCTCTCCCTCACCGGCGCCGAAGCGATCCTCATCGACCCCCGCACCGTGCGGGGCGGCGACCTCCATGTGGCCGACGGCGCGATTGTCGAAGAACCGCAACCGGCGGCCGAGTCGATCGACGTGACCGGTTGCGTGGTCACCGCCGGCCTCGTGAACGCCCATCACCACCTCTTGCAGAGCGCGTTCCGCACCCTGCCCGGCACCCGCAGCGTGCCGATGGCGGAGTGGTTGCCGGCGATGGCGGCCGCGTACTCGACGGCTGTCGTCGACCCCGAGCTCGCCTCGGTCGCCGCACGAGTCGGGGTCGCCGAGGGCCTGCTGTCCGGGGTGACCACAGTCGCCGACCATCACCTCACCTGGCCGAGCGGCACCGACACCGTCGGCATCGCACAGGCGACGGCAGATGCCGCCCGCGACCTCGGTGCGCGTCTCGCCTTCGTCCGCGGCGCCGCTCGCGACGATCCCGATGAGGCTGCGACCTCCGCCGAGGCGATCGCGCAGGCGCTCCCGCTCGGCGCAGGCGGCGTCTCGGCCGACGGCATGCTGCAGCTCGCGGTCGGGCCGGCCGGCGTGCACAGCGACGGCGAGGCGACGTTCCGCCTGCTCGGCGAGGTCGCCGCGCGACACGGACTCCGCCGCCGCACCCAGGCGAGCGAGCAGGTCGACGTCGCGATCGCGCTCGAGCGGTTCGGCCGGCGCCCGCTCGACCTGCTCGAGGAGTGGGGCTGGCTCGCGCCCGATGTCACGATCGCCCACCTCTGCGGCGTCACCGACCACGAGATCGGCCGGCTCGCGGCATCCGGCGTCACCGCGACCCACGCGCCGGGCTGCGACGTCATGATGGGCTGGGGCGTCGCCCCCGTCGCCGCGCTCCGCGATGCGGGCATCGTCGTGGGGCTCGGCACGAGCGGCGGCGGATCGAACGACGCGGGCCACCTGCTCGCCGACGCGCGGCTCGCGATGCAGGTCTCCGGACTTCTCGGCCCCGCGCTCGCAGCGCAGGACGTGCTCGGGATGGCCACCGAGGGTTCGGCACTCGGCCTCGGCCGGCCCGAGCTCGGGAACTTGCGGCCCGGCGCTGCCGCCGACCTCTGCGTGTGGGATGTCTCGGGCGTCGCGGATGCCGGCGTCGCCGACCCGGTCGGGGGGCTGCTGTGGGCGTCACCGGGGCGTCGGCCGAAGTACGTGATCGTCGCCGGCCGTGTGGTGGTGCGCGACTCCATGCTCGTCGGCGCAGATGAGCACGACCTCGTCGCGGCGATGCGAGCCCGCATCGGACGCTGAGCGCCCGCACTATAGCTCGAGCACGAGGCGGGGACATGCCGCCCGCGAGACGCAGATCATCATGCGATCGTTCGCGCGCTGCTCCTCGGGGCTCAGGATCGAGTCACGGTGGTCGACGTCGCCCTCCACCACGACGGTCTCACACGTGCCGCACGTGCCCTCGCGGCACGAGGAGAGCACGAAGAGCCCGGCCTCCTCGACGACGTCGAGCACGGTGCGCTCCGGGGGCACCGTGAGGGTCTCGCCCGAGAGCAGGAGCTCGACCTCGAAGGACTCGTGCAACACGGGCTCGGCGAGCGGCTTTGCCTCGAAGCCCTCGACGTGCAACGTCGAGGGCGGCCAGCCGTTCGAGAGCGACGTGAGCTCGTCGATCATCCGCGCCGGGCCGCACGCGTAGACGAGTTCCCCTGCCTGCGGGGTCAGTGCTGCGAGATCGAGGCGGCGACCCTCGTCGGCGGCGTGCAGCCGCACCCGTTCACCTCCGAGCGAGGCGAGCTCGCAGGCGAAGGCCATCCGCGACGTCGCTCCTCCCGCGTAGTCGAGAGTCCAGGAGGCACCGGATGCCTCGGCGGCGCGGATCATCGGCAGCAGCGGCGTGATGCCGATGCCACCGGCGACGAAACGGTAGCCCGCGGCATCCGTCATCGCGAAGTGGTTCCAGGGGCCGCGCACGCGAATCGACCCGCCCACCTCGAGGACATCGTGCACCCAATCGGAGCCGCCGCGGCCGCGCTCCTCGCGGAGAACGCCGATCGTCCAGACATCGCGATCAGCCGGGTCGCCGCAGAGCGAGTACTGGCGTTCGACGCCGATCGGCAGCACGAGGTCGAGGTGCGCACCCGGCCGCCAGTCGGGGAACGGCTCGCCGTCGGCTCGCTCGAGGTCGACACGCACGACGCGCTCGGCGATCGCCGTTCGGCCGCGCACGATCACCTCGAATTCGGGAGCGACCGTGGTCATGAGCCGGTGCGCTCCGTGCCCGGCGTCGGGCCGGGCGAGGTGCCGGCATCCGGTTGGATCCGCTGCTTCACCACGAGCACCCGGTACACGCCGCCATCGGGTGAGCGCCAGCGGTGAGGGGTGCCTCCGCGGTAGTAGAACGCCTGGCCGGTGTGCAGGACGCGGGTCTCGGTGCCGCCGAAGTCACCTTCGACCAAGCCGTCGACCACGTAGCAGAACTCCTCCTCGTCGTGCACGAAGTACTCGCCGAAGTCGCGATTGCGTGCGATGAACTCCATGGGCGTGAAAGCGGATGCGCCGGTCACGAGCACCCGGGCCGAGCCCTCTGCGAACGGGCCGGAGACACCGACCCCCTCGTCGATGACGACGGCACCCGACGTCGGCATCGCGGCGGGCGCGGATTGCGCGAGCGCCGCGAAGAGCTCCAGCTGCGTGGTGCCGAGTGCGCGGGCGATGCGTTCGAGGGAAGCGAAGCTCGGTCGCGCCCTGCCGTTCTCGACCTGACTGAGGAACGAGTGGGAGAGGCCCGAGAGCTCGGCAACCTGCACGAGCGTGAGGGACCGCGCCCCGCGCAGGCTGCGGATGCGGGCACCCACGAGTTCGACCTGCCGGTCGATGGCGACGCCCTCGTTGTGCGCGCCGTGTTTCACCCTCGGCATCTCATCTCCCTCCCTGCGCCAGCACTTTCGGCGCTGAGCGCCGCGGCGTCTTGGAACCGAAACATTCGGGTTACGCAGGCGAAACCACGCGTCCGTACGCTCGAGTCTGTTGAGAACATCAACATTGAGAGTATCAACATCCGCCGCCCGACGCCGTGCAGCATCCACACCCACGACCCTTGTCAGGAGGCGAACACGTGCGTCCCGAGCCCGTCTCATTACTCCGCCAGGCCACGCTGATCGACGGCCGTGTCGCTGACGTCGCCATCGCCGGCGACACCGTGACCGACGTGCTCCCTGCTGGCACGGCGGTCGTGACGGATGCCGCGAGCACCGTCGACCTCACCGGCTACGTGCTGCTGCCGGCTGCCGCCGAACCGCACGCGCACCTCGACAAGGCGCTCACGTGGGACATGATCAACCCGCCCTTCGGCGACCTCGAGCGTGCGATCGAGAGCTTCCACGCGTTCCAGGAGCATCTCTCCGAGGAGGACATCTACAACCGGGCGCGGGCTGCCGCCCTGAAGCTACTGCGCGCGGGCACCACCGCGATCCGCAGCCACGTGAACATCCTCCCGGGCGACCGCCCGTATCGCGGCGTCGACGCCCTCGTTCGGCTCCGCGACGACCTCGCCGGCCTCATCGACCTCGAGCTCGTCGCACTCCCCCCGGTCGGCATGGACGACGAGACCATCGAGGGGGCGCTCGACCGCGGCCTCGATCTCGCGGGCGGCGCACCTCACCTCGCTGCCGACCCGCACGCAGAGGTGCGGCGACTCCTCGCGATCGCCGACCGCCGCGGCATCGGCGTCGACCTCCACACCGACGAGTCGCTCAACGGACCTATGACGATGCGCGAGTTCGCGCGAATCGTGCGCAAGTGGCCCGAGCACCTCGTGCGCACCGCGGGTCACAGCGTGCGGCTCGGCACGTTGCCCGCAGAGGAGCTCGCCGTAGTGGTCGCCGAGCTCATCGATGCCGGTATCGGCGTCGTGAGCCTGCCGATCACGAACCTCTACCTGCAGGGCCGGCGGCATCCGGTCTCGACGCCGCGCGGGCTCACGGCACTTCGCTCGCTCATCGACGCGGGCGCCATCGTCGGTGCAGGAGCCGACAATGTGCGCGACCCCTTCAACCCGCTCGGCCGCAGTGATGCGCTCGAGACCGCGGCCCTCCTGGTCCTCGCCGGGCACCTCGACCTCGAGGACTCCTGGCACCTCGTCTCGAACGGCGCGCGCGCCGTGATGCGCATACCTCCGGCCGGCGCCGTGCCGGGCGCGGCAGCCGAGTTCGTTGCGGTGCGCGGGGCGAGCCTCGGCGAAGTCATCGCCGAGGCATCCGCTGAGCGCATCGTCATCCACGCGGGCCGCCTCGTGGCCCGCAGCACCGTCGTCCACCAGATCGCCGAGCCGGCACCCCAGTCGGCCGGACTCCTCATCGGAAAGGGGTGAGTGGCGCATGGCCATGACCGACAGCGCACCCGCGACGGCGTCGACACTGCTCGACTTCCAGAACGTGCAGCTGACGTACCCGAACGGAACGATCGCGCTCTCGGGTGTCGACCTCACCGTCGAGCGCGGCGAATTCGTCACCGTCGTCGGCCCCTCGGGCTGCGGCAAGAGCACCCTGCTGCGCATCGCATCCGGGCTCGAGTCCTCATCGGAGGGCACTTCGATCGTCAACACGAAGCGCGTCGGCTACGTCTTCCAGGATGCCACGCTGCTGCCGTGGCGGAACGTGCGGGCGAACGTCGAGCTGCTCGCCGAACTGCAGTGGGACACGCAAGCCGTGCGCCGCGAGAAGGCGCAGAAGGCCATCGATCTCGTAGGCCTCACGGGCTTCGAGAAGCACCTCCCGCGCCAGCTCTCCGGCGGCATGCGCATGCGCACCTCGCTCGCGCGCTCGCTCACCCTCGACCCCGAGCTCTTCCTCTTCGACGAGCCGTTCGGGGCGCTCGACGAGATCACTCGCGAGTACCTGAACGACGAACTCCTGAAGCTGTTCGTCGAGCAGCAGTTCGCGGGCCTGTTCATCACGCACTCGGTCTCCGAGGCCGTGTACCTCTCCACGAAGGTCATGGTCATGTCGGGCCGCCCCGGACGCATCGTCGACACGTTCGACGTGCCGTTCCCGATGCCGCGTGACCCCGACATCCGCTATACCGGCGAGTTCGCCGCCCTTGTCGGCGAGGTCTCGCATGCACTCCGAGAGGGGCACGGCGCATGAGCACCGAGCGCGTCGTCAATGACGGTATCGACACGGCCGAGGCGACCCGAGACCTCACGGGCGCCGAGGGGCAGGCGCTCGGGCATCACGAGGCCGAGCAGGAGATCGCGCCGAACACGGTCGCCGCGGCGCCGCTGAAGCGTCGCGGCTCGCGTGGCGGCATCGCCAACTGGGGACCGCCGGTCGCCGTCGCCATCCTCATCGTGGGCCTCTGGTACTTCGTCGGATCGGTGATCCTCGAGCCCTCGAAGTCCTACCTGCTGCCGCCGCCGCACGAGGTCTTCGCGGTCTACTTCAACCCGAAGGTCGCGCCCGACATGTACGAAGCGCTCTGGAACACGGCAGTCGTCGCACTCAGCGGGCTCTTCATCGCGATCCTGCTCGGCATCGTCTGGGCCGTCGCGATGAACCAGGCGAAGTGGATCGAGCGCTCGCTCTACCCCTACGCCGTCATCCTGCAGACGATCCCGATCCTCGCCCTCGTGCCGCTCATCGGCTTCTGGTTCGGCTTCGACTTCGCGGCGCGCGTCATCGTGGCGATCCTCATCGCGCTCTTCCCGATGGTCTCGAACACGCTCTTCGGCCTGCAATCGGTCGACGCCGCCCAGCGCGAGCTCTTCACACTGCAGCGGGCGAGCCGGTGGATCGTGCTGAAGAAGCTGCAGTTCCCCGCCGCGCTTCCGGCGATCTTCGCCGGCATGCGCATCTCCGCCGGCCTCGCGGTGGTCGGCGCGATCGTCGGCGACTTCTTCTTCCAGCGCGGCACGCCGGGCATCGGCGCGCTCATCTCGAAGTACCAGGCGCGCCTGAACGCCGAGCCCCTTTTCGCGGCGATCATCCTTGCCTCGCTCTTCGGCGTCGTCGTCTTCTGGTTCTTCGGCTGGCTCGGCAAGCGGGTCGTCGGCAAGTGGTACGACTTCGCCTGACCCCCCAGCGGTATCCCACGACATCACCCCCGCACCACCGGCATCCGCCACAGCACCCCCACCACAGAGGAGATCCCATGCGCACCACAACCAAGCGCGCGGCCGCGGTCGCCGGCTTCATGGCCGGCAGCCTCGCCCTCGCGGCCTGCAGCAGCTCCGCGAGCGGCGACACCGCGGACGCACCCGACCTGGAGATCGGCTCCGTCGACCTCGCGGCCGCCGGCTGCCCCGCCGACATCAAGATCCAGACCGACTGGAACCCCGAGGCGGAGCACGGCCATCTGTACGAGCTCGTCGGCGACGGCTACACGATCGACGACTCGATCAAGTCGGTCACGGGGCCGCTCATGGCCGGCGGCGAGTACACGGGCGTCGACGTCACGATCCTGGCCGGAGGCCCCGCAACCGGGTTCACCCAGCCGAACGCGCAGATGTACGACGACGACTCCATCTTCATGGCCTACGTCGGCACCGACGAGTCCATCGCGCATGCGAGCGACCTGCCGACCGTGGGCGTGTTCGCACCCCTCGAAAAGGACCCGCAGATGATCATGTGGGACCCAGAGACCCTCCCCGACGTGACGAGCATCGCCGACCTCGGCACCGAGGGCACGACGATCCGCGTCTTCCCCGGTGGCACGTACGTCGACTACTTCGTCGGCGCCGGCATCCTGCAGGCAGACCAGGTGGACGCGACCTACGACGGCAGCCCCGCCGTCTTCGTCTCCGAGGGCGGCACCGTCGCCCAGCAGGGCTTCGCCTCGGCCGAGCCGTACATCTACAAGAACGAGATCACGGAGTGGGGCAAGCCCGTCGAGTACGAGCTCATCAACGACGCCGGCTACCCGAAGTACGCCGCCGTGCTCTCGCTCAAGCCCGAGGCCGTGACCGAGTACGCCGACTGCCTGACCGAGCTCGTGCCGGTGCTGCAGCAGGCCGAGATCGACTTCTTCGCGAGCCCCGACGCGACGAACGAGCTCATCCTCGAGCTCATCGACGCGTACGACACCGGATGGCTCTACTCGCAGGAGGTCGCCGACTTCTCGGTCGAGACCATGAAGAGCGAGCTCGTCGGCAACGGCCCCGACGACATCCTGGGCAACCTCGACCCCGAGCGTGTGCAGGAGCTCTTCGACATCGTCACGCCGATCTACGTCGAGCAGGGCTTCGAGGTCCCCGAAGACCTGACCGCCGAAGACCTCTACACCAACGAGTTCATCGACGAGTCGATCGGCTTCTAGCCGGCGACCGGATGCCGCGCGCCGAGCTCCGATCGAGCTGCAGCGCGCGGCATCCGCACCCCGTTCTCGCACCCCGAAGGATTCCGAATGACCCCGACCACTTCCGACCTCGCCGGTCTCGTCGCCACACTCACCGAACTGCTCGGCGAGCGCGGCGTGAGCTTCGACCTCGCAACGCGTGAGCGCGCCTCCGTCGACGGCTGCAAGCTCTCGCCCGTGATCTCCGCCAAGCTCCCCCTCGGACTCGCCGATGTCGTCGCCTACCCCACGTCGGCCGAGCAGATCGCGCACGTCGTCGCCGCCGCGGTGCGCCACGGCGTTCCGATCACCCCCCGCGGCAAGGGCACCGGCAACTACGGCCAGGGCATCCCGATGTCCGGAGGCCTCGTGCTCGACATGAGCCGTGCGCGCACCGTCATCGAGATCGGCGACGGGTTCGTCACGGCCGACGCGGGCGCCGTGCTGGCCATGATCGAGAACCAGGCGTGGTCGGCGGGCCAGCAACTGCTGCTCTACCCGTCCACGGCGCAGAGCACACTCGGCGGCTTCCTCGCGGGCGGCTCCGGCGGCACGGGTTCGATCGCCCACGGCGTCATCGCCGGCGGGCCGTTCGTGATCGCCCTCGACGTCGTGCATGCGACCGGCGACGCCGAGCTCGTGCATGTCGAGGGCGAGGCCGCGCAACCGTACCTGCACAACTACGGCACCGCCGGGATCATCGCGCGAGCGACCGTGCGGCTCGAGCCGCTGCAGGAGTGGCGTGCGTTCTACGCGAGCTTCGACGACTTCTCGCAAGCGCTCTCGATCATCCGTCAGGTCGGCGACCTCGTGCCGACGCCACGGCTGGTGTCGGCCGACCTGCCCACGCTCGCCGACGCCCTGCCGTCGAACGCCGGCATCTCGAAGGGGAGGGCGAGCCTGCGGGCGATCCTCGATGAACGGGCGGTGGCGGCGGCATCCGCGCTCGTCGAATCGGCCGGCGGCACCGTCGTAGACGTGCGCGAAGGCGCCCAAGAGGTCATGAGACTCAGCATGATCTCGTACAACCACCCGATCGAGTGGTTGCAGAAGGCCTACCCCGGCACCTACTTCCATGTCGAGGTCGGCGGCGACGCCCTCGTCGAGCGCATCGACGAGGTGCACGCCGTCTATCCCGGCGGAATGCTGCACATCGAGGCCCAGAAGGGCCGGCCGATCGGCATGCTCGCGGGCGAATACGAGAGTGAAGAAGCGGTGGTTGCCGGGTTCGCGACGCTCGCCGAGCTCGGCGTGAACACGCACAATCCCCACCAGTGGTACGTCGACGTCGAGATCGAGCGCACGCGCGAACTGAAGGCCGAGACCGACCCGCAGGCACTGCTGAACCCCGGCAAGCTCCCGGCCCCGGCGCTCACGACGGCCGCGAGCAATCCCCTCATGGTCAGCGGAACCACCAGATGAGCCGACTGCTCGAGGAGCTCTCGGGGCCGGCCGTGTCCCGCACCCTCACTGCGGATTCGGTGCTCGTGCTGCCGATGGGGGCGATCGAGCACCACGGCGACCACCTTCCGCTGGCGACCGACCGCATCATGGCCGAGGCCGTCGCGACCTCCGCTGTCGAGCGTGCGGTTGCGCGCGGCATCGACGCGTGGCTCCTGCATCCGCTCGCGTACACGAAGTCCGACGAGCACAGTTGGGCGCCCGGCACGATGTGGCTCTCGGGCGAGACGCTCATGGCGACCCTCGTCGATCTCGGCCGGTCGGTCGCAATGACGCCCGCTCGGAAACTCGTCTTCCTGAATGGCCACGGCGGCAACGTCGCTCTGCTGCAGGTCGCGCTCCGCGAGTTGCGTCGGCGCTTCGGCCTGCAGACGTTCCTCATGGGCTTCCCCGTGCCGGCGGGCGACGGCGAGGCGGGCCCCGACGAGCTCGGGTACGGCATCCACGGCGGGCACGGCGAGACCTCGCTGATGCTGCACTTGCGCCCCGATCTCGTCGACCTCGACCGCGCCGAGCGGCGGGTGCCCGATCACTTGGGCGCCTACCCGCGCATCGGGTTCCACTCGAAGCCCGTGATCATGGGCTGGCTGAGCAACGACTTCCATCCCGACGGCGTGATCGGCGATCCGACCGCTGCGGATGCCACGCACGGGGCAGCGATCTTCGAGGCCGCCGTCGAGGAGAGCGCACGCTCGCTCGATGAGATCGCGCGGTTCGACCCTGCGCCGCAGATGAGCAGATGCTCCGCCGAGCCGACCGGCGACATCCCCAGCGGGACGCGCCAAGCTTGATGCATCCGGAACAGGAGAGGAACGCGCGCATGAGTGCACCTCGGCACTACCCCGTGACCATCACGAGCACGCAGACGTTCGGCGAGGACCAGCCGAACCCCGACGAGACGCTGTCCGAACCGCTGGTTCTCCTCGGCCGGTGGCTGCCCGAGAACACCGACGAGCTCCGGCCGCTGATGACGCTCTCGACGATCGACGCCGAGGGTTACCCCGACTCGCGCAACGTGCTGCTCAGCGAGTTCGACGGCGAGGCGCTCTACTTCCACACCGACGCCGGGAGCCGGAAGGCGGGCGAGCTCGCGGCGAACCCGCGCGTCTCGCTCACCTTCGTCTGGGTCGAGCTCGGCCGGCAGCTCACCGTCGTGGGCGACGCGGAGCCGGCCTCCGCCGAGGAGGCCGCCGCCGTCTTCGCATCGCGCTCCCGCTACCTGCAGCTCCTCGCCTGGTCGAACACCGCCGAGCTCGCCGAGCGCGGAGTCGCGGCGCGCCGGAAGGCATGGGCGGCCTTCGCCGCGGAACACCCCGACGGCACGCTCGACGCGCCACCGACTTGGGTGGGGTTCCGAGTGACGCCGCGCCGGATCACGTTCTGGCGGGGCGACCTCGACGGTCCGAGCAACCGGGTCGAGTACACGCGGGCCGGCGATGGCTGGAGCGCCGAGCGCCTCCCCGGCTGACCCCCGCGGGTGGTTGAGCAACTCGCGAAACAGGCGTATCGAAACCACCTCCGCCCCGCCCCGCCCCGTCGAACCGGAGTCATCGTGAACACTTCCGCAGCACCCGCACCGCTCGCAGGCCGACGGGCGATCGTCACCGGGGCCGCGCGAGGCATCGGCGCCGCAATCGCCTCCCGGCTCGCGGCCTCGGGCGCACGGGTCGCGATCCTCGACCTGCTCGAGGAGCCGGGGCGCGAGCACGCCGAGCGGATCGGAGGCGTCTTCCACCGCGTCGACCTCGGTGACGCCGACGACACGAGGCGTGCCGTCGGTGCGGCGATCGACGGGCTCGGCGGTATCGACGTGCTCGTGAACAACGCCGGCATCCTGCGGTTCGCGCCGCTACTCGAGCTCGAGGTGTTCGACTGGGACCAGACGTTCTCGATCAACACCCGCTCGATGCTCGTCACCACGCAGACGGCGGCGCGGGCGATGATCGCAGCCGGGCATGGCGGCAAGATCATCAATCTTGCGAGCATGGCCGGCAAGGCCGGCGGCCAGGGACATGCGCATTACGCGGCATCGAAGGCAGCGGTGATCGCGCTCACCCGCGTCACCGCGCTCGAACTCGGCCGGCACGGCATCACCGCCAACTCGCTCTGCCCCGGGTATGTGCTCACCGAGATGGGGGCGGCGACACGCACCGAAGCGGATGTCGCAGAGTGGTCGTCGTACTCGCCGCTCGGGCGCCTCGCCCTCGCCGACGACGTGGCCGGCGTCGCGCACTTCCTCGCGACCGACGATGCCGACTACCTCACCGGCCAGGCGTTCAACGTCACCGGCGGCATGATCATGCACTGAGCCTCGGGTCGATCGCCCTCTGCTCGGCAGAGTCCGAGGCATCCTCACCACCGGGAGGCGGATGCCGCGGCATCCGCACGCCCGCGATCGCCCCCGAATGAGGGCCAACCGAAGGATTCGTGCGCGCTCGCGCAACGGACCTGCGTCGTTCTCCACAAATCCCGCGCGGCTCTTCCATAGGCGCCGAGCTGCACGGGAGGATGCGATTTACGTCCGCCCACCGGCGGGCGCATTTCATGCCCTGCGGTCACCTCCGCGGGGCTCGAGGGGAGAAGCATGACTGGAAGCACCACACGGGCGCGTCGGCGCTCGGTGGCCGTGATTCCCGTGCTCGCACTCGTCGCCGCCGGATTGGTGACGACGAGTACGACGGGAGCGGCCACGGCGCCATCGCAGGGGGCGGCGCCCGTGATCAGCGATTCCGAGCACTACATCAACTACGTGGAGCCTCGGGCCGAGCAGGCGTTCGGCACCGACCTCAAGGTCACCGAGGGCGGCCTCGGCGCGAAGCAGTTCGCGGCCGACGCGATCGAGAAGGCGACTGCGCTCGACCGCAAGTTCTCACAGGGAAACCCGGTCGCCGCACGAGGGCTCGCGAAGCTCGAGTCGAAGTCGATCGAGACGGGCGAGAGCCCGAAAGACCTGAAGAGCCGGTACAAGCAAGCCAAGTCGACCCAGGAGGCGAAGCTCCTCACGATCCTCGTCGAGTTCAGCGAAGCGGCGAACGACGACTTCAGCGGCGTGCAGGTCCCGACCGAGTTCGGAGCCACCGAGTGCAAGCCCGGTGACGTGCAGAACGGGCCCCTCCACAACAACATCCCCGATCCGGCGAGTTACGACCGGCTCGACAACAACTCGATGTGGGTGCCCGACTTCTCGCCCGAGCACTTCGACAAGATGCTCTTCACCGATGAAGGCATCACCGACCGCGTGCGCACCGATCTCACCGGTCCCGACGGGCAGCCCGGCTTCGACATCTCCGGCTACACGATGAAGGCGATGTACGAGGAGATGTCGCACGGCGCCTACACCGTCTCCGGTGAGGCGACCCCGTGGGTCGAGGTTCCGCACTCCGAGGCCTACTACGGGGCGAGCGTCTGTTTCCTGAACGAAGAGGGCGTCTACGAGGCCGGAGCCGTGCAGGATATGCAGGGTCACCCTGACAACCCGCTGGGCCCGGGCCAGCTGCCGATCGACGCCGTCGAGGCGCTCGCGGCGGCGCAGCCCGACTTCCCGTGGGCCGACTACGACATCGAGGACCAGGGCGACCGCGACGGCGACCTCGACTTCAACGAGCCCGACGGCGTCATCGACCACGTCGTGCTCGTGCACGCCGGTGAGGACAAGTCGGGCGGCGGCGGAGCCGAGGGCACCAATGCCATCTGGGCTCACTCGTCGACCGTCATCGGCGGCGCCGACATTCCCGGCACCGACCTCACGCTCTCGAACTACATCGTGCAGCCCGAGGACTCGGGCGTCGGCGTCTTCGCCCACGAGTACGGTCACGATCTCGGCCTTCCCGACCTCTACGACACGACGGGTGCCGGTGACTCCGACATCGACTTCTGGGACCTCATGTCGTCGGGTTCGCACGCCGGCCCGATCTTCCAGTCGATGCCGACCCACATGGGCCTCTGGGACAAGTGGGTGCTCGGCTGGGCCGACCCGGTGCAGCTCGATGCCGGCGACGACGCCTCGACCGTGAAGGTCGGCCAGAACTCGCGCCCGCTCAAGGGCAGCGCCGACGGCGTGAAGATCAACCTGCCCGACAAGGTCGTGACGCTCACCGAGCCGCACAGCGGCGAGAACATGTGGGCCACCGGAGCCGACCAGGACTGGGCCGACGTGCGCCTGAGCCGCAGCCTCGGCACCGTTCCCGCCGATGCGAAGTTCTGGATGTACAACGACTATGTCATCGAGGAGGAGTGGGACTACGGCTTCGTCGAGGTCTCGACCGACGGCGGATCGACGTGGACCGAGGTCAAGGTCTACGACGAGGCCGGCGCCGAGGTGACCACACCCGACGGCTACACCGACCCGAACGGCCGCATGGTCGACTTCGGCAACAAGAAGTACGGGCTCACGGGAAGCACCGGAGGATGGCAGCACCAGTACGCCGACCTCTCGGCCTTCGCGGGAGAGTCGGTCGACGTGCGCTTGCGTCTCGCGACCGATGAGGCGTTCCTCGAGCGCGGCTGGTTCGCCGACGACTTCTCGCTCACGAGCGGCACCGAGACCGTCTGGAGCGACGACGTCGAGAGCGGCGACGCCGGGTGGACGCCCGAAGTCGCGTCGTTCACGGACACGACCGGTGAGGGCTGGCACCTCGACACGGGCACCTCGACGCAGGCGCAGTACTACCTCGTCGAGTGGCGCAACTTCGATGGCTTCGACGAGGGCCTGAAGTACGCCTACGACACGGTGTACAGCGACGGCGCGTGGAAGGTCGACAAGATGCAGTACAACGCGCCCGGCGCGCTCGTCTGGTACCGCGACACCACTTACGGCGACGCGAACCACGTGCAGAGCAATCTCACGTCGATGCCGAGCGGCGGTGCGAAGGGCGGCCTGCTCATCGTCGACAGCCACTTCGACCCGCTGCGCCGCACCGGCGAGGCGGCGGCGGCCGACCCCACCGTGCTGAAGAACATGCCATCGCGGGCGCAGTCCTCGGATGCCGCGTTCGGCGTGCGTGACACATACCCGTTCACCGAGTGCTTCACCGACGCGGCGTTCGCGGAGTACTGCACCGACGTGCCGACGCGAGCGGGAGTGAGCAACTTCACCGACGCTCAGGGCTGGGTTCCCGGCCTCGAGTACGTGCAGACCGGCGACCCTGAGGTCAACGGTCTCTACTGGCGCTACGCCGACGGTTCGACGGTCGTGCCGTCGAAGGGCAACGCGCCGTACACGACTCGCATCGTGGACTCCGCGGGCAGCCCGCTCGAGAGCCTCTACGGGCTCGACCTCGGGTTCACCGTGACCGGCACCGGCAACCCCGGCGATGCCGGCGTCGGCTTCGGCACCGTCATCGAGGTCGCCAAGACGCTCGACGGCAACCGCTCGGCGCTGATCCGGATCACCCCGCCGAGCGCGGAGTAGCCGCACCAGCAGCATCGCAGCACCAGCACCACACCACCGGCGAGGCGTCGGCCCTTCCCAGGGCCGGCGCCGCGTCGCGATTCGGGGTGCACGCCTCGTCATGATCCGCTGCGGATTCGCTGCCCTGACACGCGGCCCCCGCAGCAATACACTGTGCACAGGGAGCACGAGATGAGGAGGTCGTGTGGGCGACGCGAACACGCCGCTGACGCACGAGCGTGAGCTCACCGGTCCGGTGACGCTCTGCCTGCCGAATGGCCGACTCGATCCCGAGTCGGTGGGCTGGACCCGGCATCCGCTGCACGACACCTCAGGCATCGGCCGCGGCGGCGTCGGCCGCGGCCGCAACAAGCGCTGGGAATACTGGGTGTTCACCTCACCGCACCTGATCGCGGCCGTCACGATCGCGATGCTCGACTACGCCACCACCTCCAAGGTGTGGGTGCTCGATCGGAGCACGCTCGAGTTCGTCGACAGCGGCGCGACCATGCCGCTTTCGCGGGGCGTGTCGCTACCCCCGTCTCACGGCAGCGGCCCGGCCACGGCGAGCATGCGCGACATCGAGGCCACGATCGTCGAGGAGCGCGGCGGCACGCGAATCCGGGCGGCGAGCGCGCGCGTGACGCTCGACGTGCTCGCCGAGCGGCCCGACGGCCACGAGTCGATGGGCGTGGTGGTGCCGTGGAGCGATCGCAGGTTCGAGTACAGGATGAAGGATGTCGCACGCCCCGCCCTCGGCACCATCACCGTCGACGGCACCCGCCACGACCTTCCGCCGGGCGACAGCTGGGCGGTGCTCGACCACGCCCGCGGACGCTGGCCGTACCGCATGACGTGGTACTGGGGTGCGGCCTCCGGCATCGAGCGCGGGCGACGGCTCGGGTTGCAGCTCGCCGGCGGCGCGACCGACGGCACCGGTTCGACCGAGAACGCGGTCTCGCTCGACGGCCGCCTGCACAAGCTCGGCGACGAGCTCGAGTGGCGCTTCGACCAGGAGGACTGGCTCGCGCCGTGGTCGATCAGGAGCGTTCGCGTCGATCTGCGCTTCGAGCCGCTCTACGAGCGGGCCGAGCGCACCGCGCTCGGGGTGATCTCCTCCGAGACACATCAGTGCTTCGGCACGTATCGCGGCACCGTCACCGACGACTCCGGCGAGATCATCGCGGTCGAGTCGCTGTTCGGATGGGCGGAGTACGTGCGCAACCGCTGGTAGCCGCGGCGCCGCCTCGACCCTCAGGCTCAGGCGCTACGCGCCGGCACGCTGCCGAGCAGGCCGTCGAGCAAGCGATCGATTCCCCACGCGAACTCGTCGTCGGCTCCCGCGGGGAGCGCGAGATGCGCGGTCGCCTCGGTGAGCGGGTAGCGCGAGGCATCCGTCCAGAGGGGGCCGGATGTCGCGCGGCCCGCGCCCTCGGCGGCACCAGCTTCAGCCCCCCGCCCGGCGCGCTCTGCCGCTTCGAGGGCGCTCACGCCGAGCACGTGCGCCCGCACGGCCACGGCGGCCCGCGCGGCGTCGTCGACCGGCAGGCCGGCCTCGACGAACAAGCGGATGAGCGCCTCGCCGAGCGCGAGGGCGTGCGGTCCGTCGAGCGGCCCGCTCGTGACGAGCACCATGGCGCCGGTATGCTCGGCGAGCCTCGCTCGCACGGCGAGCGCGAGGGCGTGCACGCGGTCGCGCCATCCGCTCGACGTGTCGGATGCCCCGGCCACGTCGACGCCCGCGAGGAGCTCTTCGACCATGGCCCGCATGAGCGCGTTCTTCGACGGGAAGTACGTGTAGATCGCGGTGGGCGTGAGCCCGAGCGCCGCCGCCACGCCTCGCACGGAGACCGCGGCGAAGCCCTTCTGCTCGAGGATATCGAACGCCGCGTCGACGATGTCGACCTGGCTGACGCTGCGTCTCGGTCCGGGTCTCATGGTGCTCCTCGGGGTCAGCCACCCACGCTAATGCACGCCGCGGAGGAGCCTGTTCCGTGGGAGCGACCGAACTCGGTCACTCCCACGCGATCCGGGCCCTCCACCGCGAGCGGGACGATCGTGAGAGGAGACGGTCAGCCGAGGCGCCTGAGGAACGTGAGCGCGGAGCGGTCCTCGACGATGAGCGGATGCAGCGCCGCGTTGAACGCCGCACCGTACGACCCCGCGAGGTGGTCGGCGAACGCCTCCCGGTCGCGATAGGCCTCCGTCACGACGAAGCGGAAGCCCACGGGTGCGGGACTTGTCGCGACCACAGCCTCGGCGGGAGCAGGGGCGACGCGGTGCGGCGTGAACTCGAGGCATCCGGGCTCGTTGCGCACCTCGGCCGTGAGCGCGAGGAGGAGGCGCTCGACCTCCTCCTCGCGGCCGGGGAGCGCCGTGAACTCGGCAACGAGTTCGACGACGCCCTCGGGTTTCGACGAGCTCACACGCGGGCCGCGCCGGTCATGATCGCGACCGCGTCGGTCATCGAGTGCGACTCGGGCGTGATCGTGGCTGCGCGCTTGCCGAGCCGCTGGATGTGGATGCGGTCGGCCACCTCGAACACCTGCGGCATGTTGTGCGAGATGAGGATGACGGGGATGCCGCGGTCGCGCAGGTTCTTGATGAGCTCGAGCACCTGCTGCGATTCGCGCACGCCGAGCGCCGCCGTCGGCTCGTCGAGCACGACGACCTTCGACCCGAACGCTGCGGCACGTGCGACGGCGACGGCCTGCCGCTGCCCGCCCGAGAGGTTCTCGACGGCCACCGTGACATCCTGCAGCGTCGAGATCCCGAGCTCCTTGAGCTCGTCCTTCGCCCGCTGCCGCATGCCCTTCTGGTCGACCATGCGGAAGACCGAGCCGAGGATGCCCTTCTTGCGCACCTCGCGACCGAGGAAGAGGTTCGCGGCCACGTCGAGCGCGGGCGAGACGGCGAGGTTCTGGTACACGGTCTCGATGCCGGCGGCGTGTGCGTCCTGCGGACGCTTGAAGTGCACCGGCTTGCCGTCGAGGAAGATCTCGCCCTCGTCGGGGATCTCGGCGCCCGTGAGGCACTTGATGAGCGTCGACTTGCCGGCGCCGTTGTCGCCGATGATGGCGAGCACCTCTCCGGGGTAGAGCTCGAGGCTCACCCCGTCGAGGCCGACGACGCGGCCGAACGTCTTCACGAGGCGCTTGGCGCGGAGGATCGGCGTGCGGCCATCGGATGCCGCTGCAGCCGCCGCTCCGGCAGCGGTGGTGTCGGTGGTGTCGGTCATTTGCGTACCTTTCGAATCCACTGGTCGACGGAGACGGCCACGACGATGAGCACACCGACGGCGAACGTCTGCCAGAGCACGTCGAGCCCCGCGAGCGAGAGCCCGTTGCGGAAGATGCCGACGATGAGCGCGCCGAGGAGCGTGCCCCAAACGGTGCCCCGACCGCCGAAGAGGCTCGTGCCGCCGATCACGACGGCGGTGATCGAGTCGAGGTTGAGGTCGGCGCCGGCGTTCGGCGACGCGGCGTTCGTGCGCCCGATCTGGATCCAGGCGCCGATCACGAGGATCGCGCCGGCCGCGAGGTAGACGCTCATGAGCACCCGGTTCACGCTGATGCCCGCGAGTCGCGCCGCCTCGGGGTCGTCGCCGACCGCGTAGACGTGCCGGCCCCATGCGGTCTTCTGCAGGATGAACGCGAGCACGACGTAGAGGATCAGCATCATGAGCACGCCGATCGTGATGTTCACGCCGCCCAGGTTGAACGTCGCCCCCATCGCGGTGAGGAGGTCGGGCATCTCGCCGCCACGAACGGTCGCGCCGCCGGAGTAGAGCAGCGTGAGCGCGACGAAGATGTTGAGCGTGCCGAGGGTCACGATGAACGGCGGCAGCTTGAGGCGCGTGACGAGGAAGCCGTTGAGGGCGCCCGCGCCGAGCCCGACGACGAGGCCGAGGAAGAGGCCGAGGATGGCCGGCACGCCCATGTGCACCGTGGTCTGGGCGACCACCATCGAGCTGAGCACCATCACCGCTCCGACCGACAGGTCGATGCCCGCGGTGAGGATGATGAGGGTCTGGGCGAGGGCGAGGGTGCCGACCACGGCGACCTGCTGCGTGATGAGCGAGAGGTTGGCCGGGTTCAGGAAGCGGTCGTTGAGCAACCCGAACACGATCACGGCGAGCACGAGCACGATGGCCGGGCTGAGAGCGGGGTAGCGATGCAGGGTGTTGCGGATGCGGCTGAGCGGCGTGCTGCGGTCGAGGAACTCCTCGGCCAGATCGAGCGCCGAGGTCGGCGGCTCTGTGGTTTGCTGACTCACGTTGATTCTCCGATTTCTCAAGGGTGAGGCGGTGCGGATCGGGCGGCTGACGGATGCCGCGGCCCGGGACGGCTCACGCGACATCCGTCGCCCGAACCGCACCGCCTCACGTTGCGGTGCTGGTGATTAGCCCCAGCAGATCTCGCTGCCCTCGGCGGTGTCGATCGACTCGACGCCCTCCTGGGGGTCGTCGGTCACGAGCGCGACACCCGTGTTGAAGAAGTCGAGGCCTTCAGTGGTCTCGGGCTTCTTGCCGGTCTTCACGAGGTCGTGGATCGCCTGCACGCCGAGCTCGGCCATCTTGACCGGGTACTGCTGGCTCGTCGCGCCGATGGTGCCGTCCTTGACGGCATCGATTCCAGCACAGCCGCCATCGACCGAGACGACGACGAGACCGTCGGTGGTGCCGGCTGCCTTGAAGGCCTCGTAGGCGCCGTAGGCGGTGGGCTCGTTGATCGTGTAGACGACGTTGATGTCGGAGTTCTTCGAGAGCAGGGTCTCCGCGGCGGTGCGGCCGCCGTCTTCTGCACCCCCGGATACCTCGTTGCCGACGATCTCGTATTCGCCTCCCGAGTACGTGCCCGTCTTCGCCTCGTCGCCGTTCTTCGTCTCGTCGCCGACGTCGATGCCCATGCCGTCGAGGAAGCCCTGGTCGCGGGCCACGTCGACTGAGACGACCTTGTCGTCGAAGAGGTCGATGAGCGCGATCGTGGCCTTCTCGCCGCCGAGCTTCGCGGCGGTCCACTTGCCGATCTCCTGGCCGGCGAGGAAGTTGTCGGTGGCGAACGTGATGTCCACCGACTCGGGGTCGCCGGGCGGGGTGTCGAGCGCGATGACGTAGAGGCCGGCGTCGCGGGCCTTCACGAGTGCGTCCTCGACGGCGGGTCCGTTCGGCGTGATCAGGATGCCGGCGTCGCCCTTCGAGATGGCGTTCTCGATGGCCTGGATCTGCGTGTCCTCGTCGCCATCCTCCTTGCCGGCCGCGAACGTGAGGTCGACGCCGAGTTCGTCGGCAGCCTCTTCGGCGCCGTCCTGCATGGCGACGAAGAAGGGGTTCGTGCTCGTTTTCGTGATCAGCGAGACGCTGATGTTCTCGTCATCGCCGCCCGCGGTGCCGCCGCCGGTGTCCGAGGACGCGCATCCGGTGAAGGCGAGAGCTGCTGCGGCGGTGAGCGAACCGGCCGTGATGAGTCGGCGACGGAGTGCGCCGGGTGCTGCGTGATTCATCGATGAATCTCCTCTTGTGTGGGTGACCGTTGCCGCCCTGACAACGATGTCATATCTAGGTCTAGCCTCTTTCGTCATGTACAGTCAAGTCCAGATTGCACATTGGGGAGCGAATTGTGACACCGTTGTCAGACCAGAATTCGGCGGCTCACGGTTCCCGCCGCCCGACGATGCGCCAGGTGGCGGCACTCGCCGGCGTCGGCGTGAAGACCGTCTCACGCGTCATCAACAACGAGCCGAACGTCTCGGCAGCGACGATCGCGAAGGTCATCGCCGCGGCCCGCACCCTCGACTACGAGCCCGACCTGCACGCCGGGAACCTGCGGCGTGCCGACGGACGCACCCGCACGCTCGGGCTCCTCGTCAGTAGTGTCGACAACCCGTTCGCCGGCGCCGTGCATCGCGCCGTCGAAGACGTCGCCCTCGAACGCGGCGTCTCGGTCTTCGCCTCGAGCCTCGATGACGACCCCGACCGCGAACAGGCCGCGGTGTCGGCCTTCCTCCGGCGCCGCGTCGACGGTCTCATCCTCACGACCGTCTCCGAGAGCCAGGCCTACCTCGCGCCCGAGCTCCGGCGCGGCACGCCCGTGGTCTTCGTCGACCGCGAGCCCGCCGGCATCACCTCCGACGCCGTCGTGAGCGACAACTACGACGGCGCCGCCCTCGCCACTCGGCACCTGCTCGAGCGTGAGCACCGGCGCGTCGCCTACCTCGGCGACAAGGCGAACATCCGCACCGCTCGCGAACGCCGTCAGGGCTTCCTCGACGAACTCGGCCGTTTCGGCGTCGCCACACGCGACGTGCCCGTCGTCGAAGGCCTCCACGACGCCGAGACCGCGCGGCTCGCGACGCTCGCGCTCTTCGACTCGCCCACTCCGCCGACCGCCATCTTCAGCAGCCAGAACCTCGTGACCATCGGCGTGATCCACGCGCTTCGCGAGCTCGACCGGCATCGTGACACCGCCCTCGTCGGCTTCGACGACGTGCCGCTCGCCGACCTGCTCGAGCCCGGCATCACCGTCGTCGCACAGAACCCGCAGCAGATCGGCCGCGTCGCCGCCGAGCGCGTGTTCGCCCGGCTCGACGGAGACAACTCCCCCGCCGCTCGCACCATCATCCCGACGCGCCTGATCGAGCGCGGCTCGGGCGAGATCGCACCACGCCAGGAAGGCTGACGGATGTCCCACCCCGCCCCCGCTCCATCGACGCAACGGATCACCGTCGTCGGCGACGCCCTCATCGACGAGCTCCGCGATCCCCAGGGATCCCGCGAGTTCGTGGGCGGCGCCGCGCTCAACGTCGCCGTCGGACTCGCGCTCCTCGGCCAAGACGTGACCCTCGTCGCGATGCTCGGCGATGACGAGCCGGCGCAGCACATCCGCTCGTACCTCGACGACTACGGCGTGCGGCTCGTCGAGAGCCCGTCGGCGCTCGGCACCTCGCGGGCGATCTCGGATCGCACCGACGGCGAGCCGCGATACGAGTTCAACGAGGCGGCGCAGCACCGCAGCCTCCGCTTCGACGACGCGACTCGAGCGGCGCTCGACGAGGCCGACCTCGTGGTCGTGAGCTGCTTCCCCTTCGACAACCCCGCGCAGTATGCCGAGCTCGTCGACGCGATCGCGCGGCCCGAGGAGCGGGTCATCGTCGACGGCAATCCCCGGGCCGGCATGCTCGCCGATCGCGCCGCGTTCCTCGAGAACTTCGAGGACTTCGCCTCCCGGTCCCTGCTCGCGAAAGTCGGCGATGAAGACGCCGAGCTGCTGCTCGGCGACTCGCTCGACGCGTTCGTCGCCCGGCTCAGCCGGGATCCCGTGGCCGACGACGCGCCGGGCTTCGGCCCCGCGATCCTCGCGACCGCCGGTCGAGAGGGCGCGACCGTCCATGACGGCCGGCTGGTGGTGCACGCCGACATCGTCGAGCTCTCGGGCCCGGTCGTCGACACGATGGGCGCCGGCGATGCCACCCTCTCGGCGATCGTGCAGCACGTAGCCGAGCGTGGCCTCCCGCAGACGACGATCGCCTGGGAGGCGGCACTCCACGAGGCGATGACCATCGCCGCCGCGACGGTACGCCACGAGGGCGCGCTGCTTCGCACGCCCGCGCACGATCCGGTCTACCCGAGCTGACGTCCGGCCCGGACGCCGGCCGGACGCCCGGTCCTGACGCAGGTCGTGACGACCGCTCGCGGACGTCCGAGACATCCGACGTTCGATGACGCTCTTGCAATGTCCACCGGACAGTGCGTAGCGTCGCGCCGAACGGATTGACAACGATGTCATGGTGACATCGAGAATCGCGCAATGAAGGGCGAAACAACACGATGACGAGCAAAACACGCTGGCGGAACGCCGCCGCGGCGGTCGCCGTTGCGGCACTCTCGCTGGGCACGTTGGCGGCTGTGCCTGCGATGGCCGAGGAGCCGGCGCCAGACCCGGCTGCGGAGCAGTACCGGCCGTACCTGCACTTCTCACCGGAACGCAACTGGATGAACGATCCGAACGGCCTCGTCTACGACGACGGCACGTGGCACCTCTTCTTCCAGCACAACCCGTCCGGCACCCGCTGGGGCAACATGAGCTGGGGCCACGCGACGAGCAACGACCTCGCGCACTGGGAGGAGCAGCCGGTTGCGATCCCGCAGACCTTCGACGAGCAGGGCGCGGCGATCGAGGACATCTTCTCGGGCTCGGTCGTCGTCGACGAGGGCAACACGAGCGGCTTCGGCACGGCCGAGGATCCGCCGATGGTCGCGATCTACACGAGCGCGTACACCCCGGCGCATCCGACGCACGCCGGCAAGCAGGCGCAATCGCTCGCCTACAGCACCGACGACGGCCAGACCTGGACGAAGTACGAGGGCAACCCCGTGGTCGACCGCGACTCGGCGAACTTCCGCGACCCGAAGGTGATCCGGTACACGGATGCCGCGACCGGCGAGGCGTACTGGGTGATGGTGGCGGTCGAGGCGCTGCAGTACAAGGTCGTGCTGTATCGCAGCGACGACCTGAAGACCTGGACCCATCTCAGCGACTTCGGCCCGGCCAACGCGAAGGGCGGCATCTGGGAGTGCCCCGACCTGTTCCCGCTCGCGGTCGACGGCGATCCGGCGAACACGAAGTGGGTCATGGTCGTGAACCTCAACCCCGGTTCCGTCGCGGGCGGCTCGGGCGGCCAGTACTTCGTCGGCGAGTTCGACGGCACGACCTTCACCTCGGAGAGCACCGTCGCCGACGAGACGCTGCCGACGGGTGAGGTGTTCGCTGGCTTCAACGGCGGCGACTACGAGGGCTGGACCGTCGCCAACGAGCCCGGCAACTGGGCGAACGGCCCCTGGACGGATGCCCCGGCCGCCGGGACCCTGCCCGGCCAGAACCCCGTCTCTGGCTTCGTGGGCGCGGGGCTCGTGAACGGCTTCGCCGACCACGACTGGCCCGTGGGCACGATGGAATCGCCGGCGTTCACGATCGACGAGCCGCACGTGAACCTGCTCGTCGGCGGCGGCAACCACCCGCACGTCGACGGCACGCAGCTCGGCAACGAGCCGCCCGCGGGGCGCCTGCTGTTCGACGGGTTCGAGTTCGCCGACGGCACGACCCTCGCCGACACCGGCTGGGCGGCGACGGGCGACTTCACCACCGAGCCGTGGCGCAACCCATCGACGGCCGGCGGCGACTACCACCTCGGTCAGAAGCGCATCAACACCTGGGAGGGCGGCCCCAAGGGCGACGACAACCTCGGCGACCTCACGTCGCCGGCGTTCACGATCGCCGATGGTGAAGACCACCTGTCGTTCCTCGTCGGCGGCGGCAAGCGATTCAACGGCACCCTCGAGGTACGCCTCCTCGTCGACGGCGAGGTCGCACGCACGGCCACCGGTCCCGAGGCCGGCCAGCTCAACTGGCAGTCGTGGGATGTCTCGGAGTTCGCCGGTCGCGACGCGAGCTTCCAGGTGCACGACGACGCGACGGGCGGCTGGGGTCACCTCACCGTCGACCATCTCGTGCTCGGAGCGGAGCCCGCGCAGGCTCGCTCCGAAGAGACCTCGGTGAACCTCGTCGTCGACGGCGAGATCGTGCGCACCACGACCGGGCGGAACAGCGAGAGCCTCGACTGGACGTCGTGGGACGTTTCGGAGTTCGCCGGGCGTGAGGCATCCGTTCGCATCATCGACAACAACCGCTTCGGATGGGGTCACGTGCTCGTCGACGAGGTGATGTTCTCGGATGCCCCTGCCGCGCCGCGCATCGAGGGCTACGACTGGCTCGACTGGGGCCGCGACTACTACGCGACGGTCTCGTTCAGCAACGCGCCCGACGATCGCCGCGTGATGCTCGGCTGGATGAACAACTGGGACTACGCCAACGACATCCCCACGGGTTCGTGGCGGAGCGCGATGGCCCTGCCTCGTGAGGTGTCGCTCGTCTCGACCGCGCGCGGCCCGCGCCTCACGCAAGACGTCGTGCCCGAGTTCGACGAGCTCGAGCAGACGGAGCTCGCGTATACGGATGCCTCGCGCCCCATCGCGTCGGGCTCCGAGACGCTGCCCGTCAAGGGTGAGGTCGTGCGCATCGACGCGGTGATCGCGCCGGGCGACGCCGAAGCGGTCGGGCTCAGCGTGCTCGGAGACGACGAGTCGGCGACGCGGATCGGGTACGACGCGGCATCCGCTCGCCTCTTCGTCGATCGCCGTGACTCGGGGAGCACGGGCTTCCACCCGGCATTCGCCTCGCTCGACGACGCGCCGGTCGCGCTCGACGACGGGCGCCTCGCGCTCACCGTGTACGTCGACCGCTCGTCGGTCGAGGTGTTCTCGGGCGACGGACGCACGACGATCACCGACCAGGTGTTCCCGAACGCGGGCGCCGATGCGATCGGCCTCTGGGCCGAGGGTGACGGCGCGACGCTCGAGTCGCTCACCGTCACGCCGATGCACGGGGCGATGTACGCAGAGGCGGGTGTCGACGGCGCGACGGCGGCACCGCCCGTCGCGCAGGTCTCGGCGCTCACCGGCCCGAAGCGCGGGCCCGACGCCGACGGCGACTTCGTCGTCAAGGTGAAGGTCGGTCAGGGCGAGCCGACGACCGTGGTTCGCCTGCTCGAGGACGGCCACGTGATCGACCGCGTGTACCGCAGCTCCGACTCGGAGCGCGTGGTCGCCTTCGCGATCACGGATGCCGCGCCTGGCGAGCATCGGTACACGGTCGAGCTCGAGAACTCGGCCGGCACCACCGACGGGGGCAGCCTCGTCGTGCGAGTCGCCGGTTGAGCCGTGCGGGTGGGATGCGGCGCTGCTGACCGCCGCATCCCACCCGCTGTCGGAACGACGCGACTCGAGGACTCGTGGGCTAAACGTCCGACGAAAGCTTGACGGCATTCCGTGAGAGCGTGTAGCATCGCCGCATTCGCTGACAACGATGTCATCCTGACATCGCCAATTCCCCCAACGAAGGCGACTCCCCCAATGACGACGAAAACCGACTGGCGTACCGCCGCCGCCGCGGCCGGAGCAGTTGCTGCACTCGCCGCGCTCGGCGTGCTCGCAGTAGGCATCATGGGCGCCATGCCCGCGTTGGTCCTCTAGACCACGCCATACCGCGCCCGGCGAGCCCCCGACCCGCGACGCACAACCCGAAACACCGCCACAGCAGGCATGCGGGTGGGACGCGGCATGCTGACCGCCGCCTCCCACCCGCACTCGGATGCCCCGAGGCCCGACGGCCTCGGAGCATCCGTGCCCGCGGTTGCTATTGCACCTTGCCGCCAGGATTGACGTCGATGTTCGCCGGGATGTCAGCCCAGCCTCCCAAGCCGTCGCCGCCGTAGGAGTAGTCGACGGCGCTGCTGGCACCATCGAGGTCGATCTTCACGGTCGGGGCGAGCGTGCCGCCGCGCACGAAGTTGTCGCTCGTACCGATCGTGTCGATGAACGACTGCACCAGCCCACCCGGCATGACGTAGTGCGAGTACGCCTGGAAATGACCGGGGTGCTGGTTGAAGTCGGGTGCGAACGGCTGGCCACCGGCGAAGTTCAGGTTCGTCGGATTGCCGAGCGCCAGGCCCGAACCACTGTTCAGCGGCTGGAAGTCGCTACGGATACCGTCGCCGACGAATGCGTAAACGCCCTCGGGTCCGTCGAGGCCCTCCGCGAACGTGCTGCGGTGGCTGATCGTGAAGAGGTAGGACTTTCCGTCCTTGAACACGAACTGCGGCCGCTCGGTCTGGTCGGTGACGCAGTTCGCCGAGAGGATCGGCGGCAGGAACTCCCATTCGGTGAGCTCGTCGTTCTTCGCCTTCGCGAGGCCGATGTTCCCGATGTTGAGGGTCGCATCCGAGGCATTGACCTCCTCGACCGTCTCGGCATTGGGGTCGCCCTCGCGGTAGCCGAGGTCCTCCTCCGTGCACTGCGCGGATTCGCGCTCCATGGCCGAGTTGCCCTCGAAGACCATGTAGGTCTCGCCCGGGTGCGCCGGGTCCTCGAAGGTGAACGGGTCGCGGAAGTTGAAGAACGGGTTCTGCTCACCGGTCTGGTAGTACGTGCCATCAGCCTGGAGGAGGTCGGTGACCTTGTCGAACCCCGTGAGCTTCACGCCGTTCTTGTTGGCGTGCGCCTTGCCGACGCTGAGCGCGATGCGCGGGTCGTACGGCTTGACGTCGTTCCCGGCGGCGTCACGGTAGAAGGCGACATCCGTGAAGAAGAGCTTGATCTCGCCGCCCTTCATGATGCGCGCGGATCCCGACCACTGGGTCTGGTGGCTGTACGACTGGTCCTCGAAGATCTGCCCCGTGACACCCTCGTCGAAGACGAGGCCGCCGTAGGTCCAGCCGCCGTTCTCGGGCCGCTCCTCGGCCGGAATGCCGGCCGGACGGAAGAAGTAGCCGATCTTCGCGAAGACGTGGCGGTCGTCGAAGCCGAGGCTGCGGTCGGCCACGAGCGAGAAGATGATCTCCTGGCCGTTGATGCTGTACTGGTTGCCGTCCTCATCGGTCAGCGGCCAAGTGTCCCAGACCCACACCTCGCCGTTCGACATGTCGGGGAAGTCCTGCGGAACCTCCGGCATGGTGAGCGCGTCGGGCATGGAGTTCTCACGGGGGCCCGCAGTCGGGTCCGACAGCCGCTGGAGCTGCCGGGCATCGGCGCGGGTCCACTTCGCGGTGAAGTCGTCCTCGGGTGCGTACGCCTCCTGGGTGTGCACGGTGGGCTCCGGGCCGGGCTGCACATCCGGGGCAGCAACGGCTCCGGCCGTGCCGGTGAAGAGGGTCGCGACCAGAACTCCGGTCGTGACCACTCCTCCGGTGATCAGGCGCTTGAAGCGCCGAGTGGGTGTTGACATGTACTCGCCTTTCATAGTGAAGGGACCGGCTGCTGCCCGATCCGCGGGAATTCGATCTCCCGAGACACGGTCGTGGCCATGGCCGCGCGCAGTCGGCATCCGACGAACGGTTCGTCCGTGGATGGGTGGAGGATCCCAACGCGGGACCATCCGTGGATCGCCGCGGCGTGTGCGGCGATTGCGGGGACGGATGCGGCGACCGTACGTGGTCGCGGTCACGGCATCCGACTCCGCAGTGCCCGACTCGTTCGGCGTCAGCCGATCGATCGGGAGTCGTCGTGCGTCATCAGTCGGCGAACGGAGTCGTCGGTATGCGCACGGCGCGAGCTGGATATGGCGTGCTCGATGCACAGTGTGATGTGTTCACGTTCTTCGCTCTCCTTCGTGACCGATCTGAGCGGTGGACGAATCCTCGAGAACGTGACGTTGCGCTTCCCCCGAGACAGGAACCTATGCGCAGGCTCAGAACGCTGTCAAGTCACAACCGGGGACGCCGAAATCGATGCGTTCGCATGGAGATCGGATTGATCGCCGCCCTGTCGCCGATGGTCGCGCTCTCATTCGTTCGAGATTCGAGGAGAAGTTTGCAAAACGATTTGGTCGGGGTTAGCGTGGCCACCGATTCCTTGACTGGCGCTTGCGCTTCTCCCAACAGACAGCTGCGAAGCCGCACGGCCGATTTCGACGGACGCCCTTGCAAGACGGACGGCCTTGCAAGTGGGCTCGAGTGTCGGCGGTGTTCGAACCACGACGGAAGATCATGAACCCAGCACACCCACGCGACGCGCCGCCGGGCGCGCCCGAGCGTGCTCGGGAACGACCACGACCGAGACCCGCCGCGTGGCTCGCCGCTGCGCGTTCGCGCTTGCGGCGCTGGCCGCGATCGCTCACCTGGGTGATCGTCGCGGTCGTGGCGGCCACCGGCGTGGTGCTCGCACTCGTGCTGGCCCCCGGCGGCCGTTCGGGTGGGCCCGCGCCGACCCCCGAGGCATCCGCTGGCCCAGCGCCTGAGTACCAGCGCCCTGCGGACTGGTCACCGTACCGCCCGGCGGTGCACCTCACGCCCGGTGAGCGCTGGATGAACGACCCGCAGCGGCCGTTCTGGCTCGATGGCCGCTGGCACTACTACTACCTCTACAACGGCGACTACCCCGAGGGGAACGGCACCGAGTGGTACCACGCGACCTCCACCGACCTCGTGCACTGGCGCGAGGAGGGCGTCGCGATCGAGAAGTACGACAACGGACTCGGCGACATCGAGACCGGCAGCGCCGTGATCGACACCGAGAACACCGCCGGCTTCGGCGCCGGGGCCGTCATCGCCATCATGACCCAGCAACTCGAGGGCGTCCAGCGGCAGTCGCTCTTCGTCTCGACCGACGGCGGCTACCGGTTCGAGCCGTACAAGCGCAACCCCGTCATGGACAACCCCGGCGAAGCCCACTGGCGCGACCCGAAGATCATCTGGGACGACGCGAGCGGGGCGTGGCTCATGGTCCTCGCCGAGGGGAACAAGCTCGGGTTCTACACCTCACCCGACCTCAAGGACTGGACCTACCGCTCGGCATTCGCACGCGACGACGTCGGCATCCTCGAGTGCCCCGACCTGTTCCAGATGTCGGTCGACGGTGACCCCTCGAACACGAAGTGGGTGCTCGCAGCCGGCGTCAACGGCGGCGAGCACGGCATGACGACCGGCACCGCCTACTGGACGGGCGAGTGGGACGGCACGTCGTTCGTCGCCGACGACGAGGAGCCCGCCTGGCTCGATCGCGGCGCCGACTTCTACGCGACCGTCACCTGGGACGACCCTCGCCTGCCCGAGGCCGAACGGCTCGGGTCCAGGTACGCGATCGGCTGGCTCAACAACTGGGCGTACGCCGGCGACCTCCCGACCGACGACTGGCACGGCGGCGCCGACTCGATCGTGCGCG
Organism: Agromyces albus; assembly: GCF_030815405.1. NCBI lineage: Bacteria > Bacillati > Actinomycetota > Actinomycetes > Micrococcales > Microbacteriaceae > Agromyces > Agromyces albus. The sequence continues at coordinate 3,886,986 of NZ_JAUSWX010000001.1, read as the reverse complement.
AGCTCGGGCTCCGCAACGTCGACGGGCGGCCGACGCTCGTCTCGACGCCTGCCGGCGCGCTCGACTCGCTCGAGGGTGAGGCGGAGACCCGCACCGATCTGCGCGTGACGGATGCCGCAACGGATGCCGCAGCCACACGGCTCCCCCCGCCGAGCTCCGACGCCTACCGGCTCCGCCTCGAGGTCGCGCCCGACCCGCGCGACCCGGCGTCGGAGGTGCGGTTCCGCATCAAGGAGGGCGACGGCTCGTTCGCCACGGTCGGCGTCGACTTCCGGGCGGGCGTCGCCTTCGTGTCACGCGAAGCGGATGCCGCAGCCGCCGACATGCCCGACGTCTACCGCGAGACGCGCACGGCTCCCGCGCCGTCTCGCGACGGGGTCGTGACCCTCGATGTCGTCGTCGACGCCTCCTCGGTGGAGGTCTTCGTGAACGACGGCGAGTCGGCGTTGTCGAGCCTCGTCTTCGGTGCGCCGGGCGCAAACGGGCTCTCGGTCGAGTCGGTCGGCGGGATCACCAACGTCAGCTCCTTCCGGCTCGCGCCGCTCGCGATCGCGAAGGTCGAGCGGGCTACGGACGTCGCGGGCTGAGTCAGCGCGCCGCGCGCACTCATTCCAGTCGCCGAATCGAGTTGCCACTTGAGGCCGCGAGGACGAGATCAATGCGGCCAGAACTGGCAACTCGGGGTGACCTGGCGCGCACGGCTGCCCGGCGCGCGTCAGCTCAGCGCGCCCGCCCGGTACGCCGCTTCGGTGCGGGTCGCGGCGCCGAGCTTGCGGAGGATCGCCGAGACGTGCACGCTCGCCGTCTTGCCGCTGATGAAGAGGCGCTCGCCGATCTGCCGGTTGCTGAGACCCTCGGCGATGAGTTCGAGCACCTGGCGCTCGCGCGCGGTGAGCTCTGCCGTCGCCGCAGTCGCCGGATCGGCCACGCCCGCCGCTGTGCCGCCGTCGGCGGCCGTCGATCCATCGTCGAGACCGAGCCCTGCCGCCCCGCAGACCCGCACGACGCGGTCACGCACGGCGCCCACGCCACTCGATTCGGAGACGTCGAACGCCGCTTGCAGCGTCGCGCGCGCCGCGACCCGGTCGCCCGCCGCGAGCTCCGCCTCGCCCTGTCGGAGCAGGGCGTACGCGGCGAGGTAGACCGGGGCCGTGGGACCTGCAGCGACGGTGACCGCATCGCGCCACGCCGCGATGTCGGTGCCGGGCCCCTCGGATGCCGCGCCGGCGAGCTCGGCCTCGAAGAACGCACCCCACAGCGGCTGGCTCGGCCAGAACCCGAAGCGGCCGAGAAGCGAGCGCAGGGCCGGCTCGGCCGCGGCGATCTCGGACGCGGTGTCGGCCGGCACGGCGTCGGGGTGTCGGTGCGCGTCGGCGATGAGGCGCCCGCCCGCCCAGATGATCGGCAGTGCATAGCCCGGCAACGGGAGTAGTCGTTCATGCAGGAGGCCGCGAACCTCGCGCCAGGCTGCAACGAGATCGCCGTTCGCGAGGGCGATGTCGGCGGCGACCCGCGCGACGCCGAGTCGCGTCTGCATCTCGACCTCCATGATGGGGGCCATGAAGCTGCGCGACGCCCGCAAGGCTTCAGCGGCTGCGGCCGGGTCGCCTCGCCAGAGCAGCGACCAGATGCGCGCGCGCTGCAGGTAGGCGGTGAACGGGGCCGGCGGGTCGAGGGCGATGGCGCGATCGATGAGCTCTTGCGCACGGTCCCACTCGCCGAGAGCGAAGAGGGGATCGACGGCATTGGAGGCGAGGATGACGCCCGAGCTGCGCTCGACGCCTTGCGTGCGCGCGGCCGCGAGACCCTCTTCAGCGAGCCGCACCGCTTCGCGATGATTGCCGACGAGGTAGTGCAGGTCGGAGGCGTTCACCCAGTACCGCAGCAGCGCGCCGCCATCACCCTCGGCGAGCACGCGGGCGCGCTCGAGCACCTCGATGCCATGCTCGACCTCGCCTCGCTGGGCTCGGCTCACGCCGGCGATGTTCGTGGCGATCGACGCGAATCGCGGCGACCCGATCTCGAGCGCCATGTCGAGCGCCCGCTCGGCCGTCTCGAGCGCCTCGTCGAGACGGCCTTCGATCATGAGCCGCCCGGCGAGCCCCGTGTAGGTGGTGGTTCGCAGTTCGCTCGGTTCGTCGCCGAGCACCTCGAGGGCCTCTTCGAGCAGGGGAATCGACCCACCGCGTCCGACGTTCGCGAGGTTGAGCGCCTTGTCGCGCAACAGTCTCGGATAGTGCGGATCGTCGCGCGGGCATTCGGCGAGCGCGGCCTTCACGAGGGCGAGGCTGCGTTCGCCCTCCCCTGCGTTGCGCAGGTGCGAGGCGGTGCGGCCCATGAGCTCGAGCTTGCCCATGCCGGCGGCCTGCTTTGGATCGGGCACGACGTCCCACAAGCCGAGGGCGCGTTCGCCGAGCTGGGCTGCGGTCTCATAGGCGGCGGCGTCACGAGCCTCACGCATCGCCTGCATCGTCGCGGGGAACGCTCGCACCGCGTCGTGCGCACCGAGCCAGTGGAAGGAGATCTCGGCCGCGAGTCGCCTCGTGCCGGCCGCAGCCATCGCCTCGTAGGCCTCGGCGTATCGCGCATGGAAGCGCGCGCGCTCACCCGGAAGCAGGTCGGAGAGGATCGCCTCACGCACAAGTGCGTGGCGGAAGGCGTAGTCGTCGCCCTCGATCGTGAGCACTCCGAAGAGCACACTCTGACGAGCCGCGGCGTCGAGTTCATCTGCTGTGCCGGCGTAGACCTTGGACAACAGGGCGTGGGAGACACGCACGCCGCCAGTGGAGATGAGGCGCAGCAGCTCTTGGGCCGATTCGGGCAGACGTTCGTAGCGGGCGAGCAGGAGCTCACGGAGGGTGTCGGGCACGAAGCCCTCGTCGCGGCATCCGTCGATGCCGACGAGCTCTTCGACGAAGAACGGCACGCCGTCGCTGCGGCGGAACAGCGTGTCGAGCACGCTCTGGCTCGGTGTCGTGTCGACGATGAGGGACTTCGCGAGCTTGCGCACCTGCGCACGGGTGAGCCGGCTGAGCTCGAGGCGCTCGACCCAGCGGTCGCGCTCGGCTTCGGAGAGGAATGCCCGCACCGGGTGGCCTCGCGTGACGTCTTCGGTGCGGTAGCTCAGCACGGTGAGCACGCGGCTCGACCCGAGCGCGCGCATGAGGAAGCGCAGCAGCGCGAGGCTCGCCGCGTCGATCCAGTGCAGGTCTTCGATGACGAACACGATGGGCCGCTCGCGCGAGAACGTCTCGAGGAGCACCGCGATGGCCTCGTGCAGCTGGCTGGCGGCCGCGCCAGCCGGCGCCGGCGCAGTGTCGGTGTCGGCACCGGATGCCGCGAGCTCGGGCAGGAGCGCCACGAACGCGGCGCGCCCGGGGCCGACCGCCTCGAGCACGCGATCGGCGCCGACCTCGGAGACGAGGGTGCGCAATGCGGTCTTCACCGGCGCATACGGCGCAGCGACGCTGCCGAGGTCGACGCACTGACCGGCGAGCAGTCGGACGTCTGACGCGAGCCCCGCCGTGAACTCGCGCACGAGCCGGGTCTTGCCGATGCCCGCCTCGCCGCCGATGATGACGGTGAACGGGGCGCCGGCACGCACCTCGTCGAGGCGTGCTTCGAGCCTCGCGAGGTCGGCGTGTCGGCCGATCATGGCCGGCGCTGACATGGTCACTGATTCATCGTCCCACGTACCGCCGACACCGAGGGAGGCCGCGTCGGGCACGGCGACCCGCGCAGTCATCGCAGGGCGAGGCGCACCGCGAAGTGGTGTCCGCGGTTACGGCTCGGCGCCGCCTCGGGCGACGACGTCGCGTCGCCCGAGCGCCGCTCCTCGATGCTGCGTCGCACGGCGAGCTCCCGCTCGGAGCGGTGCACGTCGGCGCGGTGCATCTGCAGGGCGACGAGATCAGCCGAGAACTGCATGATTCCTCCAGGTTTTCGATCCGGCCTCTCCGACCGGATGTCTCCAGCGTGCTCGCTAAGGCCCCACCCGCTCATCGGGCGATCGCCCTATTTCTCCATACGAGGAGGCGGGCGCGCCTCAGACCGTGGAGTTCCACGGCCTGAGGAGGGTGTGGGGTCGAGCGCGACTGGTCGTTTCTTCAGCTCAGCGCTGCAGCGTCGGCGTACGGTGGTAGCCGTCGCGCCGGAACTGCACGAACGCAGCGGCGATCGCCAGTGCGGCGATCAGTCCGATGACGAGCATGGTTGCGAACATCACGCACCCCCTTTCCAGCAGTCGAGTCTTCAGTTCGCGGCATTCGATGTCGCCAGTGCCGCCACCGATTTCGGTGTCAGGGTGCCGGCAGGTGTCAGCCCGGAGGGAACAGGCGCTCCCCAGGCGCGCCCGAGCGGCACCACGCCGGCCCAGGTCGTGTGGTCCTCGCCGTCGTCGGCCGCCTCCGACGGCCCGGCTGCGCGCACCTTCATGACCACGTCGTCGAGCGAGAGGCGCAGCACGCGAGTGGCCGCGACCTCCTTGCGGGTCATCGCGCGCACTTCGGCGGAGCGGCCCGGCATGAGCTTCTCCGAGAGTGCCAACAGGGCGGCATCCGCTCGCTCGCCCTCGACCGGTTCGAGCACCCCGTAGACGACCGCGCTGCGGTAGTTCATCGAGCTGTCGAAGAGCGAGCGCGCGAACACGAGCCCGTCGAGCGCGGTGACGGCGAAGGCCACCATCGCCCCCTCGGCCGCGGCGCGCAGGGCGAACCCGCCGCCGGTCGAGCCGTGCACGAGCACGTGCTCGCCGTCGCGCGCGAATCCCATGGGCACGACGACGGGCGTGCCGTCGACGGATGCCGCGAGGTGGCCGACGAGCTCGCTGTCGAGCAGCTCGAAGAGCGCGTCGCGGTCGTGGGTCTGGCGCTCGGCGAGGCGGCGGATGCGACGCTGGGCACTGGTGTTCGTCATGGTCACGCTGCTAGTGTCGCGGGCATACTGGTCGCCTCGGCAGTCCACTTCACGCGGCAACGACCAGTCCAGTTGAGGAGGACGCATGGACGGCCCCCTGCTCGTCATCGACCGCGACGCTGCCCAGCCGATCGGGGTGCAGCTCGTCGCCGGACTTCGGCGCGGCATCCTCACGGGTTCGCTGCGCCCCGGCGATCCGGTTCCGTCGACGCGGGCGCTCGCGTCGGAGCTCGGCGTCTCGCGCAGCGCGGTCGTCGCGGCGTTCGAGCAACTCGCCGGCGAGGGCTACCTCGAGATGCGGCAGGGCGCGGCCACGCGCGTCGCGGCGATCGAGCATGATCGGGCGGCGGTCGCGGCGAGCCCGATTGCTCCAACGGCACCGACGAAGCCGGGCCGGCAGGCGGGCGGATCGACGGATGCCGCGGCGCCTCCGCCGAGTGCCGATGGCACCATCCGCGCGCACGTCGACCTGCTTCCCGGGCGCCCCTCGACCGCGCGGCTCGACACCCGCGCCTGGCGCGCGGCCTGGCGGCACGCCGCATCGCTCGAGATCCCCGCAGGGCCGCCGCTGCCGTTCGGGGTGCCGCGCCTCCGCGCCGAGATCGCCGACCACTTGCGGCAGGCCCGCGGGGTGGCGTGCTCGGCCGACGACGTCGTCGTCACGGCGGGAACGAGCGAGGCCGTGGCACTCGCGGCATCCGCTCTCCGCCTGGTGGTCGACGGCATGCCCGTGATTGCCGTCGAACATCCCGGCTACCCTTCGGCTCGGCGGACGCTCGAGCACCGCGGCGCCCGCACGGTGCCGGTGGCCGTCGACGCCGACGGACTCGTCGTCGAGTCACTCGCACGGATGCCACCTCCGCTGCATGCCGTCATGGTCACGCCGAGTCACCAGTACCCGCTCGGCGGGCGCCTTCCCGTGGCCGCGCGGCTCGAGTTGCTCGAGTGGGCGCGCGCCGCCGGCGCGCTCGTCATCGAAGACGACTACGACAGCGAGTTCCGCCACCTCGGCGCTCCCCTGCCCGCGCTCGCCTCGCTCGATCGCGGCGAGCGCGTCGTGCTCGTTGGCAGCTTCTCGAAGGTGCTGACGCCTTCGCTCCGGCTCGGCTACCTCGTGCTGCCGCGGGGCTCGGGGCTTCGCGAGGCGATCGGCGACATCCGGGCCGACGAGCCGTGCCCGGTGCCCGGCGTCGCGCAAGAGGCGGTCGCTGCGCTGCTCGCGAGCGGGGCCGTGCGCCGGCACATCGCGGTGACCCGGCGCGACTACGCGCACCGGCGGCGACTCGTGCTACATGCCCTCGACGGCATAGACCGGGCACCGCTCTCGGGACTCGACGGCGGCCTGCATGCGGTGGTGGGGCTCGCGAGCCACGCGGCATCCGTCGCCGTCGTCGCCCGGCTCGCCGCCGAAGGGGTGGCCGTCGCGCCCCTCGCCGACTACTCGGCGGTGCCAGGAGACGAGCAGCCCGGCATCGTGTTCGGGTACGCGGGCCCCGGCGACACGCTGCTCGCCGAGGGCCTCGATCGCATTCGCGAGGCACTGCTCGCGCTCGCCTGAGCACACCGGCTATGGCGGGGGCGAATTGCTCACATCAGCGTGGAAAGCGTGGACCGGACTCCCAGCGAATGTCAAGGGTCTACGCAAATGGGGCCACTCGTGGTGCAGTTGAACTGCAGTCGCGACGAGATCGCGACCAACCGAAGGAGGCAGACCATGAGTGAAACCAGGAGCGTCGCCGACCGCGGCTACGCAGAGACCGCAGTGCAGAAAACCGCACTGGTCGTCGGGATCGTGTTCCTCCTCGTCGGCATCGCCGGATTCATCCCCGGACTCACGACCGGCGTCGAGACCATGACCTTCGCAGGCCACGAATCAGGTGCCCTGCTCCTCGGTGTGTTCCAGGTGTCGATTCTCCACAACATCGTGCACCTGCTCTTCGGTGTCGCCGGCTTGGCCTTCGCCCGAAGCGCAGCCGGATCGCGGAACTTCCTGATCTGGGGCGGCGTGGTGTATCTCGTGCTCTGGGTCTACGGCCTCATCGTGACCGGTGACAACCCCGCGAACTTCGTGCCGATGAACGCCGCAGACGGCTGGCTGCACCTCGTGCTCGGCGTCGGCATGGTCCTTCTCGGCATATTCGTCGGGCGGAACCTGGCGACGACCAGGGCGCGCACGCCACGCGGACGCACAGCAGTATGACCGCGGCGTGATCGAGCCAGGTGGTCGGTCGGAAGGCCGGCCACCTGCTCGCGCCGCGCTGACCAACCGCGCGTTCCAACCACGCTTTCCACAGGTGCTTGTCGGCGGGCGGGGCTACCCTGCTGGCATGAGCCGATGTGGCATCGTGCTCGCCGATGGGCGCCCGTGCTTGGGCCCGGTCGACGCCGATGCGCCGCTGAACCTGTGCAACGAGCACTTGCTCGTCGCCTACGACTGGGTGGCTCGCGACGCCGGTGTCGTCGACCTGCTGCCGAGCCCCTGCCTGGCCTGCGGTTCGCGCATCGGCGTGCGGTATCCGTCGGGATGGCTCTGCGCCGAATGCGAGTGGCGGGTGGGCGACATCCCCGACGACGAGTTCGAGCGTCCGAGGGTCGAGGTCGTCTACTACATCCGGTATCGCGACCAGATCAAGATCGGCACCTCGGCGAATCCCGGGCTACGGCTCGCGGGCATCCCGCACGACGTGGTGCTCGCGTTCGAGCGTGGCGGACGCGCCCTCGAGCGGCGACGACACGAGCAGTTCGCGGCGCACCGCTATCCGGGCACCGAGTGGTTCGCCGTGCACGACGCGCTGCTGGCGCATCTCGCCGAGGTCGGCGCGGGCGTCGACGACCCGTGGCTCGAGTACGAGCGCTGGCGTCTGCGCCAATCCGCGCTCCGCGGGTAACGGATGGAGTCGATCCGCACTCCGCGGGGAGCCGGATAGAGTGGTGCGACGGGCGCCGCAACGGGGGGCGCCATCGGCATCGGCGGGGGGCCGTGTGGCGCGCAACATCGGCATGGCAGCGGCATCCGCGAGCCTTACGGCACTCCTCCTGAGCGGATGCACCGCACCCCCGATACCCACACCGCCACCCGTGACGATCACGGCGACGGTCACCGCGACGCCGGCGCCCGAGCCCACGGCCGCTCCGGCGCCGCCCGCCGCCGAGCCGGCGCCGCCGGCCGAGCCCGTGCCCAACGCGCCGGCGCCGGTCGTCGAATGGGGGCCGGCCTACGACGTCGGCGCGACGACGGGTGCCAACGGCACACCCGTGACCGACGGCAACGGGATGCCCGTGAGCTACACCGTCGTCGAGGGCGACCACTTCTTCGACATCGCGCAGCGCTTCGAGCTACCGCAGCAGCAGCTGTTGCGCATGAACCCGCAGATCCACGACTTCGGCGAGACCGTCTACATCGGCGACGTCATCAACCTCGACTGGACGAAGACCGGCTGACCTCGGCCGATCCTGATTCGGATCTTGCTTCAGCCGCGAAGGCGGGCCACCGAATCGCGCTCGACGAGCTCGCAGCGGTATCGCTCATGAACAGGCGTGGCCTCCTCCTGCTCGAGCAGGCGCTCGACCTGCTCGATGGCCCATCGCCCCATCTCGTAGTGGGGCAACGCAATGGTGGTCAGTCCCGGGAGCAGCGCGCCCGCGACGAGCTGGAGGTTGTCGACGCCGACCACCGAGAGATCGTCGGGCACCTGCACGCCGCGCAGCGCCGCGACCTGGTAGAGGCCCATGGCCATCTGGTCGTTGAAGCAGAATGCCGCGGTCACATCGGGATGCCGCTCGAACAGCTGTTCGGCGGCCTCGCGTCCGCCGGCGGCCGTCGCGCCCTCGGGCGTGCTCACGATGATCGGTGAGAGCCCGTGCTCCTCCATCGCCGCACGATATCCGTCGACACGGCCGTCCCTCCCGAGCCCTGGCTGCTCGATCGTGAGGTGGGCGACGCGTTCGTGCCCGTGATCGATCAGGTGGCGCGTGGCATCCCTACCGATGTTGAACGAGTCGGGGACGATCCACGATGTATCGAAGCCCTCGTCTCGCGTGTTCACGAGAACGGCGGGGATCGTGCGCAGTGCTGCCGGCAATGAGGACGGACGGTGGTACATGGTCGCGTACACGATCGCGTCGACCTGCTGCGCCAGCAACGTGTCGATCTGCCGCTGCTCGATGAGCCGGTCGTTGCCCGAGTTCACGACCACGAGCAGCCAGCCGCGATCGGATGCCGCCTCTTGGGCGCCGAGCACGATTCGCCCGGCGAACGGCGTCGTCGCCACTTCGTCGCTCACGAGGCCGATGACCCCCGTGCGCTTCGAGCGCAGCCCGCTGGCAAGCCGGTTCGGGGCATAGCCGAGCTCAGCCGCGATATCGATGACCCGCTGTCGCGTTCGATCGTTCACCTTGCCCTGGCCGCTCAGGGCATGCGACACCGTGGTGATCGACACCCCGGCAGCGGCCGCGACGTCGGTGATCCCGACTCTCTTTCCGCTCATGCCTGCTTCCCCAACGCGATCGGCTGTACCGCCACCCGTTCACGTTTCGGCCCTTCGGGAGGCGAGGAAGCGTCACCCCCCTGGCTACCATCCTGCACGACGTGGCGGGCAGTTCGTGAGTCCCGCAAACGGGGCGAGCGCTCAGGCGAACAGCGCCTGGCCCACGAACTCGCCCTCGGCGATGCCGCCCGGAACGGCGAAGATCGCCGAGCCTACGTGCTTCAGGTACTCGTTGAGGCCGTCGGCTGCGAGGCTCCGCTGCACGGTGATGAACTGCTCGGGCGAGCGCTGGAACGAGAGGAAGAAGAGGCCCGCGTCGAGGCGGCCGAGCTCGTCGTTGCCGTCGACGAAGTTGTAGCCTCGGCGCAGCATCCGTGCTCCGCCGTTGCCCGAGTGGTGCGCGAGCCGCACGTGCGCATTCGTGTCGATGAGGGGCTTCTCGGCCGCGCCGGTCGCGTCGAAGTCGGGCTCGGTGAACTCGGTGCCGCCCGACAGCGGTGCGCCTTCGCCCTTCGAGCGGCCGACGAGCATCTCCTGCTCGCCGAGCTGCACGCGGTCCCAATTCTCGATGATCATGCGGATGCGGCGCGCGACGAGGTACGAGCCGCCGGCGAGCCAGGCCGGTTCGTCGGATGCCGCGACCCACACCTGCTCGTCGAGGGTTTCACCCTCTTCGGCCTTCACGTTGGCGGTGCCGTCCTTGAACCCGAAGAGGTTGCGCGGCGTCTTTTGCGCGGTCGACGTCGAGGACGTGCGGCCGAAGCCGAGCTGCGACCAGCGCAGGCTCGCGCGACCGAAGGCGATCCGGCTGAGGTTGCGGATCGCGTGCACGGCGACCTGCGGGTCGTCGGCGCACGCCTGGATACAGAGGTCGCCGCCGCTGCGCTCGGGCTGCAGCGCGTCGCCTTGGAAGCGCGGCAGTGGTTCGAGCGCCGCGGGCCGGTGGGCGGCGATGCCGAAGCGGTCGTTGCCGTCGGCGTCGGTGAAGAGGCCCGGTCCGAACCCGAACGTGATCGTGAGGCCGCTTGCAGCGAGACCGAGCGCTTCACCCGTGTCGGCCGGCGGCGCGTAATCGGATCCGCCGACGGCACCGCCATCGACGACCTCGAGCCCTTGGGTGAGGCGCGCCGCGGCATCCGTCCACTCCGTGAGCAGCTCGATGAGCCCGGCGCGATCGAGCGTGGAGCTCACGTCGAAGGCGGCGAAGTGCAACCGGTCTTGCGCGGGCGTGACGATGCCGGCCTGGTGGTCGCCGAAGAAGGGGTAGACGGATGCCGCGGCGCCGGCCCCACCCGTCGGCGCGCCCGTCGCGGCGATCGCGACGCCCGCTCCCCCGGCCGCGCCGGCGGCGGCGCCGGCGGCTCCAGCGCCGAAGAGGCCGAGGAGCTGCCGGCGGCTCACGCCCGCGTGCGGATCCGCTTCCATCAGACCCCGAGCACCGTCTGGGTGAGCTGCGAGAGGGGCTCGGCGAGGGCGTTCACCTGGTCGCTGAGTGCCTTCTTGTCGGCGTCGGTGAGCTCGGCGTAGTTCACGAAGCCGGCCTCGAGCGATCCGTATTCCGCGAGGGCGTCCTCGAGCGCGACGAATTGCTCGTCGATCTCGGCGGCGAGCGCCTCACCCTCGGGTCCCTTCGACTCGGCGAGCGCGCGCACCGCGCCGAACGCGACGCCGGCGCCCTGCACGTTCGCGGCGAAGTCGGAGAGGTCGGTGCCCGACCACCAGTCCTCTTCGCCCGTGATCTTGCCGGAGGCCACTTCGTCGAGGAGGGCGATCGCGCCGTTCGAGATCGCGTCGAGCGATACCGCGAAGTCGTCGGCGGTCACGAGGTCGTGCAGCTCGGTGACATCCGCGACGAGACCGTCGGCGAAGGCCTGGCGCTCCTCGGGCGTCGACGGCGCCCAGTCGGCGAGCGCGTCCTGGCCGTCGGAGTTCAGGTCACCCGCGGCCGGCGGCCAGAGGTCCTTCTCGATGCGGTGGAAGCCCGTCCAGTCGAGGCCGTCGGCCACGGCGTCGACCTCGCGAAAGTCGATCTTCGGGTCGAGGTCGCCGAACGCCTCGGCGGTCGGCTCGATGCGCTCGTACGGCACGCGCGTCGCAGCGAAGAGCGAACGCGCGGTCTCGTCGTCGCCCGCGGCGTACGCGGCGGCGAACGCCTCGACGGCGGGGATGAGCTCGGCAGCCTGCGAGCGAACGTAGGCGATGTACTCGGTCACGGCCTGGTCGGCGAGCGCCTGCTCGTCGGCCGAGACGGCGGATGCCTCACCGGTGACCGTGAACTCGGCGAGCCCGACGGGAGCGCCCACCTGCTGGAACTTGCACGCCGTGTAATAGGTGCCGGGTGCGAGCTGCGCGACGAACTCGACCTCCTGACCCGGCGTCACGTTCTCCTTCTCGCCGATGATGCGCAACTGGTCGTCGGCGAGGATCTCGAACTCGTTCACGTCGCTGCCGTTGTTGGCGAGGGTGAACGTCACTGCGCCGGCATCGGCCGTCGAGGTCGCCACGGCGCATCCGTCGTCGGTGATGTCGACGGCGATCGCCGCGGCGAGGTCGGACTTCGCGACGCACCCCGAGAGGGCGAGCGCGAGTGCGGTCACGGCAGCGGATGCCGCGAGGGCACGTCGGGTCATGTGTTGCTCCTGATCGGGGTGGGGGTGGTCGTTGTGGGCGTGGTCGGCGCGGGTGGCCTCGATACGCGTGCTGCGCTCGCTACTCGACCACCGGAACGCCGCCGCTGGAGCATGCCGAGGTAGAGCGTCGTCGTGATGGAGACGTAGACGAGCCATCCGATGGCCTGCGCCCACGTGGGTTCGGGCGTGAAATTGAAGATGCCGGCGAGGAGCGTGCCGTACCAGCTGCCGGGCGGCACGGCGGCGACGAGGCTGTACGCGGGCTGCCCCCACCCGGGGATGACGGATGCCTCCTGCAGGTCGCCGATGCCGTACGCGAGCACCCCGGCGGCGACGAGCACGAGGAAGAGCCCTGTCCACGTGAAGAAGACGGAGAGGTTGATGCGAACGAGTCCACGTGAGATGCCCCACGAGATGACCACCGCGGTGAGGATGCCGAGCACCGCGCCGGTCGTGCCGAGCACGGGATCGCTGCCTCCGGCGACGTTCGCCCACACGAAGAGGGCGGTCTCGATGCCCTCGCGCCCGACGGCGAGCGCGCCGAGCAGCACGATCGCGAACCACGAGCGGTCGACCGCGGCATCCACTTGACCGCGGAGCTCCTTCGACAGGCCGGCGCCGTGCGTGCCCATCCAGAAGATCATCCACGTGACGAGCGCCACCGCCACGATCGAGAGCGTGCCACCGAGGATCTCCTGCGCCTGGAAGCTCAGCGCGTAGGGACCCCACGTGAGGATCGCGCCGACGCCGAGCGAGATCGCCACGGCGATGCCGATGCCGAACCAGAGCCGTCCGAACAGGTCGCGCCGCTCGATCTTGCCGAGGTAGGCGATGAGGATGCCGACGATGAGCCCTGCTTCGAGGCCTTCGCGAAGGCCGATCAGGTAGTTGGCGAGCACGCGCGTCTCCCGGGATGGAACGAGTGGATTAGCAAAGGCTAACCTAACCTCGCGAATCTCGCGAACCGCGCGTGAACCGCTCGAGGCGAGGGCGTAGCGTGGACACGTGCTGACTCCTCCTACAACCGAGAAGCGACCCATCCAGCGCGTGCACCACGGCGACACCGTGGTCGACGACTACGAGTGGCTCCGAGCGAAGGACGATCCGGCCGTCGTCGCGCACCTCCACCACGAGAACGCCTACACGAAGGCGAAGACCGAGCACCTCGCGATCCTCCAGGAGCAGATCTTCGAGGAGATCAAGGCGCGCACCAAGGAGACCGACCTCAGCGTGCCGAACCGCGAGGGCGACTGGTGGTACTACTCCCGCACGGTCGAGGGCGAGCAGTACGCCATCCACTGCCGCGCTCCGATCGCCGGTCCAGACGACTGGGAGCCGCCAGTGCTGCCCGCCGCCGGCGAAGACGAGCTGACGGATGCCGCGAGCGGCACCCTGCCCGGCGAGCAGGTGCTCCTCGACGACAACGCCGAGGCCGCGGGCCACGACTTCTACTCGCTCGGCAGCTTCGACGTGACGATCGACGGATCGACGCTCCTCTACGCCATCGACACCGAGGGCGACGAGCGCTACACGATCCGCTTGCGCGCGATCGACGGCACCGACCGTGCATACACCGACGTCATCGAGGGCACGGCCGCCGGCGCCGTCTTCGACCCGAGCGGGCGCTACCTCTTCTATGCGACCGTCGACGAGTCGTGGCGGCCCGACACCATCTGGCGGCATGAGGTCGGCACCGCGGCATCCGACGACGTCTCGGTCTTCCACGAGCCCGACGAGCGCTTCTGGCTCGGCGTCGGCCTCACCCGCAGCCGCAAGTACCTCGTGATCGAGGCCGGCTCGAACATCACGAGCGAGACGTGGCTGCTCGACACAGCCGACCCGACCGGCGAATTCGGGGTCGTCTGGCCGCGCAAAGACGGCGTCGAGTACGACGTCGACCACATCGTGGCCGGCGGGAAGGATCGCCTGCTCATCGTGCACAACGACGGGGCCGTGAACTTCGAGCTCGTGAGCGTCGCGGCATCCGACCCCCGAGGCGACCGGCGGATGCTGCTGCCGCACAATCCCGACGTGCGGCTCGAGGGCGTCGACGCGTTCCGCGACTTCGTCGCCGTGGAGTACCGCCGCGAGGGTCTGCCCAGGGTCGCCATCGCGAAGGTGCCGCCCGCCGGTCTGCCGGCCGACGCGCGTGCCGACGACGCCCTGCACGAGCTCACCTTCGACGAGGAGCTCTTCTCAGTGGGCGTGGGCGGCAACCCCTCGTGGGAGCAGCCGACCCTGCGCATCGGCTACACGAGCTTCGTGACGCCCTCGACCGTGTACGACATCGTCGTGGCCACGGGTGAGCGGCGGCTCCGCAAGCGCCAGCCCGTGCTCGGCGACTACGACCCAGCGCGCTACACGCAGCGACGGGAATGGGCGATCGCCGACGACGGCACGCGCATCCCGGTGTCGCTCGTGTATCGGCACGATCTCGTGAGCCTCGGCGATCCCGCGCCGACGCTGCTCTACGGCTATGGCTCGTACGAGCACTCGATCGATCCGGGCTTCGGCATCCCCCGGCTCTCGCTTCTCGATCGCGGCATGATCTTCGCGGTCGCGCACGTGCGCGGCGGCGGCGAGATGGGCCGGCTCTGGTACGAGAACGGCAAGAAGCTCGAGAAGCGCAACACGTTCACCGACTTCGTCGCCGTCGCGCGCCACCTCATCGACAACGACATCACGGCGCCTGACCGGCTCGTGGCCCAGGGCGGCAGCGCGGGCGGACTGCTGATGGGCGCCGTGGCGAACATGGCGCCGCGCTACTTCAGCGGCATCCTCGCCGAGGTGCCGTTCGTCGACCCGCTCACGTCGATCCTCGACCCGTCGCTCCCGCTCACGGTGATCGAGTGGGACGAGTGGGGCGACCCGCTGCACGACGCCGAGGTGTACGCCTACATGAAGTCGTACTCCCCCATCGAGAACGTGCACGAGAACCATTACCCGCGCATCCTCGCGGTGACCTCGCTGAACGACACGCGAGTGCTCTACGTGGAGCCGGCGAAGTGGGTGGCCCGGCTTCGGGAGTGCGGCGCCGACCCGTTGCTGAAGATCGAGATGGCGGCCGGACACGGCGGCGTCTCAGGACGCTACAGCGCGTGGCGCGAGCGGGCGTTCGCGTACGCGTGGGTCATCGATGCGGCGCGAGCGCACCCGAGCGGTGAGTAGCGGTTGCCGCCCGGAACGCACGTATGCGAAGCGATGAGTTCCGCGCTGAGCGAGCAACGTTTCGCATGTCGGGGGCCGCTGCCAAACTGACGGAATGTCCATCCTCTCTGAATTGAGTGAGCGTGTTCCAGGCCGGGCGCATGGTCCCGGCGCAACCCACTATGACGCCGGCCGTACCGTGTTCGCGGGCGTCGGCGAACCCGACGCCGTCGTCCGGCCGCACACGGCCGACGAGGTCGCGATCGCCGTCAGCCTCGCCGCAGCAGCCGGCCTGCCCATCGCCGTCCGCAGCGGCGGCCACGGCATGCTGCCGGTCGACGGCGGGCTCATCGTCGACCTCGCCGAGTTCACCTCGATCGACGTCGGAGCCGACGGCCTCGTCACCGTCGGCGGCGGTGCCCGCTGGGGCGACGTCGCCGCGGCTCTCGCCGAACACGGGCTCGGCATCAGCTCGGGCGACACCCGCGACGTCGGCGTCGGCGGGCTCGCGCTCGGGGGCGGCATCGGCTGGTTGGTGCGCGAGCATGGCCTCACGGTCGACGCGGTCCGCGAGGTCGAGCTCGTCACCGCGGCGGGTGAGGTGCTCAACGTCAACGCCGACGAGCACCCCGACGTGTTCTGGGCGCTTCGCGGAGGCGGGGGCAACTTCGGGGTCGTGACGCGGTTCGTCTTCCAGGCGTCCCCGGCCGACGGTCTCGTCGGCGGGCACGTGCAGTTCGACCAGTCCGAGATTCCCGCGGTGCTTCGGGCTTGGCGCGACGTCATGCGTGCCGGGCCCGACGAGCTCAACTCGACGCTCATGGTGCTCCCGCCGTTCGCCCCCGAGATGCCGGCCGGTCCGCAGCTCGCCGTCGCACTTCGCGGCAGCGAAGAGCAACTGCGCGAGCTGCTCGAGCCGCTGCTGTCGCTCCCGTCGGTGACCAATGTCTCGCTCGCGCCCGTCGCCTACGGCGACCTGCTCGAAGATGCCCCTCCCGGTCGACCGCCGTTCCAGTTCGTCGGCGGCAACGGGTTCGTTCCCGACCTCTCCGATGAGGCGCTCCTTGCGATCGCCGGCGCGTTCGATCGCGAGGTGCCGACGATGATCCTGCTGCGGGCGCTCGGCGGGGCATTCTCCCGAGTCGCTCCCGATGCCACGGCGATCGCCCACCGCGACGCCGAGGCGCTGCTCATCGTGAACGGTCTGCTCCCGGGCGACGCCACGCCCGAGCAGGTGGCGGCAACGAAGGTCGGCAGCGATGCCGCCCTCGCCTTCACCACCGGCACCTACGGCAACTTCTCGGTCGAGCGGGGCGACGAGGTCATCCAGGCGATGTATCCGCCGGCGACGCTCGAGCGGTTGCGCCGCGTGAAGGCCGAGCTCGACCCGGGCAACGTGTTCCGGCAGAACCACAACATCACACCGGCCGGCTGAGCGCGCGGGCGGCGGCGGTCGGGGCGACCCGGCCGCCGCTGCTCGGTCGGGCAGTTCAGGCGATCGGCGGGTCCTCGTGCAGGTCGGTGTCGAGGGCGACGTGCGCCCAGCGCGTGAACCTCACCTCGAGGTCGGCTCGCATCGGCGCGCAGAGCAGCGGACCCGCCCATGCCGCGCCGGCGGTGAACGGCGCGACCCTGAGCGTGCGCCATCCGCTCGACTCGGTGCGCGCCCGCAGCACCACCGCGTCGCCGGCCACGCCGGCGCGGCTCGCCCGAATGGTCACGAGGTGTCCGGCCCACTCGGGCACCGGCGCGAGCGACCAGTCCGAGACGCCGTTCGTGACGACCGCGCCGAGGTGCAGCACCCCGTCTGACAGCTCGAGGCCCGACTTGATCCACTGCTCGGGGCCGACGTGCAGCATGAGGCCCGCCTGGTCATAGAGAGCGGTGAGACTCGAGGCGTCGAAGGTCACCTCGACCGCGACATCCGTGGGCCAGTCGGCGAGCAGCGCATGGCCGTTGTCGTGCACGAAGCCGTAGTGCGTCGTGCGCCAGAAGTCGCTGTCTTCGATCGCGGTCGCAGTGAGTGCGCCGTCGGCTGTTCGCGTTGCGGCCGGTTCTCGCGTCCACTTGCCGGCGGTCCAGTCGAGCGTTCCCAGTTCATGCGCCATGCTCACACCGTATCGAAGGCGGTCGCGCTATGAGGTGGTCGAGGGCGCGGCCTCTGTCGACTCAGTGCGCGCCGGCGCGGGCATCGGCATCGGCGCCGGCATCGGCATCGGCATCGGCAACAGCCAGCGCACGAGCGCCAACCCGAGCACCGCGCCCGCGAGCTGCGCAGCGATGAACCACGGCGCCGAGCCCGGCGCGATGCCGGCGAAGCTGTCGCTGAACATGCGGCCGATCGTGATCGCGGGGTTGGCGAAGCTCGTGGAGCTCGTGAAGAAGTAGGCCGATCCGATGTAGGCGGCGACGACGGCCGCTGCGAGGTGCGCCCGCCCCGAGCGCACGAGCGCGAAGATCGCGAGGATCAGTCCGGCGGTGGCCACGATCTCGGCGACGAGGTGGCCGGGCGACACGCGGTCGGTCGTGCTGATCGAGACCGCGGCGGCGTCGAACATGACGTTCGCGAGCATTGCGCCGGCGATGCATCCGGCGATCTGCGCGGAGATGTAGGCGCCCACCTCGCGCGCGCTCCGGTGCCCGAGCACGAGGTCGACGAGCGAGACGGCCGGGTTGAAGTGCGCGCCGCTGATCGGGCCGAGCACGGTGATCAGCACGAAGAGCCCGAGGGCCGTCGAGACCGCGTTGATGAGCAACTGCACGCCCACATCGCTCGAGAGGCCGGTAGCGGCGATGCCGGAACCGACGACGATCGCCGCGAGCAGCAGGGCGCCGAGGAACTCGGCCGCGACCCGGCGGGTCACGGCCGCGACCGGCGCGCTCACACTGAGACCAGCGGTGCTGCGACCGCCTCGAGCGAGCCCGGCACGAGCCGGTAGTACGCCCACGTGCCGCGCTTCGAGCGCGAGAGGAAGCCCGCTTCGGTGAGGATCTTCAAGTGGTGCGAGACAGTCGGCTGGCTCAAGCCCACGGGTTCGGTGAGGTCGCAGACGCACGCCTCGTGCCCCTCGGAGGCGGCCACGATCGAGACGAGGCGCAAACGCACCGGGTCGGCGAGGGCCTTGAGCCGGCGCGCGAAGGTCTCGGCGTCGGCGGGGCTGATCGTCTCGCGGGTTAGCGGCCCGCAGCACGCGGCATCCGGCGCCGAACCGATTGCGACGGTGGCGGTCTCGCGCGTGACGAGGGGCAGGTCGATGGTGGTCACGAGGCGAGTCTAGCGGAATATTGACATCCGTCGATATAGTCGCCACACTCTGTATATCGACGAACGTCAATGAACGAAGGACAGCGGATGACCCTCATCGACCTCACCACGCCGAAGCCGACCGCCTCCCGACTGCACGGACTCCCGGTCGCCATCATCGGCGCCGGTCCGATCGGCCTCGCGACGGCCGCGAACCTCACCGACCGCGGCATCGACTTCGTGGTGCTCGAGGCGGGCGACCGCATCGGCGCGAGCGTGCTCGAGTGGGGGCACGTGCGGCTCTTCTCGCCATGGAAGCACCTCGTCGACCCTGTTTCGCGGCGCCTGCTCGCCGACACCGGCTGGACCGAGCCGCCCGCCGACTCACTGCCCACTGGCGCCGAACTCGTCGAACGCTTCCTCACGCCGCTCGCCGCGCTGCCCGCGATCGCGTCGCGCATCCGGTTCAATGCGACCGTGTCGGATGTCACACGCGAGGGCATGGACCGCACCCGCACCACGGGCCGGGCACAGGCTCCCTTCCTGCTCCGCGTGCACACGCCGGCCGGCATCGAGGAGCTCACCGCGCGCGCCGTCGTCGATGCCTCGGGCACCTACCGCACGCCGAACAGCCTCGGCTCGTCGGGCCTCGATCCGCTGGGACTTCCCGAGGTCGCCGAGCTCGTGAGCCACGCGCTGCCCGACGTGCTGGGCCGCGAACGCGCCGCCTTCGCCGGGCGTCACACAGTCGTCGTCGGGACCGGGCACTCGGCCGCGAACACACTGCTCAATCTCGCGGACCTCGCCGAACAGGAGCCGGGCACCCGCATCACCTGGGTCATCCGCAACGCCACGGCGGCACGCGTCTCGACCTCGCCCGACGACGAGCTGAAGGCCCGCGCCGTGATCGGCGCTCGCGTCGATGCGCTCGTCGACGCCGGCCGCATCGAGCTCGTCGATCGTTTCGAGATCGTGCGCCTCGAGCGCACCGTCGCCGACTCGGCCGCCGACGCCACCGCCGCTTCTGCGGGAGCCGCGCGCATCACCGGCCGCCGCGGCGACGGCCTCGAGACCATCGTCGCCGATCGCATCGTGAACGCCACGGGCTTCCGCCCGAACCTCGACATGCTGCGCGAGATCCGTCTCGAGCTCGACGAGATCGTCGAGGCGCCGCGCCGCCTGGCCCCGCTCATCGACCCGAACGTGCACAGCTGCGGCACCGTCGAGCCGCATGGCTTCGCCGAGCTCACCCAGCCCGAGCGCGACTTCTTCATCGTCGGCATGAAGAGCTACGGCCGCGCGCCGACCTTCCTGCTCGCGACCGGCTACGAGCAGGTGCGTTCGATCTCGGCGTGGCTCGCGGGCGACGAGGCCGCGGCGCGCAACGTCGAGCTCGTGCTCCCGTCCACGGGCGTGTGCTCGACGGATGCCGCGCCCGCCGGCGGCGGCGCCTGCTGCGGGTAACCCCGGGGCCAAACACCCGGAATGCAGGGGATTCCGGTTCAGAGGGGCCGAATAGGCGCCCATGACTTCGAATCCCCTGCAGTTCCGGAGGCACGACGCGTGAGAGCCGGGAGTGTCGCCTGCAGGTCATCGCCGTGGCCAGTCGAATAGACTTCCGTCTATGGATGGGATGGACACGGCGCGCGGCATCCGTCTGCTGACTGATCCGACGCGGTTGCGAATCCTCGGGCTCATCGAGGCGAGCCCCGACGGTCGCGCGCTCGTCGGCCGGCTCGCCGCCGAGCTCGGACTGCGCCAGCCCACCGTGAGCCACCACGTGAAGGCCCTGCTCGACGAGGGCGTGCTCGAGCGCACGCCCGAGGGCCGCCAGGTCTGGTATTCGATCGCGCCGTCCGCCGCCGAGCGGGTGAGTGAACTGCTGCAATCGGATGCCGCGAGCCACGCGTCAGACGAAGTGCTCGAACGCGTGGCATCCGACCTCGCCCAGCGCTTCGCTGGCGTCTTCTCGCGAGAGACCGTCGAACGCTACGTGCACGAGAGCCACGACCTGCTCGCGGAGCGCTCGCGCATCACTCGATACCTCCCCTCGCTCACCTCCAGGTTCGCTGCCGACCGGCTGACGGCGCTCGCCCGGGAGCAGGCGCCGCGAGGCGACGAGCCGCCAGAGGTGCTGTTCGTGTGCGTGCAGAACGCGGGCCGCTCGCAGATCGCCGCGGCGATCCTCCGGCATCTCGCCGGCGATCGCGTGCGGGTACGCACGGCGGGGTCGGAGCCGGCGAGCGCGGTGCGCTCGACGATCATCACGGCGCTCGACGAGATCGGCGTCGCGATGGGCGGGGAGTATCCGAAGCCACTGACCGACGAGGTCGTGCGCGCGGCCGACGTCGTGATCACGATGGGTTGCGGCGACGCCTGCCCGGTGTATCCGGGGCGGCGGTATCTCGACTGGGAGCTCGACGACCCGGCGGGGCTGCCGCTCTCGCAGGTTCGCGGCATCCGTGATGACATCGAGGCGCGGGTGCGGCAGTTGCTCGACGAGCTCGAGGTGAATGCTGCATGAACACGGCCGCCACGCCGTCGGCCCGCTGGAAAATCGATAGACGCTGATCTATGCTTTGAATGTCGAAAGCGAGGGAACCATGTCTGAAAACCCCACTGTGCTGTTCGTCTGCGTGCACAACGCGGGCCGCTCCCAGATGGCCGCCGGGTATCTCCGCGAACTCGGGCGAGGCCGCGTCGAGGTGCTCTCCGCGGGCTCGGAGCCGAAAGACACCATCAATCCCGTCGCCATCGAGGCGATGGCCGAAGAGGGCATCGACATCACAGGCAACACGCCGAAGATCCTCACGGTCGACGCGGTGAAGGAGTCCGACGTCGTCATCACCATGGGCTGCGGCGACGCGTGCCCCATCTTCCCGGGCAAGCGCTACGAGGACTGGGAGCTCGAAGACCCCGCGGGCAAAGACCTCGAGACCGTGCGCCGAGTGCGCGATGACATCCGCGGCCGGGTCGAGGCCCTGCTCGCCGAGATCGTAACGACGGCGGCATAGGCCATGAGCGAGCGCATCGACCCCGTCGCATCCGCTGCGTCCGAGGCATCCGCCGCCGCTGCCGCGGCTGACGCCGAGACGCCCATCGAGGCCGACATCGAGAACGTCGTCGTCATCGGTTCAGGCCCAGCCGGTTACACGGCTGCCGTCTACCTCTCGCGAGCCGGCCTCGCCCCGATCGTGCTCGCGAGCTCGGTCGAAGCGGGCGGAGCGCTCGTTACCACGACCGAGGTGGAGAACTTCCCCGGCTTCGCCGAAGGCATCATGGGCCCCGATCTCATGGAGCAGATGCGGGCCCAGGCCGAGCGCTTCGGCGCGCGCATCGTCTACGACGACGCGGTCGACGTCGAACTCACGGGTGACGTCAAGGTCATTCGCACGATCAACGGCGACGAGTACCGGGCGCACACCGTGGTGCTCGCGATGGGCTCGGCCTACCGCAAGCTCGGGGTCGAGGGCGAGGAACGACTCACCGGCCGCGGCGTCTCGTGGTGCGCCACGTGCGACGGCTTCTTCTTCAAGGGCAAGGACATCGCCGTCGTCGGCGGCGGCGACTCGGCGCTCGAAGAGGCCATGTTCCTCACCCGGTTCGCCGACTCCGTCACGCTCGTGCACCGCCGCGACTCGCTGCGCGCCTCGCGCATCATGCAGGAGCGCGCGTTCGCGAATCCGAAGATCACCCCGTACTGGAACGCCGAGGTCATCTCCGCCGAGGGCGACGACGGCCTGGAACGACTACAGGTGCGCGACACCAGGACGGGCGAGCGCTCGTCGCTCGACGCGACCGGGCTCTTCATCGCGATCGGCCACGACCCGCGGAGCGAGCTCCTCGCCGGCCAGGTCGACGTCGACGACGAGGGCTACGTGCTGGTGGAGCATCCGTCGACCCGCACGAACCTCGAGGGCGTGTTCGCGTGCGGCGACCTCGTCGACAAGCGGTATCGCCAGGCGATCACCGCGGCGGGCACCGGATGCGCGGCCGCGCTCGACGCCGAGCACTTCCTCGCCGAGCGCGGGCTCGCCGACCCGGTCGAGGAGCAGGTCGCCGTCATCTTCGAGACGTCCTGATCCCGATCGCCCGACCCGGATGCCGCGAAGCGTCCGCTCTAGGTGAGTCGCGCCGTCGACCGCCTCCCAGGTCACCCGACGAAGTCGCGGAAGGCGTCGCCCGCCTCAGCGCGACGTGCACGTTCCGCCTCGGCCTCGCGGAGGTCGCGTTCGAGATCGACCAGCAATTCGCGCGTTCGCTCGTCGCGCTCGAGCTCGTACTCCGCGTCGACCTCGATGTCGGACCATTCACGGTCGAGGCGCGCGTCGATCGCGGCCGCGATGTCCTCCCACGCCGCATCGCGCGCGTGCTCGGTGAACCGCTCGAGGTAGTCGGGATCCTCGCGCAGCTCCCAGAGCCGCTTCGCCACCCCGGCGTACACCCGCTCGCGGTGGCGGAGGTTCACGGTGTCCACCCGGTGGTAGTCGTGCTGGTGCGCCGAACGCCCCTCGCGCTGCGATGCGCTCTCCCGCTCGACGGCGGCGCGTTCGGCGGCCTCGTCGGCCTCCTGCACGAGCTCGTAGAGCACGTCGCGCGCGATCGCCTCGGCACGCGCCGGCTCGAACCGCTCCTCACCCCGCAACGCGAACACGATGAGCCGGTTCTTCAGCGCCATCCGGCCTGCGGATTCCGCGACGAGCACGCCCTCGGCGAGCATCTCGTCGAACGACGGTGACGGCGGCTTCGGCAACGCGGATCGGTCGAAGGGCTTGAACGGCGTTCGACGAGGAAAGAGACGACTGAAGAGACGACGGAAGAAGTGCTTCATCCGCTCACCTCCGCACTCCGATCGTCCGTCGTTCCGAGCCTACCGATCCGCGCACCGGCACGAGCGGGCCGAGCGCGCGACAGAGCGGACCGAACGCCACAAGGTCGACCGGCTGCACTCACCCCACGAACACGAGCCGCATGTGGTCGGCGGGCAACGCAGGGAAGTGCCGCAGGTTCGAGCTCAGGTCTTGCGGCGGTACCCGGAAATCCGCATCGGCGATGAAGCGCGCGAACTCCTCCATGAGGGCGATCGTGGCGCCCTCACCCGGGCAGCGGTGGCCGTCGTCGACGCTTCCGGGACCCTGAGGGATAAGCGCGTTCACGTCGCCGTCCCAGGTCGCGAAGCGATCGGGGTCGAACCGGTCGGGCTCGCGCCAGATGCGCTGGTCGTGGTTCGTCGCCCAGAGGTCGAGCAGCACCCAATCACCTGAGCGCACGCGGCTGCCGCGCCAGTCGAACGCCGCGCGCGCGGTGCCGCCGACGACCGGGAAGAACGGTGCCGTGCGCCGCACCTCGTTGACGAACCAGTCAACATGGTTACCGCGCTGGATCGGCTCCTTCCATTCGGGATGCTCGATGAGGGCGAGCGCCGTGAACGTGAGGAACCGGCTCACGGCCGCGATCGGACGCAGCAGGTTGAGCAACTCCACGCCAGCGTCCTCGCCGGAGAGCGGATGCCCCTCGGCGTCGCGGTGCCGGGCGAGTCGAGCGATCGGCGAATGCTCGGCGACGGCGATCTGCCCGTGGCGCACGGCGATGATCGCCTCGCTCGCCCATCGCTCGGTACCGCGACGCCTCGCTCTGGCGCGCCAGTTCGACGGCCCGACCCGCCCGGCGTTGTCCACCATCGAGATGAGGTGCTCGGTGAGCTTCTCGGTGTCGACGAGTTCGATGGGGATGCCGCTCCAGCCGAGCGCCGCCCGCGTGAGGGCGAGCGGTGTCGCGTCGGCGATCGCGAGCGGCCGACCACCGGCGGCCGCGACCTGGGCACCCCACGCCACGGCGAACCGCTCGCGGAGCCGCTCGAGCTCGGCCGGCTCCAGCACGTCGATGAAGAGCGACTTGCGATGCCGATGCGCCTTGCCCTCGAGGGTCTGCACGCTGCCCTTGTCCTGCAGCAGGTGCTGCACGGTCGACGGCATCGCGCGCTCCCGAGAGAACCGGCGTCCCTCGGTGAACATGCGCGCCGCCTCGGCGCCGAACACCACCGTCACCGGCCGGCCCATGAGGCGCGTGCGGAACGCGTCGCCGCCCACCTGCTCGAAGCGGCGGCGGCCGAACTCGTAGCCGTCGGCCAGGAATCCAGCGGTGCTGTCGGGCACGCCGAGCAAGGGGATGCCGCCATCGCTCGATCGCCGCGCTGTCGCTCCCCGGGCCGCTCCCGGCGGTCGCGCGCTCGTTGTCCGCACCGTCGTCATCGCTCGTATCACGGTCATCGCTCGCGCCGTGTCCGCAGGAAGGAGACCAGCGCGAGCAGCAGGAGCAGCGCCCCGACGCCCATGAACAGCGCCGACCCGATGATCACACCCGATTGCCACGCGGCATCCGCCGGCGCATCGCCCTCGACGGGCGTGTTCCGCGGCGTGAACGTGTAGATCGCGACGCCGACGATGCCGATGGCCAGGGCGATCACCCCAGCGATCGTGAGCACCCCGGTCTTCGCGCCGCTCGCCTGGATCCCGTCACTCTCGTCCATGCTCCCGACGCTACGGCCGCCCTGTTCGACTGCACAGGGGGTTGACGCGCGCCGCGTCACACGCTCGGGTCGAACCCCTCCACCGTGCCGTCGGCCGAGGCGTACTTCACGATGAGGCTGCAGTCCTTGCCCCCGTAGCCCTCTTCGATGAGCTGCTCGAACTGGTCGAGCGCGAGCCTCGCGCCTGGAAGGTGCAGCCCCGCCTCCTCGCCCGCGGCGAGCGCGAACGAGAGATCCTTCTCGGCGAGCAGCGTTGTGAACGACGCGTCGAAGTTGCGGTTCGCGGGGCTCGTCGGCACGACGCCCGGCACCGGGTACCACATGCGCAGCGGCCACGAATCGCCAGATGAGACCGACGCCACCTTCCAGAACGTCTCGGCGTCGAGCCCGAGCTCGGCCGCGAGCTGCGAGCCCTCTGAGAGGCCGACGAGCGAGACGAAGAGCATGAGGTTGTTCGCGAGCTTGGCGGCGATGCCCATCGTGGGGCCGCCGACCGCGAAGACGTGGCCGGCCATCGGCTCGACGAGCGCGGTCGCCTCCCGCACGTCGGCATCCTCGCCGCCGAGCATGAACGTGAGCGTGCCCGCCGCCGCTCCCGCGATGCCGCCCGAGACGGGGGCGTCGACGAACCGGAAGCCGTGATCGACGGATGCCTCGTGGCAGTAACGCGAGGTCGCCACGTCCACCGTCGACGTGTCGAGCAGCAGCGCCGAGCGCGGCGCGTTCGCCCACACCCCATCGGGCCCCTCGAGCACCTGCCGCACGTGCTCACTGCGCGGCAGCGACGTGAACACGGCATCGGCGCCCGCGACGGCGTCGGCGATCGTATCGACCACCAGCACGCCGCGTTCGGCGGCAGCGGCGCGCGCGGCCGGCACGACGTCGACTCCCCGCACCTCGTGACCCGCGGCGGCGAGATTGCCCGACATCGGGCCGCCCATGTTCCCCAGACCGATCCACGCGATGGTGGCCATGGCCCCTCCCGACGTCGTCGACGCGAAGTGCAGTCGGCACCGGCGCCGCGAGGGCGCCCATGCGCTTCCAGCCTATGGTCGGGGCATGCGCCGGGCAACGGATGCCACGCCGCCGCGTCAACCCGCGAGCTGCTCGCGAAACGCCCGCGGGCCGCCGGGCACGGCATGAGCGGATGCCTCGGCCGCGACGAATCCGTCGCGCCGCACGAGGTACACCCGATCGGGTCGCAGCCGCCGGTTCGGATCGCGCCCGAACGCGTGCGCCTCGATGCCGAGCTCGCCCGCGATGCGCTCGACCTCGGCTGGCAGCACGCCGTACCCGTGCACCTGCCACGTCATCGAGCGCAGCACGCCGTAGTTGCCGCCCGCCCACGGGAGGCGCCGGCCGACGACGGCATCGCGGCGGCCGCCACGACCGCGACGCCCACGACCGCCGGAGTCGCTCGCCCGCGTCATCCGATAGTGGATCCTCGTCTGCGACAGGTAGCCGAGCACCCGCTCGCCCCCGATGAGGCGCGGCACGAGTCGCACGGCGATCGGGCCGAGCAGCGGCACGATGCGACCGCGCACGAACTGGGCGAAGCGCGAGTCCGAGGTGATCGTCGCGAAGGCCCGATCGGTGGTGCTCACTAGTCGCGCCGCGACCGGTCGGCGCTCCACCTCGTAGCGGTCGAGGCGCGCATCGGGCATGCCGCCGACGAGCACGTCGGCGAACGCGCATGCGAGGTTGTGCGCCTCCTGCAGCCCCGTGTTCATGCCCTGGGCGCCGACCGGCGAGTGGATGTGCGCCGCATCGCCGGCCAGGAAGAACGCGCCGTCGCGGAACCGCGCCGCGAGCCGGTGGTGCAGGCGATAGGTCGCGAACCAGCTCGAGTCGCGATAGCGCACGCCGAAGCCGCGCTCGGCGCGCTCACGCACGAGGGACTCGGGCAGGGTGCCGTCGGCGGCGAGATCGTGGTCGCGCACGATACCGAGGAGCCGGGTGTGCCCGCCGGGGCCCATCGGGAACGCGAGCAGGAAGTCGTCGGTGTTGAACCGGATGTTCACCGCGCCGTCGACGAGTCCGGTCACCCCGTGTGCATCGACCACGTAGAAGGTGTGCTCGTTCGTGATGCCCTCGAACGGGATATCGCGGAGGCCCCGCACGATCGAGTGCGCCCCGTCGGCGCCGATGCAGTACCGCGCGCGCACCGTGACGGGCCCGTCGGGCGAGTCGAGCGTCGCGGTCACCGGATGCCGCCGCCCCGCGGCATCCGCTCGCCCCGATGCCTCCTCGAGCGACGCGAGCCGGTGCTCCCAGCGCACCGCGCGCCCGAGCTCCGCGAGCGCGTCGACGAGGATCGCCTCATTGCGGCTCTGCTCGAGCACCGTGATCTCGGGGTACGGCGTGACGCCCGCGCCGAGCCCGCGCAACGCGACGCTGCCGAACGGCCGGTCGCGGAAGCCGGGCACGGCGCTGCGGGCCGGATTGCTTTCAGCGAGCACGCGGTCGATGAGCCCGAGCTGGTCGTAGAGCTCCATCGACCGAGCCTGCACGGCGAGCGCCCGCGACTCGCGCGTCGGTCCCGACTTGCCGTCGACGATCACCGCGTCGACGCCCAGTCGCGCGAGGCACACGGCGAGCATGAGGCCGCTCGGGCCCGCGCCCACGATGAGCACGTCGGTGCTGAGCTCCGTCGAGTCGCCCATGCCCCAACTCTTTCACCGCCCGGCGGCCTCGGCCAGCCCGTGCGTCGCGGCGCGCTGCGATCAGAGCAGGAGGTCGGCGGATGTCTCGAGCCGACGCCAGCCGGCCGCGGCGATCGTCTTGGGCAGGCGGTCGGCCCCGACGAGCTCGGGCATCTCGAGCTTCGTGAGCGCCGCGACATCCGCTACCGGAACCTGGAACGTGCGGAACGGCCCCAGGTCGGGCACTTCGCCCGGCAGGGGTGCCCTCGCTTCGCTCGTGTCGACGAGCGGCGCCTGGTCGACCACGAAGCCGGCAGCGGCGAGCTCGCCGCCCGAGTTCCACGCGGCGACCTTCCAGTACCTGAGCGGCACGCGGATGCCGCGATAGGCCGGATCGCCCGCGGCGAGGATCGGAGCCGTGAAGACGCTGAGCCGCGACCTGTTCACGCTCGCGTGCGCGAGCACGTGGTCTTCGAGTCCGAGCCAGAGCTCCTTCGACTGGTTGAAGCCCGACGCCTGGGGTGCGGCGTTCGGATAGCGGAACGTCTCGGCGTTCGCGCGGGCCGCGACCTCTGGGCTGCCCCACACCGGGTCGCGCCGGCGCACGAGGTGCCCCCGGTCGAGATCGTTGCGCGCGTAGATCGCCGGGCCGGCCTGCCAGTCGGCCGGGATTCGCTCGTCGAGCTGCCAGTCGTCGCCGCCGCGATCGAGCTCGACGAGGGAGGCGCCGTCGACGTTCACGCCCGTGACCCGTGCGAGGCGCCTGGCGGTGTCGAGCACCACCGAGAAGTGCACGTAATCGAGTTCGACGGATGCCGCGGCATCCGCTTCACTCACTCGCGGCATCGCCGCGTCCAGCTCGAGGAACCGTGCGTCGAAGCCCATGGCCCCACTCGACCACGAACCGCCGACACGGCGCCACTCGGCGCAGCCCCCGGTGGTCGAGTACGCCGCGAGACAGCCGTTCGAAACCAGACACGAAGATCTCCTCCGTCCGGCCCACCGGCGGCGCGGCGGGCTTCGCCCGGGGCTATCACTGGGGGTCGTGCCGAATCGGCATGAATCCTTGGCGGGGAGCCGACAGCGGCCCGAGGATGCAGGTATGCAGCCAGAACAGTGGGATGTCGTGATCATCGGCGGCGGCGCCGCGGGACTCAGCGCGGGCCTCGTGCTCGCTCGGGCGCGACGGCGCGTGCTCGTCGCCGATGGCGGAGAACCACGGAACCGATTCGCAGGCCACATGCACGGCGTGCTGACTCGTGACGGGTTCCCGCCGCTCGAGCTCGTCGCCGCCGGTCGACGCGAGGTCGAGGGATACGGCGGCGTCATCGCCGACACGACCGTCGTGCGAGTCGAGCAGGCCGACGACGGCGCCTTCGACGTCGAGCTCGCCGATTCACGGATGCTTCGTGCGCGCCGCGTGATCGCGGCATCCGGCCTCACCGACGAACTGCCCGACGTGCCGGGGCTCGCCGAGCGCTGGGGCATTGACGTCGTGCAGTGCCCGTACTGCGACGGGTGGGAGCACCGCGACGAGCGCATCGGCGTGCTCGCTACGAGCCCTGGCAACCTGCATCAGGCGCAGCTCCTGCGGCAGTGGAGCGACCGGGTCGTGTTCATCCGGCACGACGTGGAGGCGCTCGAGCCCGACGACGAACGGGGGCTCGCAGCTCGCGGCATCCGCGTCATCGACGATCGGGTGAGCCGTCTGCTCGTCGAAGGCGACCGGCTCACCGGTGTGGAGCTCGCCGGCGGCGAGGTCGTTGAGCTCGACGTGATCTTCACCGCCGGTCGCTTCGTGCCCCGCGACGGTCCGCTCGCCGGCCTCGGCGCCGCGACGACCGAGACGCCGGTCGGGCCATGGATCGCCGTCGACGGCACCGGCCTCACGAGCGTGGCCGGGCTGTGGGCGATCGGCAACGCGGCGACGCCGTTCGCGCTCGTGCCGATGGCCATGGGCTCGGGCGTGCAAGCGGCGGCGGCCGTGAACGCCGACCTCGTCGCCGAGGAGGTGCGTGCCGCGGTTGCGGAGAGCGAAGCGGTGAGCGCGGCGGCACCGTCGGTGTGAGTGTCGTGCGTCGGTGGTGTTTTCTACTCAACCACCGGGGTGCGTCCGGCGGGCGGGCGCCGCGCGCAGGTGCATCCGCTCGCCGTGCTCGCCGAAGATGCTGAGCATCTCGACTCGGCCGCCGTCGGCGCTGCCCATCCAGTGCGGCGTGCGGGTGTCGAACTCGGCAACCTCGCCCGGCCCGAGCGTGAGGTCGTGCTCGCCGAGTACGAGCCGCAGCCGTCCGCTCAGCACGTAGAGCCACTCATAGCCGACATGCGTGACCGGCTCTGGCTCGGTCACGATCCCGTCGATGGTCGTCTTGAAGGTCTGGAGTGGGCCACGCTCCGTCGTGAGGGGCTGCATCGAGACGCGGCCGCGCCGGGTGCGCCGGGTTCGCACCCTCGGGTCGGGCGTGCCGGTGCCGACGATCACGTCGAGTCCGACGCCGAGCGCGCGGGCCACTGGCTCCAGCAGCTCGAGCCGCGCTTGCCGCTGCCCGCGCTCCAGACGTGAGATCGTGCTCGGCGCGATGCCACTCGCCACACCGAGCTCGGCTTGCGAGAGGCCGCGCTTGCGGCGCCAGCGGCGAACGCGTTCGCCAGGGGTCGACGGCGCACCTTCGGCATCCGGCTCGAGTGGCATATGTCCTCCCTCCGCGACGATAGCGCCACCCTCGCGCAACGCCCCACCGCATCGACGGCCCCGCATCGACGCCCCGCGTCGACGACGCCGCGCTCACTCGTCGAACGCACCCGCCGGGAGCCGCTCGACCATCGTGACCTGCAACTCGTCGAGCGCATCGTGCACCGCCGGCTTCGTCTTGCCGCAGCCGTCGCGCGGATAGTGCACTGGCACGAATCCACCGGATCGGGCTTCGAGCCAGAGCGGCGGCACCATCTCCATGTCGGCAGTGCAGATGAGCCCTTCGGGTGGCACATCATCGGCCTCCGCGAGGGCTTCGAGCAGCGGCCCGAGGTCGCCTTCGAAGCGTTCGACCAGCCAGACGACCTCCATCTCGTCGCCCGCCTCACCGGGCTCGCCGAATTCGACGGAACAGCGAACGGCAGCGGATACCTCGAACCCCTCGGGTACCCGGCCAGGCACCGGAATCGACGGGTCGGCGGTGGGCTCCTCCGCGTTCGGCAGCAGGGAGCTCGGCTCCGACCGGCAGTCGATGGCCTCATGGAGCTCGGCCTCGGGGCGGTCGGACGGGTTCGCCCCTGGGCCGTCGGGCGCATTCTGCGCGCAGCCGCTCACCAGGATCCCGGCGAGGACCGCGAGGGTCGCGAAGCCCAAGCCACGGCGTCGGCCGTGACCGCTTGTCGTGTTCATGTCGTCTCCATCCGAGGGTGGCCGTTACTCTCTGAGACGTACGAGCGTCGGGAAACGTTGGGTTGAGAGACGCGTTGAAATTCATTGAACTTCTGGGTTCAGTGTTATACACTGAACCACATGGTTCAGCAACACACATTGGACCGGGCGTTCGCGGCTCTCGCCGACGAGACCCGCCGCGGCATCCTCACCCGCCTCGGCGACGGCCCGGCCACGATCACCGAGCTCGCCGAGCCCTCGGGCATGACGCTCACCGGCATCCGGAAGCACGTCGACGTGCTCGAGTCCGCGGGCCTCGTCACCACCGAGAAGGTCGGCCGCGTGCGGCAGGTCCAGCTGGGCACCGAGCGTTTGGACGACGCGATGGCATGGATCACCTTCTACCAGCGGCTCTGGGAGCGTCGACTCGACGGTCTCGAGGTCTACTTCACCCTCAAGAAAGGAACGGAATCATGAGCGAGACCGAATCCGGTCAGTCGACGCAGACGAGCGAGATCGGCCTGCGGATGACGCGGCAACTGCCCGCCACTCCCGAAGAGGTCTTCGACGCCTACACCGATGCCGAGAAGCAGAAGATCTGGTACTCGATCCTCGACGAGGAGCCCGGCATCGTCGAGATCGAGGTCGACCTGCGCGTCGGCGGCAAGCAGACCGCCGTGTGGGGGCCCGACCGCGACACGCTCTTCCGCGAGACCCAGGTGTTCCTCGAGATCGACCGCCCGCACCGACTCATCACCCAGTCGAGCGGCAGCGACCCGAGCGGCGTCACCATGACGACCAGGGTCGAGGTCACCTTCGAGGCCCTCGACGGCGGCACGCTCGTGACCGTCGAGCAAACAGGGTTCCCGACGCCCGAGATCCGCGATTTCTTCGAGACGATGGTCTGGGTGGGCGCATTCGACCGCATCGAGGCGTACCTCACGCGCGCCTGAGGCGAGGCATCCGTGGGCCAGCTCGGCCGGACATTGTCCCCCGCGCTGGCCCCGCTCGTCTCAGCCGGCGACCACACCGGTGGATATCACAGCGTCGCGTGTCACCCGAAAGGGGCCACGCGAATCCCACCACGGGTCGGCCGGCTGCGGCAGTATGGAGCCGTCGACGCCGAGTACCGATCGTTCGCGACCAGCACGGGCGCCGGCAGCGCGAACGAACGAATGCCGCAGCGCCGGCACCATCCGTCTGACACGCATCGAAGGAGCAGCATGTCCACTGCAGTCACCGCCGATGGGATCCCCCTCTCGGCCCCTCTCTACGGCGCCAGCCTCGGGCAGGCCGTCTCCCGCTTCTTCCGCAAGTACGCCACCTTCACCGGTCGCGCGAGCCGCAGCGAGTACTGGTGGTGGGCGCTTGTAGGCGGGGTCGTCTCAACCGTGCTCTACGTCATCGCGCTCACCCTGGGCACCACCGGCGCGACCGTGTCCGAGACCGGGACGGCCACCCTCGGTGCGGGGTTCTGGATCGGCATCGCGCTCTACAGCGTGTGGGGGCTCGCCGTGCTCATCCCGGGGCCTCGCGCTGGTGTGGCGTCGCCTGCACGACACGAACCGGTCGGGCGCGTTCTTCTTCCTCGCGTTCATCCCGTTCGTCGGCAGCATCATCCTGCTCGTCTTCATGCTCATGCCGTCCGACCCGGCCGGCGCCCGCTTCGACTGATCGGACATGTGCCGCGATCGTCTTGTCGTGGCACGGTCTGGAAATGCCCTTGGGGCGGTGCGTTGCTCGCACCGCCCCAAGGAGTTTCGCGTGTCAGAGGACGCCGGTGACGGCCGTGCCGTTGCGGGTCACCGTGTACTGCAGGGTCTGGCCGCTCCAGAAGTGGAACGTCAGGTAGGCCTGCTCGCCGTCCTTGAGGCTGTCCAGGTAGAGCTTGGTCAGCAGGATGGTCCCGTTCTCGTAGTCGGGCCGGAAGTCCTCCCAGAACCCCGGGAAGGTGGTCCAAGCGATGGAGCCGGCCGCGGTGCCGTCGGCGTAGACCGACTCCATCATGGACAGCTTGTCCCCGTTGAACGCCGCCGGGATCGCCAGCCCGGCGTTGGTTCCGGTGGCGCCCTCGATGACGACGTCCTCGGAGTTGATGAAGTTGAGCTTCCATGGCATGCCGGCCGAGAAGTGGACCGTGAGCTGACCGCTGCTGCCGATCTCCCGGTCGTCGAGGACGCTCTTGAGCAGCTTCGCCCTGATCGTCAAGGTGGTGCCGTCCAACGTGTAGTCCTTGCCGGCCTGCAGCGTGGTGTTCCCGTACTTCAGCTTCTCGAACTCGAGGCCGTTGAGGTTCAACGTGACCGATTGGTCCTGGATCTTGTCCGAGGCGTCGACGAACACGTTGTCCGTGGAGGCGGTCCCGGAGCGGGTGGTCCAAGCCGTGGAGATGTAGTCGAACTGCTCCTGGTCGCGCCACTGACGCTTGTAGCGGTCGTAGTGCCTTCCGTTGTCCCACCACATGGTCGTGATGCCCGAGGTGCGGGCCAGGTAGCCGAAGTGCTCGAAGAACTTCAGCGCCTCGCCGCGCTCGACCCTGTTCTCGTAGTTGTCGTGCAGGCTGTACTCACCGATGATGACCGGAATGCCCTGGGAGACGAAGGTGTCGACCTGTCGCTGGAAGTCCTCCTCCAAGAAGTTCTGGACCTCTTCGTTGTAGGACGGGTATCCGGCGAGGTTGGCGCTGAAGGGATAGAAGCCGTAGTTGTGCGTGGTGGCCGCGAGCATCGGGTCGTCGAGCGCCTCGATCTCGGCGGCGAGGGCGTCCATGTCGCCCGGGTCGGATCCGGTGCGGATCGTCGGCAGGACCAGGAGGCGGTCGGCGTTGTCGCCGCCGGAGGCGCGCACGATCTCATGGAAGGAGCTGTTCAGCTCCGCGATGAGCTCGTGGTCCTTGTCCGTCCCAGGGCCCCAGCCCCCGAAGCCCACCTCGTTGACCGGCTCGAACATCAGTTCCTGCGGATAGTCCTTGAAGGAGTCCGCGATCTGGGTCCAGGTGGCCGTGTACTGGGCCATGACCGCGTCGTGCTGCTCGGGCTCGGCGATGTGCTCGATCCACTGCCACGAGTCGTGGTGCGTGTTGATCATGACGTAGAGGTCCGCGTCGAGGGCGTAGTCGACGATCTCCTGCACCCGAGCCATGGTCGCGGGCTCGATCGTGTAGTCGGGCGCGGGGCCGGTGCGGGTGCCCCAGCTGACGGGGATGCGGACCGAGTTGAAGCCTTCGGCCTTGATGTCATCGAAGAAGGATGGGTCGACGCGCGGGTTGCCCCACGCGGTCTCGTCGGCGCCGGGGCTGCAGCACATGGCGTCGAGCGTGTTGCCGAGGTTCCAGCCCGGCTGCATGGCCGCGACGATCTCCTGAGCGGACAACTGGGCGGTGTCGGCCTCTTCCTGGGCCTGCGCTGTGGTCGGCAGGGCCACCATGGCGAGTGCGAGTGAGGTGGCGACGAGCAGTTTCGAAGTTCTGCGTATCAACGGACGTCATTCCTTCCGTCGCGCCATGAACTGGCTGCGTCGGTGCAGCAGGTGGCGCGCTCCCTAGAGAGAGTGGCAATATTCGCGCGCAGATGTCAACCAAAGATTGGATCTCTGACGCACGAGAATTGGCGGTTTCGGGGATGATCGCGCGCTCAATTTGGCGATGACCGGGGATTCATACGACCTTACGTCGGTGAAGCGCTTCGACAAAAATCGTGGGTGATGACCTCGTGACGGTGGGCTGCGGCAGGATGGAGCGGCACCATCCGAACGCCACGCACCTAGGAGCGCAACCGGTGACCGAGCACCTCTTCATCGCCGGGCCCGCCGCCTGGAATCGCATCGTCTACCTCGACCGGCTGCCCGAGCCGGTGCCGCACATGCAGTTCGCGCTCGACGAGTACGAGACGGTCGGCGGCACCTCGGCGGGCAAGGCGCTCGGGCTCGTCGGCCTCGGCCGGCGCGTCATGCTGCACCTGCTGCTGGGCCGCGACCCCGACGGCGCACGGCTCCGCGGCCTGCTCGAGGCCGCCGGCGTTGAGCTGCTCGCCGAAGACAGCCCCGCCACCGAACGGCATCTCAACCTGATGACCCCGGCCGGCGAGCGCGTGTCGCTCTACCTGTCGTCTCCCGGCGATCCGGTCGAGGGCCCCGGCCCCGCGGTCGAGTCGGTGATGACGGATGCCGCTGCCATCGTGCTCGACCTCGGCGAACGCTCCCGCCGACTCATCCCGGCGGCGCGCGCGACCGGTCGCCCCATCTGGACCGACATCCACGACTACGACGGCGAAGCCGACTTCCATCGTCCGTTCATCGACGCCGCCGACGCGATCTTCATGAATGCCGACCGCATCGGCGACCCGCAGCCGTTCATGGAGCGCTGCATCCGCGGCGGGGCCGAACTCGTCGTCTGCACCCTCGGCGAGCGCGGCGCGATCGCGATCGACGAGCGGATGACGCTCCACGAGGTCGCGGCGGAGCCCGTCGACGTGCTCGACACCAACGGCGCCGGCGACGCGTTCATGGCCGGCGTGCTCGATGCGACGCTCGACGGCGCCGAGCTCCCCGACGCATTGCGGGCGGGAGCCCGGCACGCGGCATCCGTGCTCGTGACCAGGCACCTGCACCCGAGCCTCGACGCGCTGCTCGCCTGACGGCACGGCCCCCGAGGCCACTGGGCCACTGGGCCACTGGGCCACTGGGCCACCGCCGCACTACACCTCGGTGTGGCCGAGGCTCGGTCGATCGACGAAGCTCGCGCTCGCGCCCGTGAACACGTCGAGCTCGAGCACGACGAGCTCGTTCACGCCGTCGCGCGTCGCAGGGCCGGGCACGTACAGCGTCTGCTGCGGCCCGCGGCGCCAGTAGCGGCCGAGCGCGAAGCCGTTGATCCACGCGAATCCCTTGCCCCATGCGCTCGTGTCGAGGAAGAGGTCGGTCGCCTCATCGAGCGTGAAGCTCGCATGCGCGATGACGGGGCCGGTGACCGGCGCGGCGGGGGCGGCCGCCGCGACAGGAAGGATGCCGCCGCCTGATGACGTGGTCGCCGCGGTCGCCACTCTTGGCACGAGTTCGAGATCGAGCGGGGTCACGCTCCAGCCGGTGATCGGAACACCGTCGAGCTGGGCGCCGCCGATGAGCCCCTTCTCCTCGCCGATCCGCGTCCCGTAGTCGACCCGGCCCTGGTCTTCGACGAGCACGGTCAGCTCACCCCGGGTGGCGGGAAGCGCAAGCACCCGTTCGTGAGCATCGCGAGAAAGCACGCCGACCGGCACGCCGTCGAGGAACAGCCATGCGCGATCGCGCACCTCACCGAAGCTCAGGATGCCGGCCCCGCCGTCGCCCTCGAGCCGGGTGCTGTACAGGGCGAGCCCGCGGTCGTGGTGGAGTTCGTCGAAGGTCGGCAGGTCGTGGTGCGCCCGCCGTTCGCCGAGCTGCGCCTCGACCGCGAGCAGCGAGGCGGTGACCTCCAGCGGCACGTCGAAGGCCGGGGCGGGAACGGATGCCGCAGGCTGCTCCTCGGGCACCGGCGCGTACTTCGCGATCACGTCGCGGAACGCGAAGTACTTCTCCGTCGGATTGCCGGCCTCGTCGAGCGGAGCGTCGTAGTCGTATGACGTCGTGATCGGCAGGTAGCGACCCTTGTGGTTGGCGCCGTTCGTGAGGCCGAAGTTCGTACCTCCGTGGAACATGTAGAGATTGACCGACGCGCCGGCAGCGAGGAGCGCGTCGAGGTCGTGCGCCGACTGCTCGGCGGACGTCGTGTGGTGGTGGGTGCCCCAGCTGTCGAACCAGCCGTCCCAGAACTCCATGCACATGAGCGGGCCGGTCGGCTGGAACTCGCGGAGCGTCGCCAACCGCTCGACGGAGCGCGAGCCGAACGAGGCGGTCATGTGCAGGCCGGGGAGCCTTCCAGCTTCGAGCATCTCGGGCACCGGCTGGTCGATCGTCGTCAGCGGGAGGGTGATGCCCGACTCGCGCGTCACGCGCACGAGCTCGGCGAGGTAGTCCTTGTCGTCGCCGTAGGCGCCGTATTCGTTCTCGACCTGCACGAGCACGACCGGTCCGCCGTGCTGCACCTGCAGCGGCGCCACGATCTCGTAGACCTGGCGGAGGAATTCCGTGACGGCGCCGAGGTAGGTCGGCTCAGAGCTGCGCGGGCGCACTGCGGCATCGCGCAGCAGCCAGGCCGGCAGGCCGCCGTTGTCCCACTCGGCGCAGATGTAAGGGCCGGGTCGCACGATCGCGTGCATCCCCTCGGCCGCGATGAGCGACAGGTAGCGACCCAGGTC
This sequence comes from Agromyces albus, assembly GCF_030815405.1. Lineage (NCBI taxonomy): Bacteria > Bacillati > Actinomycetota > Actinomycetes > Micrococcales > Microbacteriaceae > Agromyces > Agromyces albus. The sequence goes on along the minus strand of NZ_JAUSWX010000001.1, from coordinate 3,849,760 downwards.
GAGCCCGCCGTCGGTGATGAACTCGCCCTGGCGCGGCGCGTGGGCGTTCCATGCGACGTACGTCTCGATCGTGTTGAGCCCCATGAGCCGGGCCTTGCGGATTCGATCGGCCCACTGGTCGGGGTGCACGCGGAAGTAGTGCATCGCTCCGGAGATGACCTGGTGCGGCTTCCCGTCGAGCAGGAAGTCGTCTGCTCCGATGGCGAACTCTGGCATGAGGCTATATTGCCTTCCGATAGTGGGCGAACGTGTGCGGGCCGGTCTCCCGGCCCGCACACGTCGGACTGCGGCGATCAGCCGCGGCGATGATCAGCGCCGATCACGGCTCCGATCGGCTGCGATGATCAGCCCTTGACGTCGAAGCCCTGCTCGTTGCCGTAGTCGACCAGCTGCTCCTGCCAGGTCGCGAGTCCGGCATTGAGGTCGGACTTGTTCGCGTAGGCCTGGCCGACGGTGTCGCCGAAGATGCTGTTGGCGTACACCTGGTAGGGCAGGTACGACCAGCCGGGCAGGACGTCGCTCGCCGCCTGGGTCAGCACTTCGTTGATCTTCTGGCCACCGAAGTACTCGGACTCCTGGTTCACGAAGTCCTCGGACTCGAGCTCGGCGACCGTCGACGGGAACCCGCCGCTCTCGCCGAAGATCTTGATGGACTCGGGGTCGCTGTTCAGCCACTGGAGGAAGGCCGCGGCGAGCGCCGGGTTCTTGCTCTGCTTCAGCACGGCCTGGCCGCCGCCGCCGTTCTCGGCGGACACGGGCTCCCCGTCGTAGGTCGGGATGGGCGCGACGCGCCAGTCGCCTGCGGCGTCGGGAACGCTCGACTCGAGCACGCCCGGCATCCATGCACCGACCACGAGGCTGGCGATCGTGCCGTCAGCGAGGCCCTTGAACCACTCGTCACTCCAGCCCGGGATGTCGGAGAGGAGGTCCTTCTCGAGCAGCTGGTTCCACTTGTCGGCCCACTTGGCGCTGCCCTCGTCGGCGAGGTCGACGGTGATGTCGGCGCCGTCGACGCCGAACGGGTGGCCGCCGGCCTGCCAGATCATGCTGGTCGCGAAGCCGGAGTCGCCGGTGTCGTTGGTGATGTACTTCGTCGGGTCGGCAGCGTGCAGCTGCTCACCGGCGGCGATGTACTCGTCCCACGTCGTCGGCACGGCGATGCCGAACTGCTCGAACACCGTGGCGTTGTAGAACAGCGCCATGGGACCCGAGTCCTGCGGCAGGCCGTAGAGCTTGCCGTCGATGTTCACCGAACCCCACGTCGAGGCGGTGTACTGGTCTTCGAGCTCGTCGAGGCCGTAGGCCGAGAGGTCGACGAGCGAGTCCGACAGTGCGAACTGCGGCATCGCGTAGTACTCGATCTGTACGACATCGGGGCCGCCCGAGCCGGCCTTGATCGCGTTCTGGAGCTTCGTGTACTCCTCGGTGTTGGTGCCCGCGTTCACGAGCTTCACGTCGACCTTCGGGTAGGCCTCCTCGAACGCCGCGACCTGGGCCTCGGCGGAGGGGGTCCAGCTCCAGTAGGTGATCGTGCCGCCCGCTTCGAGGGCTGCCTCGAGGTCGGATGCCGATGCATCGCCGGTGCCGGCGCCGGCACTGGGTGCACAGGCGACGAGCGCGCCGCCGAGGGCTGCGACGGTGACGACGGCAGTGGCCATCCGGCGGAAGCCGGACCTGCTGCGCTTAGTGGTCATGGTGTTCCTTTCACTTCGTTGTAATCGGTGATCGTGATACGGGGGATCGGTGCAGGACGCGCCGGGTGAGAGGGATGGTGCTCGGCAAGACAGCGCCTCTCGTCACTGCTTGACGCTTCCGGCGCTCAGGCCCGACTGCCAGTACCGCTGCAGCACGAGGAAGGCGACGACGATGGGGACGATTGTGAGCAGCGATCCGGTCAGCACGAGGTTGTAGATCGGATCCGCCGAGGCACCCGTGGCCTGGTCGTTCCACTGGTCGAGGCCGACCGTGAGCGGATACCACGCCGGGTCGCTCAGCATGATGAGCGGGAGGAAGTAGTTGTTCCAGGTCGCCACGACGGTGAAGAGCAGCACCGTGACGACGCCCGGCGCGAGGAGCCGGAGCGAGATCGTGAAGAACGTGCGGAACTCCCCCGCGCCGTCCATGCGCGCCGCCTCGAGCAGCTCAGTGGGCACGGAGTCGACCGCGTAGACCCAGATGAGGTAGAGCCCGAACGGGCTGATGAGCGACGGGATGATGATCGCCCACGGCGTGTTCGTGAGTCCGAGCTGGCTGAACATGAGGAACGTCGGCACGGCGAGCGCGGTGCCCGGGATCGCGATCGCACCGAGCACGATGGCGAACACGGCCCGGCGTCCCGGGAACCGGAACTTCGCGAGGCCGTAGCCGGCCACCGTCGCGAGCAGCGTCGCCCCGCCGGCACCCAGCACGACGTAGAGCAGTGTGTTGCCGAGCCAGCGCACGAAGATGCCGTCGCGATAGGTGAGCGTCTCGACGATGTTCTGGCCGAGCACGAACTCGTCGCCGAACCACAGGCCGAACGTCGTGAAGAGGTCGGCCTGGGTCTTGCTGGCGTTGATCACGAGCCAGACGAGCGGCACGAGCGTGTAGATGATGAAGACCGACATCAGCACGGTGAGCGTGATCGACTTGCGAGTGCGCGGGCTGGCGTTGCGGGGTCGGCCCGCGTACGCGATGCGGCTCATCGTTCTTCCTTTCGCGACCCGCGCAGTTGCACGACGTACGCGATCACCGCGGTGATCAGGCCCATCACGATCGCGACGGTCGCCGAGTAGTTGTACTGCTGCCCCGAGAACGACAGGTTGTAGGCGTACATGTTCGGGGTGAAGAAGGTCGTGATGATGTTCGGCGCCAGCGGTTTGAGGATGTTGGGCTCGTTGAAGAGCTGGAAGCTGCCGATGATCGAGAAGATCGTCGAGATGACGATCGCGCCGCGGAGGGCGGGGATCTTGATGCCGGTGATCACCCGGAACGGACCCGCCCCATCGAGCTCGGCCGCTTCGTAGAGCTCATTGGGGATGGTGCGCAGCGCCGCGTAGAAGATCAGCATGTTGTAGCCGACGAACTCCCACGTCACGATGTTGCCGATCGAGACGAGGATCCACTCGCGCGCGAACGGCGTCACGGCCTCGAAGCCGAGCAGGTCGTTGATGTTCCCCGCGAGGCCGAAGTTGCCGCCGTAGATGAACCCCCACATGAGCACCGCGACGACCGCGGGCACCGCGTAGGGCAGGAAGATCACGATGCGGAAGAACCCGGAGACGTGCAACCGGGCGCTGTCGATGGCGAGCGCGGCGGCGAGGGCGAGCACGAGCATGATCGGCACCTGCACGACCAGGAAGAGCAGCACCCGCAGGAAGGACTCCCAGAACTGCGTGTCGGTGAACACCTCGCCGAAGTTCTCGAGGCCGACGAACGCGTTGCCCCCCATGAGCTGCTCGCGGAAGAGGCTGAGGTAGATCGCGTAGACGATCGGTGCGATGAACACCAGCACGAACACCGCCATGAACGGTCCGACGAACGCCCAGCCGCGCCAGTCGAGGCGGGCCTTCACCTTGCGGGCGGGAGGCGGTGGGCCGTGCACCGTGCTCGGGCTGGCGGCCGCCGGGGCATCCAGTTTCGACAACGTCGTCATTTCGCTCTCTCGGGCTCGGGCTATGTTCACGTAAACATGAGTCCAGCGACTGTAGCATGTTGACGTAACCATCACCAAGGGGGACCGATGACCGTTGCCGACGAGGCCACCGACGCAGGCCAGCCGCGCCGGCGGAGTCCTTCGATGGCGGATGTCGCGCGCGAAGCGGGCGTGTCCGGCCAGACCGTCTCTCGCGTCTCGACCGGCCGCCCCAACGTCGACGAAGACACCCGGAACCGCGTACTCGCGGCGATGCGCAAGCTCGGATACCGGCCGAACAGCGCCGCTCGAGCGCTGCGCTCGGGTCACTTCCGCAACCTCGGCGTCATCATGTTCACGCTGTCGTCGTTCGGCAACATGCGCACGCTCGACTCCATCGCCGTCGCGGCGGCAGCGGCCGGCTACTCGATCACGCTCATCCCGGTGCAGCACCCGACGCAAGGCGAGGTGACGGTCGCGTTCAGTCGATTGAGCGAGCAGGCCGTCGACGGCGTGATGATCATCATCGAGGCGCACGCCCTCGACGAGGCCGACATCGAACTGCCGCCAGGGCTCCCGGTCGTCGTGGTCGACTCGAGCGCCCGCTACCAGTACCCGGTCGTCGACACCGACCAGGCCGAGGGTGCCCGGCTCGCGACCGAGCACCTGCTCGACCTCGGTCACGACACCGTCTGGCACATCTCGGGCCCCGTACACTCCTACTCCGCCGAGCGGCGGCGCGAGTCGTGGGCAGAGACGCTCGCGACCCACGGGCGCACCGTTCCCGACGTCATCGTCGGCGACTGGTCGTCGGAGGCCGGCTACCGCGCGGGCCTCGAACTGGCCTCGCGTCCCGAGGTCACCGCGATCTTCGCCGCCAATGACCAGATGGCGCTCGGCGTGCTCCGCGCCCTGCACGAACGCGGCCGGGCGGTTCCCGCCGACGTGAGCGTCGTGGGCTTCGACGACATGGAGGAGTCGAAGAGCTTCTGGCCGCCGCTCACGACCGTTCACCAGAGCTTCGAAGAGGTCGGCCGGCACACCGTCAGCCAGCTCATCGAGGAGATCGAGGGCGCACCCCCCTCGTCGGTGAGCGTGCTGGTGCCGACCGAGCTCGTCGTGCGGTCGAGCTCAGGGCCGGCGCCGCGGCATCCGACCGCCGACGCCTAGCCAGACACCTCGCGCACGGCTGGTCCGGCTGCACTCCGGATGCCTCTGGACCGCGCCTCCCACAGCGCGATAGCGTGTGTGCGCGTCAAGCCCCGGAGGTCAACGATGTCCATCTATCAGCGCAGCGGCGACCAGACCGACGACGACGACTGGAACGAGAGCATCGAGGGTGTCGCCCTTGGTTCCGAGGTCTCGGTGATCCTCGTGCACACGTCCAGGCCGGGCGCCGGGCCGCGGCTGCACCGGCATCCGTATTCCGAGACCTTCGTCGTGCGCCGGGGCCGCGCCATGTTCACGGTTGGCGACGAGCGGCTCGAGGCCCACGGCGGACAGGTGCTCGTGGTGCCCGCGCTCACCCCGCACAAGTTCGAGGTGATCGGCGGCGAACCGTTCGTGTCGACGAACATCCACGCGAATCCGACCTTCGAGACGGAGTGGCTGGAGTAGAGCACGGATGACCGACTACGGGCATGACCTGATCTTCGGCACGTTCAGCACGCCGATGCACGAGAACGCCGAGCAGGTCGTTCGCGGGGCGCAGCACGCCGAACGGGCGGGGCTCGACCTCGTGACGTTCCAGGACCATCCCTACCAGCGGCGGTTCCTCGACACCTGGACGCTGCTGAGCTACGTCGCCGCGCGCACGGAACGAGTCCGCCTCGCCGGTGACGTGCTGAACCTGCCGCTCCGGCCGCCGGCGGTGCTCGCGAAGTCGGTCGCGAGCCTCGACGTGCTGAGCGGCGGACGCGTCGAACTCGGCCTCGGCGCGGGCGGCTTCTGGGACGCGATCGAGGCGTACGGGGGCCGACGGCTCTCCCCCGGCCAGGCGGTGACGGCGCTCGGCGAGGCCATCGACGTGATCCGGGCCATCTGGGACGTCGACGCACGAGAGGCGACGGCGATCCGGGGCGAGTACTACCGGCTCGTGGGCGCGAAGCGCGGCCCGGCGCCGGCGCATCCGATCGAGATCTGGCTGGGTGCCCACAGGCCGCGGATGCTGCGGCTCACGGGCACGAAGGCCGACGGATGGCTCCCCTCGATCGGTCGCATGAGCACCGACGAGATCAGGGCGGGGAACGAGACCATCGACGAGGCGGCGATCGCCGTGGGCCGCGAGCCCCGGCACGTGCGGCGGCTCGCCAACATCATCGGCCAGTTCGGACCGACGAGCCCGCGGCTGCTGTCGGGACCGCCCGAGCAATGGGTCGATCAGCTCGCGGCGATGACGATCGAGCACGGCTTCTCGGGCTACATCCTCGCCGGGGACAATACCGACGACTACGACCGCATCGGGCAGGAGGTCATCCCTGCGGTGCGAGAGCTCGTCGCCGTCGAACGAGGCCGAAGCGTGGCATCCTGACGTCGCGGTTTCGAGACGCCGCTTCGCGGCTCCTCAACCCGCGGCCCGGGTCAGATCGCCCGGTGGTCGACGAACGACATGCGCGGACCACGCCGCGGGCGCCCGCGCACCCCGGCGGCGCCGAGCAACCGCACGACCCGGTAACGGTGCCCCGCCCACGGGGTCATCGCCTCGAGCATCTCGTCGTCGGTCATGTCGCGGCCCCAGAGCGCGTGGCCGAGGTAGTTCGAGAGGTGGTAGTCGCCGACCGAGAGGGCGTCGGCGTCGCCGAACGCCCGCTGGGCGACTTCGGCGGCCGTCCACACGCCGATGCCGGGCAGCACGGTGAGGCGGGCCGCGGCATCCGCCGGGCTCATTCGCACCGCCTCTTCGAGCCGCGCCGCGTACCGGGCGGCATTGACGATGGTGCGGGCCCGGCGCGGGTCGACGCCGGCCTGGTGCCACTCCCAGCTCGGGATCGACGCCCAGCCGCTCGGCGACGGCACGACGTGCATGGGTCGCGGCGTCGGGCCGGGCGCGGAGCCGCCGTGCCGCTTCACGAGCCGCCGCCAGGAGGCGTGCGCCTGCAGGGTGATCACCTTCTGCTCGAGGATCGCCGGCACGAGCGCCTCGAAGACGCGCCCGGTGCGAGGGATGCGCAGGCCCGGGTTGCGCCGGTGCGCGTCATCGATGAGCCGGATGCGCGGCTCGAACTCCGAGGGGTCGTCGAGGCTGCCGGCCAACTCGGGCGCCGCCTCGACGGCAGCGCTCGCGCCGGGGCCCCACCCGAGGCAGCGGAGCTCGCCGGGTGACCGTTGCTCGATGCGGATCGTCGCGGGCCCGTCATCGGTGAGCGTCGTGCGCCACACGGTGCCTGCAGCCTCGATGTGCAGCGTCGGGTCGCCGCCGCCGCGCCCGAGACCCGCGAGCGTCTGCAGCAGGTCGGTCGGATGCGCCGGGCTCCACGTCAGTGCATGGTCGGCGATCATCCCTCCAGTGTGCAACACCGCACCGACGACTCAGACCTGGATGCGTACACCGCCGTCGCGCGCATCGGTCACTCGCCGGGTCGCACGACGATCGTGGGAGACGTCATCGAGACCAGCACGTCGTGGCTCACCGACCCGATCAGGAATCGGCCCACCCAATTGCGGCCGTGGCTGCCGACCACGAGGAGCGACGCATCGCGTGCCGCGAAGATGAGCTCCGCGGCTGCGCCGCCCTCCTCGAGCCGCCCCTCGGCCACCGCGCCACGCGACGACGCGATGTCGAGCGCGTCGTCGAGGATCTGGCGGTGCATGTCCTGCACGACCGCGACGTCCTCCGCGTAGTCGTCGTAGACGGACTGCCATTCCGTGGGCACTCTCCAGACGTGCACGAGCGTGAGCTGCTCGCCCGTGCGTGCGGCCTCGTCGGCGCCGATGCCGATGGCCTCGATGGACGCCGCGGATCCGTCGACGCCCACGATGATCCCCGCCCGCACGGCAGGATCGAGGCCCTCGGGTATCACGGCCACAGCGCCGCCGCCGGGCCGTCCGGCGAGGCGCGAACCGAGTGTCCAGCGTGACGAGCGGCCGTGGGATGCCGCCCCCACGACGAGGAGCGTGCCCTGGGTGAGATAGTCGTCGAGCTCGCGGAGCGGGTCGCCGTGCACGGTCGCGGTCGTGAGCCGAAGCTCTGGGTAGGCTTCGCGCACCTCGTCGGTGACCTCCATGAGGTCGACGTGCGCGTCCGCCGGTGAGCCGGCATCGCGGTGCTCGGCCGACTGGCCCGATTGGCCCGACTGCTCCCGGCCCTGCATCACCTGCACGACGACGAGCGGAACCCCGTCGGCGTGATCCACCGCCCACTGGAGGGCGTCTCGAGCTGATGGCGCGTCATCCCAGCCCACCACGATCTTGTCGAACACCGTGATCACCTGCTCTCGCACGTTGGTCGCCCTCTGTCCATTCTCCCACCGACGATCGCGCGGCACTCGGATCGAAGGGCACATGGATGTGCCTCAACCCGGCTAGCTGGCCAGTCGCAGGTTTGTCAACGGTGTTCCGTCATCACGCGAGCGGTGTTCTCCTGAGGGAGGCGGCCGACCGGTCGTCGGATCGCAGCGGCAAGGAGAAGAGCATGGCTGAACCGAACCTGACCGCCTTCGAGCCGACGCGGGCCATCGTCACGGCGTCGGACTCTGGCATCGGTCGCGCAACCGCCGTCGCGCTCGCGCAAGCGGGCATGGACATCGGCATCACATGGCGCAGCGACGAGGCAGGCGCCCTCGAGACCGCGGCCGAGGTCGAGCGACTCGGGCGAACGGCGCACGTCTCCCGACTCGATGTCACCGAGTTGACGGATGCCCCAGCCATCGTCGATCGCCTCGCCGATGCGCTCGGCGGGCTCGACGTCTTCGTGAACAACGCGGGCGCCGGACTCTCGACGCCGTTCCTCGAAGTGAGCCTCGACACCTGGCGCTCTATCATGGCGACCGACCTCGACGGCGCCTTCGTCTGCATGCAACGCGCTGCCCGCCGTATGGTCGATGCCGGGACTGGCGGCCGGATCATCGCCGTCACGAGCGTGCACGAGCACCAGCCGATGGTCGGGTCATCCGCCTACGACGCGGCGAAGCACGGCCTCGGCGGGCTGGTGAAGGCAATGGCGCTCGAGCTCGCCTCGCAGGGGATCACGGTCAACGCGGTCGCGCCGGGCGAGATCGCCACCCCGATGACGGGCAACGAAGACGTCGATCCGCGAGAGGAGCACCGCTCGGGCATCCCGGCGGGCCGGCCCGGCGACGCTCGCGAGGTCGCCGCGGTGATCGCGTTCCTCGCGTCGCCGCCGGCGGCCTACGTGACGGGTTCCTCCGTCGTGGTCGACGGCGGGATGCTGCAGATGGGGCCCCAAGCCGGGGCGGCCGTCACGAGCGACGACTGGCGGTCGCTTTAGCCACGGCGGCTGCCGGCTTCATCCCTCGAAGCGCGAGAGCACCGACGCCGGCGACGAGCAGCAGTCCGGCGAGGAGTCCGGCGGGAACCGGGTCCTGTCCCGTCGCGGCGAGCCGGGCCTCAGTTGCGGCGGTTCCGGCCACTGCGACGGGAGGAGCCACGGACGCGGATGCGGCGGTGACGGTGATGTCCTCTGAGGCGTACCCCCTGGCCTCATCATCGACGAGCACGAGGTGATGCACGCCGGCCGGAGTGGTCGCCGGTATGGCAACACTCGCCGTGATGGCGCCATCCGCGTCGGCGACGACCGTGCCGAGCTTGACGAGCGTGCCGGGCTTGACGACGGTGGTCGACCGCAGCCACATCGCAAGCGACTTGCCGGGTTCGAATCCCTGCGCGGTCACCGAGAGGAGGCCGCCTGCGGTGACCGTCTGTGCTTTCGTCAGGTTCTTCGGTCCCGCTTCTGCGGGGGGCGTGGTCCCGAACACGACATCGATGCCCGTGACAGACTCCCCGTCTACGACCGTGATGACCGCTGCCTCTTCGAACGTGGAGGCGTTCTTCCACCACCCGAGCACCTGCCGCGACGGCATGTCGAAGTCGGCCACGAAGGAGATCTTGTACGAGCCCGCGGGAATCGAATCGATGGTGAACGTGCCGTCAGCCTGGACGCCCGCCGCAGCGACCGTGCTCTCCGGCTGATTGCGTACGGAGACCAGGATCGAGTCGGGCAGCTCCGTGCCAGGCGCGGCGCTCACCCGCCCGGAGATCGAGGCGCCACGAACGAGCGTGACATCCGCACCGGTCACGTCGGCGTCTGCGACATCGACGCCGGAGATCACCGGGCGCAACGGAAGGACCTCTGCGGCGGCGATGACCGTGCCGTCACCCTCACCGGTCACGGCGCCGCTGGTCGACGCTCCAGAACTGAGGGCGGCCGCGGGACCCGCGGCGACACCCACCAATGCCAACCCGGTCATGGTCGTCGCCAACCAGATGAGCGCGCGTCGTCGAGCCGAGATCGCCATGCTTGCCTTTCGCAGGAGCTCGCAAGGCGAGCACGGTGGGTACCCCGGAGAGTCTACGAACATCCTGCGGAAAGCGCTTGTCCCCGTTCGGGAAGAAAGCGGCGTGGCCGCTTCGATCGAGAAGCGGCCACGCCGGGTGTCGGTCTGCGGCTACGCCGCCAGAAGTCGCTCGGCCCGATCGAGGTTGGCCTCGAGCTCCTCGCGGTTCTGCCGCACGACATATGCGGGCTGGTCGCGTTCGATGCGCCAGCTCTCGGAGAGTGGCCCGACGTTCACGGTGTCGTACCCGAACTCGTCGTAGAGCGCCGTGACGAGCTGGATGGCGTCGTCGAAGTCGCTCGCCGTCGCAAGGGCGCGGCGATTCGGTGAACCGGCGGGGCTGCCGTCGGTGAGGATGTCCCCCGCGTTGATCTGGTTGAACGCCTTCACGACTCGCGCCTCCGACAGGTGCGCCTGCACCAAGCTGGACGTGGTGGTGCGGGCCTCCTCGAGATCGGGGATGCGCCCGGCGCTCTCCCAGTAGTAGTTGGTCGTGTCGAGCACCACCTTGCCGGCGAGCGGGGCAACCGGAATCGACGGGTACGCCTGGAACGGCACGGTCACGATCACGAATTCGCCGGCTGCGGCAGCGGCCTCGGGGGTGCTTGCAGTCGCCCGCGGGCCGAGCTCGCCGATGAGGGCGCCGAGCGTCTCGGGGCCCCGCGAGTTGCTGATGGTCACGTCGTACCCGCGCTGGATGAGCCCGCGTGCCAGGGTTCCGCCGATGTTGCCCGCGCCGATGATTCCGATTCTCGTCATGCGAGAGGAGAACGCAGGCGGGTCGGGTGTATTCCGCCCGAAGTCGAAACCGTCGCGAAGCTCGCCGCCCGCCGTACCGTTCACGGGATGAGGCGCTGGTCGCGAAGGTCCTGGAAGATCCGGAGAAACATTGACTCGGTGTCGACGTACTCGTGGAAACCCGCCCGGCGCGATTTCGAGGTATCAGCGATGACGTCGTAGTCCCAGCCGAAGACGAAATCACCGAACTGCCACGATGACACGTCCTCGTAGGGCGTCGGAACCAGACCGTGACGTTCCACCATCTCGCTCCAGAGGCCGGCCTTGTCGGCCATGACGTCGGTAAGACCGATCGTGAGTGGCGGGGCGACGTCGAGGTCGAAGAACGCGGCGAGCTTCGGCCACATCGACGACCAACGGAACAGGTCACCGTTGGCGATGTTGTAGGCCTGGTTCCGGCTTTCCGGGTTGGTCCCCGCCCAGACGGTCGCCTTCGCGAGCAGGTCCGCGTCGGTCATCTCGATCAGGCTCGTGTACGCCCCGGGCTCTCCGGGGAAGCGAAGCGGAATCCCCAGCTCCTTGCTCATCGACGCATAGACGGCGATGACCATCGCGAGGTTCATCGGATTGCCGAGGCCGACGCCGGCCACGACGGACGGGCGAAGGGCCGACCACGACCAGCGCGCGCCATCCTGGCGTCGTTCGAGGAACTGCTGCTGGTCCACATTGAACTCGGGCGGCATGTGCGGCGGGTCGTCCTCCTTCGCCGGCGTGGCGAAGGGACCCAGATGCGCGCCGTAGACCTTGTACCCCTGCATGAGGCTGATGTGCTCGAGTGCCGGTGCCGCGGGCTCGATCGCGTCGACGACGTTCGTCAGCATCGCCAGGTTCGGTCCAACGAGTTCCGCCCAGGTGGGGCGGTCCTGGTACGCGGCGTAGAAGACGTGCGTCACGCCGGCCAGCTCGCCCAGCTTCGCGATCGCCTCATCGCGGTCGAGGAGATCCACCGCCACATGCCGAACGGCACCGGCATCCGTTCCGCCTCGGCGTGAGAGCCCCACGATGTTCCAGCCGCCCTCGCGCTCCAGGTGAGCGATGATGTTGCCCCCGATCACTCCCCGCGCTCCGACTACCAGCGCCGTCTTCTGATCCATGTCGCCCCCATCGTTACATCGTGATTTACCGATCTACTGTCTATCACACCATCGGTAAATCGCGATGTTGCGATATACTCAGCGATGTGGCTGAGTTGACGGAAGACGAGATGGTCGCAGCGTTCAAGGCGCTGGGCCACCCCACTCGGCTGGCGATCCTCGGCTGGTTGAAGGAGCCCGAATCGTTCCCGCCGCAAGACCGGCCGGCTGCCGAGGTCGGGGTGTGCCTGAAGCACATCCAAGCTCGGGCCGGGGTATCGCAGTCGACGGCCTCCCAGTTCATGGCCACCCTGCAACGCGCCGGACTGGTCACGTGCACCAGGGTCGGCCAGTGGTCCCACTACCGCCGCAATGAAGGCGCCATCGCCGCTCTCGGCCAGCAGGTCGCGCTCAACGTATAGATCGCTGGATCCTTCGACGCTCGCGGGTGGACAATGGAGAGGGGCCAGCTGCGTCCGCACGTCGCGCCCGCTGCCGTGGCCTCACCCGATCGCGGAGTCGAAGAGATGACAGCGACGCCCCCTGAGCACGGCCGGCCGGTGCCGAATGCCGATTCGCCCCCTTCCGAGGCGCGCACCGATCCGCCCGTGCCGCCGAGACCCAATGCCCACGTGACGGCGCTCATCGTGTGGCTCACGATATTCCCGCTCGTCGCCATCTTCAGCACGCTGCTCGGCCCGGTGATGATCGACTGGCATCCCGTGCTCAGAGCGTTGGTGCTCACCCTCGTCGTCGTTCCGATCGCCGCGTACTGGCTCATGCCGCAGATGTTCCGGTGGTACGGGGCCTGGGGGCGGCGTCGGGCCATGCGGCGCGCAGGCAAGCCTGCTCAGTAGCGCGGACACGTGCGCCTGTCGGCTGGCGGGTGCAGACTGAGGGCATGTGCGGACGCTTCGCGAACGACGCCAAAGTCGACGAGATGATCCAGGAGTTCGTCGCGCAGGGCAACGACTACCGCGACTGGAGACCCCAGTACTCGCTCGCCCCTACCCAGCTGGTGCCGATCGTGCGCGAGCGCCAGAACAAGGAGACGGGCGAAATCGTGCGGTCGATCGAGCCGGCTGTCTGGAACTTCCACCCCGCCTTCATGAAGGAGTCGAAGCGCCCGCAGTTCAACACCCGCATCGAGACCGTCGCCACGAACGGGCTGTGGAAGGGTGCGTTCGCGTCATCCCGATGCCTCGTGCCGATGCGCGGCTATTACGAGTGGACGGGCGAGCCGGGCAACAAGCAGGCGTTCTTCCTGCACGGCCGGCAGCCGATGCTCGCCGCGGCCGGCATCTACACGGCGCGCAAGGTCGGCGACGAGTGGGAGGTGTCGACCTCGATCATCACGCGCGAGGCTCGGGATGCCTCCGGCGAGGTGCACGACCGCATGCCGGTCTTCCTCGACCGCGACGCGTGGGACGAATACCTCGCCCCGGTCAAGCTCGACGACGCCGGCAAGGAGGACATGGTCGCGCTCCTCAACGCCGAATCCGAGAAGGTGGCCTCGACCATCACGAACTACGAGGTCGATCGCAAGGTGAACAACACGCGCGCGGTCGACCCCGAAGACCCCACGCTCATCGAACCGCTCGAGTGACCCGATGAGCACCGCAGGCCCGCCGCGCGCGGTTCTCTTCGACGTCGATGGAACCCTCGTCGACTCCAACTTCCTGCACGTCGAGGCTTGGCATCACGCGTTCGAGCGGCTCGAAGTGGCCGCCGATGCGTGGCGCATTCATCGCGCCATCGGGCAGGATTCCGCCCGGCTCATCACGATGGTGGCCGGCGAACGCGACGAGGCGTGGATCGAGCGGGCGAAGGGCCTCCACAGCGACTTCTACCGCGACCTTGCGCCGCGCCTGCGCGCGTTCGACGGGTCTCGAGAGCTGATCGCGGCATTGGCCGGTCGCGGCATCCGTGTCGTGCTCGCCACTTCGGCGCCTCGCGACGAACTCGAGCTGTCGCTCGAAGCGCTCGACGCGGGCGACGCCATCCATGCGACCACCTCGGCCGACGACGTCGAGACTGCGAAGCCCGATCCGGCCATCATCGGGGTCGCGCTGGAACGCGCGGGAGCCGAGCCATCCGACGCCGTCTTCGTCGGCGATTCCACCTGGGACATGATCGCCGCCGGGCGCGCGGGAGTCACGGCATACGGGCTCCGCTCGGGCGGCATCACCGATGTCGAGCTCACGGATGCCGGTGCTCGAGCAGTCTTCGATGACCCGGGCGACCTCCTCACCAACCTCGATGAGATCGTCGGCGGCTGAGCGACGAACGTGCTCAGCGAGGGGCGAACGCCGCGTGGAAGAGCGCCCACGCCCGCCGCGCGACGTCGCGACGATCCTCGGGGTCGCTGCGGGCGAGCACGCCACTGAGCATCGAGACGGCGAGCAGCAGGTCGTCGGTCGCGACGTGGACACCGATGCGGCCCGCCCGCCAGCTCCCGTTCGAGCGCGCGCTCGGCCGCCTGACGATCAGGCTCGAACGAGCCGGGCGATGGCCTCGGATGCCTCGCGCAGCTTCGCTTCGGCCTCCTCGCCGCCTTCCTGCGCAGCCGTGAGCACGCAATGCGTCATGTGGTCGTTGAGCAGGCCGAGCGCGACGGCCTCGAGCGCCTTCGTCATGGCCGATACCTGGGTGAGGATGTCGATGCAGTACTTCTCGTCGGAGACCATGCCCTGCAGCCCGCGTGCCTGGCCCTCGATGCGCTTCAAGCGTCGCAGGTACTCGTCTTTGTCGCTGATGTAGCCGTGGTGGCTCGTGGCCGTGTGGCTCGTGTGGCTCGTGTAGCTCATGTGCATCCTCGTTCCGCTCGTGCGAGCTGCGCTGCCCTCGGTTGACAGACTACCCCTGTGGGGTATAGGAAGAGTGTACCCCATGGGGGTATATACTTCGATGAGTTCGAGTGAGGACACACCAATGCGCGACACCAACGGATCCCACGAGCACGGCTACGACCACGCATTCGAGCAGGGCCACGCCCACGAACACGGCGCTCCGGCGCCGGCTGTGGTCACCGCCGACTTCGGCGTCGCGGGCATGACCTGCTCGCACTGCGTCTCGTCCGTCTCCGAGGAGCTCGCCCGCCTCGACGGCGTGAAGCACGTCGACGTCGAGCTCGTCGCCGGCGGCGTGTCCCGCGTGACGGTCGCAAGCGAGGCCTCCCTCGACGAGCACCGCGTCGCGGCCGCCATCGATGAGGCCGGTTACGAGCTCGTCGGTGGCCTGTCACGATGACTGCCCAGCAGGTCGAACTGCTCGTCGGCGGCATGACCTGCGCGTCCTGCGCCGCTCGCATCGAGAAGCGCCTCAACCGGATGCCAGGGGTCGAGGCGACGGTGAACTATGCGACCGAGAAGGCGAGCGTGCACCTGCCCGACGGCGTCAGCGTCGATGATGCGATCGCGACCGTTGAGGCGACCGGCTACACCGCCGAGCTGCCGGCGCCCCCGCCGACCGAATCGACCGAGACCGGCGGCAGGCCCGAGATCGGCGCCGAAGCGGCATCCCTCCGCCAGCGCCTGTTGGTCTCGATCGCGCTGACGATCCCGGTCGTGGCGATGTCGATGATCCCGGTGCTGCAGTTCACGAACTGGCAGTGGCTCGCCCTCGCCCTCGCCGCCCCGGTCGCCGTCTGGGGTGCGTGGCCGTTCCATCGCGCCGCGTGGCTGAACCTCAGGCACGGCGCCGCGACGATGGACACCCTCATCAGCGTCGGCGTCCTCGCCGCGCTCGGCTGGTCGCTCTACGCGTTGTTCTTCGGCATGGCAGGAATGGCCGGCATGACGATGAACTTCGTCCTGTTCAGCGAGCCGGGCGGCGGGGCCGACGAGGTCTACCTCGAGGTCGCCGCAGCCGTCACGGTCTTCATCCTCGCCGGGCGATACGTCGAGGCCCGCGCGAAGCGGCGTTCCAACGCCGCCATCACGGCGCTCCTCGAGATGGGCGCCAAGGAGGCGACCGTGCTCCGCGGCGGAGTCGAGCTGCGAGTGCCCGCAGCGAACCTCGTGGTGGGCGACCTGTTCGTGGTCCGCCCCGGCGAGAAGGTCGCGACCGACGGCAGGGTCGTCGAGGGCAGCTCGGCCGTCGACGCGAGCATGCTCACGGGCGAGGCCGTTCCCGTCGAGGTCGGGCCCGGCGACGAGGTCGTCGGTGCCACCATGAACGCGGGCGGGCGACTCATCGTGCGCGCCAAGCGAGTGGGCGCCGACACGGAACTCGCCGCCATGGCCCGTCTCGTCGAGCAGGCGCAGACCGGCAAGGCCGACGTGCAGCGCCTCGCAGACCGCGTCTCGGCCGTGTTCGTGCCCATCGTCATCGCGCTTGCGCTCGCGACGCTCGCCGTGTGGTTGCTCATCGGCGCGAGCCCCGAGGTCGCGTTCACGGCTGCTGTCGCGACGCTCATCATCGCGTGCCCGTGCGCGCTCGGCCTCGCGACCCCGACGGCATTGCTCGTCGGCACCGGGCGCGGCGCACAGCTCGGCATCCTGATCAAAGGCCCGCAGATCCTCGAGTCGACTCGCCGCGTCGACACGATCGTGCTCGACAAGTCGGGAACGGTCACGACCGGGAAGATGAGCCTCAGCGCCGTCGTCCCGGCAGCGGGCGAGGATGCCTCCGAGGTGCTGCGGCTCGCCGGTGCGGCCGAGACCGGCTCCGAGCACCCGATCGGCGCGGCGATCGCTGCCGCGGCCCGCGACGGCGGCGAGCCCTTGCCGGCGTTGGAGTCGTTCAGCTCCGAGCAGGGGCTCGGTGTGCAGGCCGTCGTCGACGGGCACCTCGTGCTCGTCGGTCGCCCCTCGTGGCTCTTCGCCCAGTGGGGACTCACGCTTCCGGCTGACCTCGCCGAACAGCAGGCGTCGCTCGAGATCACCGGCGGCACCGTCGTCGCGATCGCCTGGGACGGTCGGACTCGAGGCATCCTCGCGGTCTCCGACAGGGTGAAGGTCACGAGTGCCGCGGCTGTGGCACAGCTCAAGGCGCTGGGGCTGAACCCGATCCTCCTCACCGGCGACAACGAACGGGCGGCTCGCGCGGTCGCGACAGAGGTGGGCATCGACGACGTGCGCGCTGAAGTGCTGCCCGCTGAGAAGGCCGACGTGGTGCGCGCCCTGCAGGAGGGTGGCCACGTCGTCGCGATGGTCGGTGACGGCGTGAACGACGCCGTCGCCCTCGCGACGGCCGACCTCGGCATCGCGATGGGAACCGGCACGGATGTCGCGATCGAAGCCAGCGACCTGACCCTCGTGCGCAGCGACCTGGTCGCCGTCGTCGACGCGATCCGCCTCTCCCGGCGAACGCTCGCAACCATCAAGGCCAACCTCTTCTGGGCGTTCGCGTACAACGTCGCGGCCATCCCGTTGGCGATGCTCGGCATGCTGAATCCGCTCGTCGCGGGCGCGGCGATGGCGCTGTCATCGGTGTTCGTGGTGAGCAACAGCCTCCGGCTGCGCCGCTTCCGCGGTGCCCCCGACACGACCGCCGCGCCGTCCCTCCGTCAGCGCCGAGACGAAGTCGTGGTCGTCTCGACATGAGCCGCCGCTTCCGCGCCGTCCGGCGCACCATCCTGAGCACGCTCGGCATGGCGGCCGTCGTCATCGGGCTCCTGGCGATGCACTCCTCCGGAGCGGAGCATCCGGCAGTCGCCCGACTGCCCGCCGTGACCGCGACCGCGGCTGCCGTGCACACCGTGCACACCGGGCACACCGGGCACACCGGGCACACCGGGCACACCGGCCACGCTGCCGAAGCGCCGTTCGTCCTGACCGCCACCGCGGCCGCCGCCTCGACCGCGCTCGTCAGCGAAGCGGCATCCGCCGTGCACTGCGATGACGCCTGCATGCACGGCGTGCTCGATTGCGCCGCGATGGTGATGACGTGCGCGATGCTCCTCGCGGCGGCTGCGCTGATCGTGTTCGCTCGCCCGGTCGTGTATCGCGAGCCTCACGACGCCGGCGCCCGCATCCTCGCCGCCCTCCCCGACATCCCACTGCCCGTTCACCGTCCCGACCTGACCGCCCTCTCCATCAGTCGCACGTAAGCCGACCGACCTCCTCTCGCCGATTCGGCCGCATTCGCCATGCCCGTCGGCAGTTCCGGCTCGACCAATTCCGACGATGAAAGAAGATCACCATGCTGAACACACGCAAGATCGTCCTCGTGACCGCCGCGGCGGCGGTCGCCCTCACCCTGACCGGCTGCGCGGGAGGAGGCATGTCCGGAATGGACATGAGCGCCTCGGATGCCCCAGGTCCTGAAAAGTCCGCCGGCTTCAACGACGCCGACGTCATGTTCGCCCAGATGATGATCCCGCACCACGAGCAGGCCGTGGAGATGAGCGACCTGCTCCTCGCCGAAGACGGCATCGACGATCGGGTCCGCGATCTCGCAACCCAGATCAAGAACGCCCAGCAGCCCGAGATCGACCAGATGACGGAGATGCTCTCCGAGTGGGGTCAGGAGGAGAGCGGCATGGGCGGCATGGACGGCGGTGGCCTCTTGTCCGACGAGGACATGACGGCGCTCGAGGATGCCACGGGCGATGACGCGGCCCGGCTGTTCCTCGAGGGGATGATCGTGCATCACGAGGGCGCCATCGAGATGGCCGAGGCCGAGGCCGCCGACGGCGAGAACGCCGAGGCGAAGGAGCTCGCCGAGACGATCATCGCCGCCCAGACCGACGAGATCGCCGTCATGCAGGAACTGCTCGCCGACTTCTAGTCACTCGGGCAGTACGCAGCGCTCCACACCCGTCGCGTTCCAGGCGGGGGCCCTTCCTTCTTATAGGGGCCCCCGCCCAGCCTCTACTCAGAACCCGCCGCCGCTGGCAACCCCTGTCGTGCTCGTCATCCAAGCGCGACGATGAAACTCGACCCGCAAGGCGCCCGCGTTGCCGCGCGGACGAATGACGGAAAGGACACCGACATGGTTCAGCAGACATTGAAGAGCCCGACGGACCTGCTTCACTTCCAGCTCCGTACCGCGATGACGATGGAGAACGACTCGCTCGCCGCTCTCGGCGAACTGCAGAAGGCGGCGAAGACCGCCGAGATCAAGCAGCTCTTCCGCCACCACGCCGGTGAGACGAAGGAGCAGATCGCGAACCTGCAGCAGGTGTTCCGCCTCCTCGAGTTCAAGGAGTCGACGGCTCCGTCGCCGAGCACGAAGGGCATCTCCAAGCAAGCGGCATCGCTCCTCGAGCGCAGCGCCCCGAAGCTCCGCGACCAGGTCGCGCTCACGAGCGCGCTCGGCAACGAGCACTACGAGATCTCCGCCTACCAGTCGCTCATCGTGCCGACCACGGCGATGGGCTTCTCCGAAGTGGTGAGCCTGCTGCAGGCGAACCTCGACCAGGAGGTGCACACGAGCGAAGAGCTGCAGAAGACCCTGCAGAAGATCCTCGCCTGAGAGCTTGCGTGATGAGTGTCACGCACCGGCTCGAATTCGAGCCGGTCGAAATGTCAGGTGGTGCGCGAGGGGGGACTTGAACCCCCACACCCTTGCGAGTACTGGCACCTGAAGCCAGCGCGTCTGCCAATTCCGCCACTCGCGCACGTGCAGCGCGCCGAAGCGCGCCAACCAAGCGAGATTATCACCCTTGGGCGGCCAAAGCCATTCGAGCGGCGCGTCGCCGGCCGCGCCAAGCCGAGTCGCGAACCCTTGGCGATTCCTTCGAGTCTGCATTCTGCCTCGCGCTCGCCCGTCCTCGGGAATAACATCGTCTCGCGGGTTCTGGCGCCCCGGCCGACACGATGAAAGGAACGCCCGTGACCCCCTCCCCCACCTCAGACGCTGCTGCCGTCGATCTCACCGGCATCCGCGGCTATCTTTTCGACCTCGACGGCGTGCTCACGCCGACCGCCGTCGTGCACATGCACGCGTGGTCGCGCCTGTTCACGCCGATCCTCGAGGCCCACGGCGTCGCGCCGTACACCGACGACGACTACTTCGCCTACATCGACGGCAAGCCCAGGTACGACGGCGTTCGGAGCCTCCTCGAGAGCCGCGGCATCCGCGTGCCTGAAGGCGCGCCGACGGATGCCCCGACCGCCGATACCGTGCACGGCTTCGGCAATCGCAAGAACGAGGCGTTCAACGCGACCCTCGCCGAAGAGGGCGTCACGGCCTACGCCGGAAGCGTCGCCTTCCTCGACGCCGTAGAGCGCGCAGGCCACAAGGTCGCCGTCGTCTCGAGCTCGAAGAACGCGCCGTCGGTGCTCGAGGCCGCGGGCCTCGCCTATCGGTTCGACGTGGTCGTCGACGGCGCCGTCGCCGTGCGCGACGGCCTGCCGGGCAAGCCCGAGCCCGACACCTTCGAGCGCGCCGCCGAGCTGCTGGGCCTGCCGACCACCGTGTGCGCCGTCGTCGAAGACGCCGAGTCGGGCGTGAAGGCGGGCGCGGCGGGCGAGTTCGGCATCGTGATCGGCGTCGACCGCGGTGTCGGGCGCGCCGCCCTCGAGGAGCTCGGCGCCGACGTGATCGTCGACGAGCTCGATGAACTGATCCCCGCGGTCGAGCGTGCCGCCGCGGCATCCGACCCTGGGTCTCGAGACGCGACGTCGTCGCTCGTCGACCCGCATGCCAGCACCTCTATCCCCCGAGAGGACCCTGAATGAGGTTCGCCGACCACGACCCCCTGAACCGCAGCCGCTTCCCCGTCGACGAGTGGGCACTCGTCGAGACCGAGTTCGGCGTCGGCGACCTCGGCCGCACCGAGACGCTCTTCGCCGTCGGCAACGGCTACCTCGGGCTCCGCGGCAACGTCGAGGAGGGTCGCGACGGGCACATGCAGGGCACGTTCGTGAATGGCTTCCACGAGACGTGGCCGATCCGTCACGCCGAGGAGGCGTTCGGCTTCGCGCGCGTCGGGCAGACGATCGTGAACGCCCCCGATGCGAAGATCATCCGTCTCTACGTCGACGACGAGCCGCTCGTACTCACCGAGGCCGAGCTGCTCAGCTATGAGCGCCGCCTCGACTTCCGCCTCGGAGCGCTCTCGCGTTCGATCATCTGGCGCACCCCGTCGGGCAAGCGGGTGCTCATCACGAGCCGCCGTATGGTCTCGTTCACCGACCGACACCTCGCCGTGCTCGACTACGAGGTCGAGATGCTCGACGCGGATGCCGCGGTCACGATCTCGAGCCAGATCCTCAACCGTCAAGACGGCCGCGACGAGTACCGCTCGGGCGTGCTCGAGGCGGCGGGCGCATTCGACCCGCGCAAGGCCGAGCAGTTCACCGAGCGCGTGCTGCAGCCGCGCCACAAGCGTCGCACCGAGGGTCGCTACGTGCTCGGCTACCAGTGCACCAACTCGGCCATGACGATCGCGATCGGCGCCGAGCACTCGATCACGACCGACAACGCATTCACCGAGTCGGGTTCGATCGAAGACGACCTCGCGAAGCACATCTACAAGGTGCATGCCAAGCAGGGCGAGCCGATCCGCATCACGAAGACCGTCAGCTATCACACCGCACGCCGGGTGCCCGCGCGCGAGCTCGTCGACCGGTGCGACCGCACGCTCGACCGCGCCGCCGAACTCGGCGTCGGCGAGGTGTTCGCGCAGCAGCGCGCCTGGCTCGACGACTACTGGGCCCGCTCCGACGTCGGGATCGCGGGTCAGCCGGCGATCCAGCAGGCTACGAGGTGGAACCTCTTCCAGCTGGCGCAGGCCACCGCCCGCACCGACGGCGGCGGCGTCGCCGCGAAGGGCGTCTCGGGTTCCGGCTATGGCGGCCACTACTTCTGGGACAGCGAGGTCTACGTCCTCCCGTTCCTGAGCTACACGGCCCCGATCGTCGCGCGCAACGTGCTGAGATTCCGGCAACGGATGCTCGACGCCGCACGCGCCCGTGCGCTCGAGCTCAACCAGCGCGGGGCCCTGTTCCCGTGGCGCACGATCAATGGACTCGAGTCGTCGGCGTACTACGCCGCGGGCACCGCCCAGTACCACATCGACGCCGACATCTCCTATGCCGTGTGCCAGTACGTGGCGGCCACGGGCGACGAGGACTTCCTGGGCCGCGGAGCCATCGACATCCTCGTCGAGACCGCTCGCATGTGGGAAGACCTGGGCTTCTGGCGCACCAACACCGACGACGTGTTCCACATCCACGGCGTGACCGGCCCCGACGAGTACACGACCGTCGTGAACGACAACCTGTACACGAACGTCATGGCGCGCTCGAACCTCGCGGCGGCGGCATCCGCCGTCGACAACCTGCAGGTGCTCGACCCCATCGGCTACCACCGGCTCGTCGACCGTCTCGGCGTCACCGCGGCCGAGGTGGCGAGCTGGCGGCGCGCCGCCGCGCACATGCACATCCCGTTCGACCAGCAGCTCGGCATCCATCCGCAGGACTCGGCCTTCCTCCAGAAGGAGCTCTGGGACCTCGAGAACACTCCCGAAGACCGCCGGCCGCTGCTCCTGCACTACCACCCGCTCGTCATCTACCGCTTCCAGGTGCTGAAGCAGGCCGACGTGGTGCTCGCGCTCTACCTGCAGGGCGACCGCTTCACGACCGAGGAGAAACGCGCCAACTTCGAGTACTACGACCCGCTGACCACGGGCGACTCCACGCTCTCGGCGGTCGTGCAGTCGATCATCGCCGCCGAGGTCGGCTACCACGAGCTCGCGCTGCGCTACTTCCGCTCGGCGCTGTTCGTCGATCTCGCCGATCTCCACCACAACGCCGCCGACGGCGTGCACGTGGCGTCGGCCGGCGGCGTGTGGAGCACGCTCGTGTCGGGATTCGGAGGATTCCGCGACCACAACGGCATCTTCAGCTTCGATCCGCGCCTGCCCGATGGCTGGGAGCAACTGATGTTCCGCATCACCTTGCGAGGTACCCGCCTGCGGGTCGTCCTCACGGGCGATTCGATCACGTTCTCCGTCGAAGAGGGCGTGGAGGCCCGGGTACGCGTGCGCGGTGCCGAGGTCGTCGTCACGACCCTCTCCGAGGTGTCGGTGCCGCTGCACGGACAGGGCCCGCGACTCTACGGTTCGCCCACGATGCGCGACGTCACCGGCTCGCGCCGGGCCGACGGCACCCTGCTCACCGCGTCGATCCCGACCCTGTCCCTCGACTCCGAAGAGGCGGAATCCACAGTCCCTGTCGACTGATCGCAACTGGTTCACAGTCGCTCGGGCTACCATGTCACACAGTCACGGAACCGGATCGGGAGACCTGTGGGCCTACTGGACAACTTCGAGAAGGGTCTCGAGCGCGCCGTCAACGGCGCGTTCGCGAAGACCTTTCGCTCGGGACTGCAGCCCGTCGAGATCACCTCGGCACTGAAACGCGAGATCGACACGAAGGCCGCAGTCGTCTCGCGCGACCGCGTGCTCGTGCCGAACACGTTCACCGTGCGCATGGCGCCGGCCGATCATGACAACATGGCGAGCCTCGGGCCGGCGCTCATCGACGAGCTCGTCGACCTCGTGCAGAAGCACGCGGCGACCCAGCGCTTCCAGTTCGCGGGCGGCATCTCGATCGCGCTGCAGGCCGACCCCGGCCTCAGCGTCGGCATGGTGCAGGTCGACTCGCGCAACGTGAAGGGCCAGGTCGCCTGGACGCCCGTGCTCGAGGTCAACGGCAAGCGGCATCCGATCCTCAAGGGCCGCACGGTCATCGGGCGCGGCAGCGAGGCCGATCTCACCCTCGACGACTCCGGCGCCTCGCGCCGCCACGCCGAAGTGCAGTGGGACGGAACGCGGGCCCGCGTGCGCGACCTGGGCTCCACGAACGGCACCCAGCTGAACGGATCACCCGTCAAAGACGCCATCCTCGAACCTGATTCGGTCATCACCATCGGGCGCTCCCGCATCACGTTCCGGGTGCTTGCGCAAGCGACGCCGGGGGCCTCCGACTCCCGCGGTCGCACCGACCCGGCCACCGAACGCCATGACATGGGCGGGTTCTGGGGGCCCGGCGAATGAGCGAACTGACCCTCCTCGTCCTGCAACTCGGCTTCCTGCTGCTCCTCTGGGTGTTCATCTTCGCGATCATCTACGCCCTGCGCAGCGACCTCTTCGGCCAGCGGGTGCGCAAGCTGCAGCCCGATGCCGTCGCCGCACCGGTCGCCGCCGCGGCATCCGTCTTCCCGAGCTCGCCGGTCACGCCGCCGCCGACACCCGCGGTCACCTCCCCGGTCGGTCGCCCGGGCGCCGGCGAGCTCGCCTCAACCGAGAACGCCACCCGGCTCGTCATCACCTCCGGAGCGAAGGCCGGGGCCGAGTTCCCGCTCGGCCGAGACGAGATCACGATCGGGCGCTCGAGCGACTCGGCGATCATCATCCGTGACGACTACACGTCCACCCATCACGCGCGGCTCATGCTGTGGAACGGCCGCTGGATGATCCAAGACCTCGACTCCACGAACGGCACGTTCCTCGGCGGCTCACGAGTGACGGTGCCCACCCCGGTGCCCCTCGGAGCCACGGTGAAAGTCGGAGCAACGACGTTCGAGCTGCGACGGTAGCCCCGATGGCGACTGTCAAGGCGAGCGCTGCGGTCTCGCACGTCGGGCGGATCCGCGCGAACAACCAAGATTCCGGCTATGCCGGCCGGCAGTTGTTCCTCGTCGCCGACGGCATGGGCGGCCACGCCGGCGGCGACGTCGCGAGCGCCATTGCGACCCGCCGCATCGCCGAGGCCGATGCCGACTACAACGGCATCACGGATGCCGCATCCGAACTCCAGTCCGCCCTGATCTCAGCGAACCGTCAGCTCGCCGAGACCGTCGCCGAGCACTCCGAGCTCACCGGCATGGGCACCACAGTGAGCGCGCTGCTCCTGCACGACGACCACGTGGTGATCGCGCACATCGGCGACTCCCGCATCTATCTGCTGCGGTCGGGCGAGCTCAGCCAGATCTCCACCGACCACACCTTTGTGCAGCGCCTCGTCGACGCCGGCCGCATCACCGCCGAGGAGGCGATGGTGCACCCTCGACGTTCCGTGCTCATGCGCGTGCTCGGCGACGTGGAAGCGTCACCCGAGATCGACACGATGCTGCTCGACACGCGCGCCGGCGACCGGTGGATGCTGTGCTCCGACGGGCTCTCGGGCGTTGTGAGCTTCGACGACATCCACGAGCTGATGTCGGCCGAGGCCGGCGCGAAGCAAGTCGCCGACCGGCTCGTGAAGGCCTCGCTCGACGGCGGCGCACCCGACAACGTCACGGTCGTGGTCATCGACATCGGCGAGCCGCCCGCGCCCGCCACCCCTCCGCTCGTGGTGGGCT
Source organism: Agromyces albus (assembly GCF_030815405.1). NCBI lineage: Bacteria > Bacillati > Actinomycetota > Actinomycetes > Micrococcales > Microbacteriaceae > Agromyces > Agromyces albus. Next base: position 3,824,507 of record NZ_JAUSWX010000001.1, on the reverse strand, counting down.
CGGCGGCGGCGCCGCTCGCGTTCGGCGCGCCCGAGCCGGTGCGAGCCCGCGGCATCCGGCTCACGCCCTTCCGTCCGCACCCCGTGCAGGAGACGCACTTCGAGCCCGACTCGGCCGATTACTTCGACGAGATCATCGAGGAAGACGCCCGCCGCCGACGCCGGCGCCGATGGATGTGGGGCTTCTGGATCGTGCTGCTCATCGGCGCGATCTTCACGACCTTCGCACTCGGCTACCAATGGACCCAGACCCGCTACTACGTGGGCGAGTCGAACGGGCGGGTCGCGATCTTCCAGGGCATCCAGCAGGACCTCGGGCCCATCTCGCTGCACGAGCTCCACACCGAGACCGGCCTCGACGTCGCCGACCTCCGCACCTACGACCAGCAACGCGTCGAGCAGACGATCAGCGCCGGCTCGTTCTCCGAGGCGTACCGTATCGTGCAGCGACTGGAGGACTCCCTTGACTGACCAGAGCGGGCCCATCGTGGGCGCCCCGCGGTCGGCCGCCCCGCCGACCGCGAGCGTGCGACGCATCCGGCTGCCCCAGAAGCTGCGCAACCTCGAGCTGGGCCTCCTGCTCGTCGCGTGCATCATCAACGCCGGAGCGATCGTGCTCGTGCAGCTCGGCGCGCTCGGCCGCGTCGACACCCAGCTCGTGCTGCTCGGCGCGGGCCTCTCGGCGCTCGTGTTCGGATTGCACATCTGCATGCGGTTCGTCGCTCGCGACGCCGACCCGTTCCTGCTGCCGATCGCGACCGTGCTCAACGGCCTCGGCATCGCCATGATCTACCGCATCGACATCGCGTTCGGCGACACCGGATGGGAGAGCGCCGCGGTGCGGCAGATCGCATGGAGCGCCATCGCGATCATCGCCGGCATCGCCACGATCCTCGTCATCCGCAACCACCGGGTGCTCTTCCGGTACACCTACCTCTCGGGGCTCGTCGCGATCGTGCTCCTGCTCCTGCCGCTCGTGCCCGGACTCGGCCGCCAGGTGAGCGGCGCCCGCGTGTGGATCGGCTTCGGCGACGTCGCCACCTTCCAGCCCGGCGAGATCGCGAAGATCGCCCTCGCGGTCTTCTTCGCGGGGTACCTCGTGCGCAACCGCGACAGCCTCTCGATGGTGGGCACCAAGCTGCTCGGCATGCGGTTCCCGCGGGCTCGCGACCTGGGTCCGCTCCTCGTGGTGTGGGCGCTGTCGATGGCCGTCATCGTGTTCCAGCGCGATCTCGGCACCGCGCTCCTCTACTTCGGCCTGTTCCTCGTGATGCTCTACGTCGCGACCAGCCGGTTGTCGTGGGTCGTGCTCGGGCTCACGCTGTTCTTGAGCGGCGCGCTCATCGCGAGCCAGACGCTCGACTACGTGAACGGCCGATTCCGCAACTGGCTCGACGCGTTCAACCCCGAGGTCTACAACGCCGACGGCGGCAGTTTCCAGCTCGTGCAGGGGCTCTTCGGCCTCGCGCACGGCGGACTGATCGGCAGCGGCCTCGGCGAGGGCCGGCCCGACATCACCCCCGTGCCGCAGAGCGACTACATCATCGCGAGCCTCGGTGAGGAGCTGGGCCTCGCGGGCGTCTTCGCGATCCTCGCCCTCTACGTGCTCTTCGTGGCACGAGGCTTCCGCATCGGCTTCGCCGGCCAAGACGACTTCGGCAAGCTGCTCGGCGTGGGCCTCGCGTTCGTCGTCGCCCTGCAGGTGTTCATCGTCGTGGGCGGCGTCACCCGCGTCATCCCGCTCACCGGACTCACGACGCCGTTCCTCGCGGCGGGCGGTTCGTCACTCGTCGCGAACTGGATCATCGTCGGGCTGCTGCTGCGACTGTCCGACACGGTACGCAACCACCCGAGGCTGGTGATCGACGGATGAATCGCGAGCTCAAGCGCGTCTCGATACTCGCTCTCCTCATGTTCCTGACCCTTCTCGTCGCCTCGACGATCATCCAGTACGCGCAGGCGGAGTCCCTCGGGGCCGACCCGCGCAATTCCCGCACGCTCTACGACAGCTACTCGGTCGAGCGCGGCCCAATCCTCGTCGGCGGCGATCCGATCGCCTATTCCCAGCCCTCCGACGACGACTACAAGTTCCAGCGCGTCTACGCGAACGGCCCGCTCTATGCCCCGATCACCGGGTTCATCCCGGTGAACGGCGAGGCGACTGGGCTGGAGCGCTCGCTCAACGACTTCCTGAGCGGACAATCGAGCAGCCAGTTCTTCGACTCCATCAACCGCTTGATCTCCGGACAGGATCCGATGGGTGCCTCCGTCGAGGTCGCGATCGACCCCGTGCTGCAGCAGGCGGCCTGGGATGCGCTCGGCGACTACACCGGCGCCGTCATCGTGACCGAGCCGAGCACCGGACGCATCCTCGCCATGGTCACGAAACCCACGTACGACCCCAATACGCTCGCGGTGCACAGCGGAGACCAGGTGGAGGCCACCTACGAAGGGCTGCTCGCCGACCCGGGCGACCCGCTCTTCAATCGCGCGACGGGCGGCGATATGAACCCGCCCGGCTCGGTGTTCAAGCTCGTGGTCACTGCGGCCGCCCTCGAATCCGGCCGGTACACGCCCGACAGCACCTTCCCGAACCCCGGAACGCTCACGCTGCCCGGCAGCGACGCGGTGGTGCGCAACTCCGGTGGTGGCACGTGCGGCGGTGGCGCCGAGGTCACGCTCGCCACCGCGCTGCGGCTCTCGTGCAACATCCCGATGGCGCAGCTCGGCATGGAGCTCGGCGACACCGCGATCCGAGAGCAGGCGGAGAAGTTCGGCTTCAACCGTGAGTTCGAGATCCCCACCCTGACGGAGTCGAGCGTCTACCCCCGTGCCCTCGACGATCCCCAGACCGGGCTCAGCGCGTTCGGTCAGGGCGAGGTTCGCGCCACACCCTTGCAGATGGCCATGGTTTCGGGGGCGATCGCGAACGGAGGCATCGTCATGAACCCGAATCTCATCGACGCCATCGTCGCGCCCGACTTCACTCCGTTGCAGGAGTTCGAGGGCTCGGAATTCGGCCGTGCGATCAGCGAGTCGACGGCGAACACCATGGTGCAGATGATGGTCAACGGCGTCGAAGACGGTGCCGCGAGTAATGCAAGAATAGACGACGTCAGCGTGGCCGGTAAGACGGGTACAGCAGAGAACGGTGAGAGTGACCCCTACACTCTCTGGTTCACAGGTTTTGCCCCCGCCGACGACCCTCAGTATGCAATCACGGTGCTCGTGGAAGATGGCGGGGGACTTGGTCAGGAGGGGTATGGCAATCTCATTGCTGCACCCGTCGCAAAGCAGGTACTAGAGGCGGTGCTGAACAAATGAGACCGAGCGCAGGGCTCACCTTCGGAGGGCGCTACGAGCTGCAATCCCGCATCGCGATCGGCGGGATGGGCGAGGTGTGGCAAGCCACCGACCTCGTCATCGGCCGTCAGGTAGCGATCAAGATCCTGAAGGATGAGTACCTCGGCGACCCCGGTTTCCTCGAGCGCTTCCGCGCTGAGGCCCGGCACGCCGCCCTCGTGAACCACGAGGGCATCGCGAACGTCTTCGACTACGGCGAGGAAGACGGCAGCGCCTACCTCGTCATGGAACTCGTGCCGGGCGAGGCGCTCTCGACCGTCCTCGAACGAGAGCACGTGCTCTCGACCGACAAGGTGCTCGACATCGTCGCCCAGACGGCGGCGGCGCTGCAGGCTGCCCACGCGGCCGGTCTTGTGCACCGCGACATCAAGCCCGGCAACCTGCTCATCACGCCCGACGGGCGCGTGAAGATCACCGACTTCGGCATCGCTCGCATCGCCGACCAGGTGCCGCTCACCGCCACGGGCCAGGTCATGGGCACCGTGCAGTACCTCTCGCCCGAGCAGGCCTCCGGCCACCCCGCCTCGCCGACGACCGACATCTACTCGCTCGGCATCGTCGCCTACGAGGCCCTCGCCGGCCGGCGCCCCTTCACCGGGGAGTCGCAAGTGGCGATCGCGATGGCGCAGATCAACGAGACGCCGCCCGACCTGCCCGTCACCGTGTCCGAACCGGTGCGCAATCTGGTCTACGCGTGCATCGCGAAGAACCCGGCCGACCGTCCGCAGTCGGCCGCACACCTGGCTCGTGCCGCGACCGCGCTCCGGCGAGGCGACGTGCAGGCTGCGGCAGCAGCCGTTCCCGCCGTGCTCGGCGCCGGCATGACCGCGGCCACGATGCTCATGCCCAACCAGGGCGCAACGGCGGCGACCACCGTGCTGCCGTCTGCAGCCGCAGCTGGCGCCGCCGGTGCCGGTGCCGCTGGTCTCGGCGTCCCCGCCGACGGCGAGGAGCCCACGAAGAAGCGCAGCCCGTGGACCTGGCCGCTCATCGTGCTCATCGCGCTCCTCGCGATCGTGCTCATCGGCACGATCATCGCATTCGCACTGAACGGTGGCGGCGGAGGCGGCGCGACACCGTCGACCTCGACAAGTCGGACGACACCAACGCCCACGCCCACGCCCACCACGCCACCGCCCGCTCCACCCACGAGCGCGGCACCCACCACCGCGCAGATCACGCGCGAGGAGTACCTCGGTCTCACCGTCGATGAGGCGCGAGCCAAGCTCGAGGGTCTGGGCATGGTCGCGAACGCCGTCGAGGGCAACGCGGCGACGACCCCCGAAGACGCCGGCCGCGTCTACGAGGTGAACCCCACCGGACCGGTGCCGATCGGCGACCAGGTGACGATCACGTACTACGCCAACCCCGTCACCCCGTCGACTCCGACCGACGCGCCCACCACCGACAAAGACTCGGTGAACAGCGGCGGCACGGTGAAGGTGTCGTGGAGTGCGCAGAGCTGCCCCGCCGGGCAGACGCTCTCAGGCTACGAAGTGCAGGTCACCGGAGACGCAGCGATCCAGGGCGGTGGAGTCGTCGGGCCGGGCAGCACCACCGTCAACGTCACGGCAGGCAGTCAGCCGTTCGACGTCTCGTACCGCTACTTCTGCGGCCAACTGAGTTCGGAGTTCTCTCCGACGACCAGTGTCGCGATCGACGGCCTCGACCTCGACGGCTGAGCGCAGTCGACCACTGACGAGATGACGAGCAGAAGGGACGGAACTGCACGGTGAGCGATGAAGGACGCATACTCGCGGGGCGATACCGCGTCGGTGCCCTCATCGGGCGCGGCGGCATGTCCGACGTGCACGTCGGTTCCGACACTCGTCTCGGCCGTCAGGTCGCGATCAAGCTCCTGAAGCCGCAGCTCGCCACCGATCCGGCGTTCCGCATGCGCTTCCGACAGGAGGCGCAGTCCGCTGCCCGAATGGCGCACCCCACGATCGTGCGGGTCTTCGACGCCGGCGAGGAGACCGTCGTCGACGCGGCCGGGCAAGAGGTGCAGCTGCCGTTCATCGTCATGGAGTTCGTCGAGGGGCGACTGCTCAAGGAGATCATCCACGACGGCCCGCTCGAGGCCGCCGCGGCAGTGCGCGTCATCGACGGCGTGCTCACCGCGCTCGAGTACTCGCACCGCGCCGGCGTCGTGCACCGCGACATCAAGCCCGGCAACATCATGATCACCACCACGGGCCAGGTGAAGGTCATGGACTTCGGCATCGCCCGTGCCGTCTCCGACGGGTCGACGACCGTCGCGCAGACCACGGCGATCCTCGGCACCGCCTCCTACTTCTCGCCCGAGCAGGCCAAGGGCGAGGTCGTCGACGCGCGCACCGACCTCTACTCGACCGGCGTCGTGCTCTTCGAGATGCTCACGGGCCGTCCGCCGTTCCGCGGCGACACCCCCGTCGCAGTCGCCTACCAGCACGTCAGCGAACGCCCGGTGAAGCCGAGCGTCATCAACCCGAAGGTCTCCCCCGCGCTCGATGCCGTCGTGCTGCACGCCCTCTCGAAAGACCGGGCTCAGCGGTACCAGTCCGCCGCGGAGTTCCGCGCCGACGTCGACGTCGCGGCATCCGGTCGCGTTCCCGTTCATCGGGAACCCAATCAGGCGACCCTGCTCTTCGGTGCACCCACCGGCTCGCTCTCGACCTCCGAGCTCGCACTGCGCCAACTCACCGAAGATGAGACGATGACGCGCACCCAGCGTCGCCCTCCAGCGATCTGGATCTGGTCGGGCATCATCGCCGTCGTCGTCATCGTCGTCGCCGTCATGTACTGGGCGTTCAACCTGCAACCCACCGACGACCTACCATCGACCTCGCGTGAGATCCCGGTGTTCACCGGCATGACCTTTGAACAGGCCGCCGAGCAACTGCAGGAGCTGGGCCTGCCGGCGACGCGCATCGACCAGACCGACGACGAGGTGCCCGCGGGCGAAGTCATCCGCACCAACCCCGCCTCCGGCGAGATCGTGAACGTCGGCGTCGCCGTGAGCATCTACGTATCGACCGGGCGCGAGGCGGTGACGGTTCCCGATGTCAGGAACAAGCCCCTCGACCAAGCGAAGGCAGACCTCGAAGCGGCCGGGCTCGTTCCGGGCACCGAAACCCGGCAGACCTCTCCATCCGTGCCGGCCGACACGGTGATGGGCACCAGCCCAGAACCGGGCACCTCGGTGGAGACCGGGTCCACCGTCGACTTCACGCTCTCGAGCGGCCTCGTGACGCTCTCCGACCTCACCGGGCAGACGCTCGCCGCTGCATCCTCCTACCTCTCCGCCGAGAACCTGCAGCTGAACCCCGTGCCGAAGCCCGACCCGTCGTGCAAGTCGCAAACCGGGTCACCGGTAACGCAGCAGTCGCTCGCCCCCGGCGACGTGCCGCAGCATTCCGACGTCGAGCTCACCTACTGCGCAGGTTGACCCGCGCGGGGGTCGAGTAGCGCCGGGCGAAGCCCGACGCGTATCGAAACCACCCACGCCCTGACGCCGCGAGCCAGCGACCCGACCGCTCAGCTCACCCGCACGAGCGGGTTCAAGTGGAGGGCGCGCTCACGAGCCTCCGGCAGGCCGGCCACGGCGAGCCAGTTGCCGAGCATGCGATACCCGCCCTCGGTGAGCACCGACTCGGGGTGGAACTGCACGCCGTAGATCGGCGCCCGTTCGTGCCGGAGCCCCATGATGACCCCGCCTTGTGTGCGACTCGTCACGATGAGTTCGCTCGGCACAGTGCCGTCGACGACGGCGAGCGAGTGGTATCTCGTGGCCGTGAACGGCTGCGGCACCCCGTCGTAGAAGGCGCTGTCGTCGTGCGTGATGCGCGAGGTCTTGCCGTGCATCAGCTCTTCGGCGTTCGTCACGACGGCCCCGAACGCCTCGGCGATCGCCTGGTGGCCGAGACACACGCCGAGGATCGGCTGCCCGGTCGCGAGTGCGGCATCGACGATCGGGATCGACACCCCGGCGTCGGCAGGCTTCCCCGGCCCGGGCGAGATGAGCACCGCGTCGTACTGCGCGATGCGAGCAGGCACGTCGGATGCCTCGATCGCGTCGTTGCGTACCACTTCGGTCTCGGCGCCGAGCTCCTGCAGGTAGCCGTTCAGCGTGTAGACGAAGCTGTCGTAGTTGTCGAGTACGAGAATGCGGGTCATTGCTCCCCTACCGTGACGTCGATCGGATTCAGGTAGGCGTCGACCAGTGGGAACACCCACGTGAAGAGCGCGAACACCACCGCCGCAGCGAGGATGAGCACGAGGATGATGCGCAGCCACACGGGGCCGGGCAGCACGCGCCAGAGTGCACCGTACATATCAGGACTCCCAGGTGGCGACGATCGAGGCGATCTCGGCGGGTGGGCCGGCGGAGATGGGCTGCCATGACTCGAGCACCCCGTAGGCGACGATGCGCTCGTCGGTTGAGTAGAGGGGGTTGCAGGTCGTGAGCGTGATGATGCGATCGGTCGGCTGCAGCTCGGGGCGGTGCGGCACCGGCGAGAGCACATCGACGGCCTCGGGGACCACGTACTCGAAATCACGGAATCGGTAGGTGTACCAGCCGTCTTGCGTCTGGATGTAGATCGCGTCGCCGAGCTGGAGCTGCTCGACCTCGTGCATGCCGCCGCCGTACGCACTGCGGTGAGAGGCGATCGCGAAGTTGCCCACCTGTCCGGGCATCTGCGTGCCTGGGTAGTGGCCCACACCGAGGTAGTTGCTGTTCAACACATCGAGCCCGATGCCTTCAGCCACGCGCCGCTGCGAGTCCTCACCGAACCGGGGCACGTACATGATCGCGAATGCCTCGCCGCTGGCGCGTTCTGCCGGGCCGACGACCGGGTCGCCGTAGTCCGCCGGCTCGGGCGGCGCCTCACTGCCGCGCGCGGCGCGATCGGCCTCGATCCATTCGGAGCTGAGGTCGGATGCCGCGCTCGACTGCTGACCGGCCATGATCGCGTCATTCCACCACAACTGCCAGCCGAGGAAGAGCAGGATCAGCACACCGGCCGTGAGGAGCAACTCGCCGAGGATGCCGACGATGCTCACCGGGCGACGGCGACGCTCATGACGTCTGGCACGCCGATCGTCGCTCATCCCGGGCTCCGAATCGGACATACTCGCGATTCTAGCTCGCACGCTGAAGAGCCCGGCTGTGTGGGGCCGGTTCACTCGGATAGAATCTCCCTCATGGCACGTACGAAATCATCGAAGCCCGCGCGCGCAGAACCGGCAAGCGGCGAAGAGGCGCCGAACCCGGTGTGGTTCAAGCCCGTCATGTTCGGCTTCATGCTGCTCGGGCTCGCCTGGATCATCGTCTTCTACGTGAGCCAGGGTCGGCTCCCCATCCCCGACCTGAACTCGTGGAACATCCTCGTCGGCTTCGGCATCGCCTTCATCGGCTTCCTCATGACCACTCGCTGGCGCTGACCAGCTCATACGACGAAGAGGGCGGGTGCTGCGGCATCCGCCCTCTTTCGTCCATTCCCCCGTGCCTTCCACCGAGTTATCCACAGGCTCACGATCAGGCCGGAGACCCATTGGCCCCCGAACTGGCCACAACTACATGCGTGTAACTCTCCCCAGCTGTGGAGAGAGCTGTGGATAACTCAGCAGGTAGCCGATCGGCAGCATGAAGTACCGCAGGCTGAGCAGCAGGAGCACCACTACGAGCGCGGCGAGCAGCCACACCTGCAGCGCCTGTTGCGATCGCTTCCGCGTCTCGATGTAGATCCAGCCGACGATCGCGCCGACGAGGAAGCCGCCCAGGTGCGCCTGCCACGCGATGTTCAGCCCGGGCAGGAATCCGATCACGAGGTTGATGCCGAGCAGCACCAAAAGCTGGGTCGTCTGCCCTCCGAGCCGCCGTTGGATCACGAGGAATGCGCCCATGAGCCCGAAGATGGCGCCGGATGCCCCGACGACGGGCACGAACGGACTGCTGAGCCAGAGCACGCCGATCGAGCCGCCGAGGCCCGCGATCAGGTAGAGCGCAAGGAATCGCGAGCGGCCGAGCATGCCCTCGAGCAACTGGCCGAAGATCCACAGCGTGTACATGTTGAGCAGCACGTGGAAGATGAGGCCGGTGGAGTGCACCAGCATCGTCGTGAGCATGCGCCACGGCTCGAAGCTGCCCGGGGCCGAGTAGCCTCCCGCGTACAGCAGCTCGCTCGTGACGCCGAGGCCGGGAACCAGCTGCAGGAGGAAGACCGCGAACGTGACGGCGATGATCGAGTACGTGACGATGGGCCCGCCGCCGCGGGCGACAGAGCGAAAGCGTGTGAGCGCGACCGGCTTCGTGCGCGGCACCGAGGCGCGCTGCTCACGCATGCACTCGGGGCAGATCACTCCGACCGGTGCCGGTGTCTGGCACTCGTGGCAGATCGTGCGCCCGCATCGCTGGCACAGCACAAAGCTCTGCCGATCCGGATGCCGGTAGCAGGTGTTCGCACGCTCGGGCCCGGCCTCACTCACTGCCGTGTCAGGCCTGCTCGATGGTGACGCTCTCGAGCACGACGTCTTCGAGCGGCCGGTCGCGGCCGTCGGTGGCCACGGAGGCGAGCTTGTCGACCACGGCCTGGCTGGCGGCATCCGTCACCTTGCCGAAGATGGTGTGCTTGCCCTGCAGCCACGTGGTGGGGCCGACGGTGATGAAGAACTGCGAGCCGTTGGTGCCGCGGCCGCCCTGGAGGCCGGCGTTCGCCATCGCGAGCACGTAGGGCTCCGTGAAGTCGAGCTCGCCGTTGATCTCGTCGTCGAACTGGTAGCCCGGTCCGCCCACGCCCTGGCCCAGCGGGTCGCCGCCCTGGATCATGAAACCGGGGATGATGCGGTGGAAGACGACGTCGCGGTACAGCGGGTCGGTGGTCTTCTCGCCGGTGGCGGGGTGGGTCCACTCGATCTCGCCGATCGCGAGGCCGACGAAGTTCTTGACCGTCTTCGGTGCCTGGTGGCTGTAGAGGTCGACCTTGATCGGGCCATGGTTGGTATTGAGGGTCGCGACAGCGGTGGGAATGGGCATGCCCTTATTCTGTCACGCACGGATTCGTCAACCGGCATGCGGTATTCGCACTCCCACCTCGCGTACAGCCGTTTCGGTGGCAAGATGGAGGAGTTCGCTGCACAACGATGGAGGTCGAGATGAGCCTGTCACGCAAGCGCCGGAAGGAACTCAAGCGGCTGCAGAGCAGTGCGGAGGAACTCTGGGGGGACCAGCAGCACGTGCTCGAGCACGCCAACGCCGTCGCTCGCGAGGCGAGCCGCCAACTGGGCCACATCACACGCGAAGAAGTCGTTCCGCGTGTGCGCACGGGGTACGAGAGTTATGTTCGTCCGGGAGTCGACCAGGCACGCCACGTCGCGCGCAGCACCGGCGAGGCCGTCGAGCGCAAGGTCGTTCCCGCGATCGGCAACGCTCTCGGCGCCGTGATGTCGATCGGTGACGTCGCCAACGACGCCCGAGTGCGCCGGGCCGTGGCCCGTATCGCGCCTCGTTCGCTCGTTCCCCAGAAGAAGGGCCCCGGAGCGGGCACCTATCTCGCCATCGGCGCCGGCATCATCGCGGCCGCCGGAATCGCGTATGCCGTCTGGCAGACCTTCCGGGCCGATGACGAGCTCTGGGTGGCCGACGACGAGCCCTCAACTGGTGCTGCAACCGACATCTGAGTACCGTAGGTTCACGAACGGCCTCGCCTCTCCACAGGCGGGGTCGTTCACCAGTTAACGCGTTGGATCCCGATTCTCGACGAATCTGAGAATCGACCTTGCACTCCACGTGAGAACACCGATAGTGTCGCATTCGGTAACGAACGACCGAAGCCCTGAGAGGAGTTGATCCCAATGATGAAGCACATCTTCGTCCCAGCATCCTCTGCCGCCCACACGGGAGTCCTCCTCACGTATCGGGCCGGCTGATTCAGCCCCGGCGACACGCCTCCTTGCGCGTGATCGCCACCTCCGCCCCTCGGGCGTGACCCGCGGCGCGTGCCGCAGCATCCGTCGACCGATCGCGTCGCCACCGCAACGACTTCGGTGAATCGGATGCCGCGCACGGCTTCCCGGCCATCCCGTCCCGGCGACTGACGCCCAGCGCGCTGCGATTCGGCGCGCCTCGCGATCCGAACGCCCACTCTGCCCACCACCGCGCCATGCCTGGCCCCTGTGCCTCGACGCGCATTCAGCACCATCCACCACCCACACCAGAAGGAAACGAAGTGAATACCAGTTCTCTCACCGCAAGTCCGCCCCGATCGGAGCAGGCAATAGTGATCCGTGTCCAGGCACGCCAGCTGCGCGAGCGCATCGCCGTGCGCGCCGGTCTCGCGTTGATCGCGTGGGGTCGACGTCATGACGAGCACCGCACCCACGTCGCCATGTACGAGCGCCGTCACAACGAGCAGGTCGCGAACCGGCTTCGTGACGACGAGTTCATCCGGGCCGTGCTTCTCGCGCGTCCGCTCATCTGACGCCATGCGCGCCAACACCACGATTCCCCCGCTGGTCGACGTCGTCGCCCGCCGCGACGGCGCCGGCCGCGGGGGATCGTCATGCACACTGCGCGGCTGCGTCGCGGATGGTTCGGCCTGTCGGGTCGGAGCGTCGGCGTCGCGGCCGCGCAGCGTGCCTTCGTCAGCACACCCCGACAACGGCGGCCGGCTTCGGCCATGCCGCCTCGGCTACGGAGCGGCCGGCGGCACTCCGTCGGCGGGCTCTGCAGCGTTCAGTCGCAGCGCGATGTCGAGCAGGCTCACACGCCGGAGTCCAGGCACCTCGTCGAGCGCGAACCAGCGCGCCTCGTCGCTCGAGCCACCGATCTCGTTTCGAAGCTCGCCGCTGATGACTTCCGCCCGGTAGACCACCCGCATGGCATAGAGCGGCGACGCACCGGTGTGTCGCTTCGACGCGGGCACGACCATCGTGTCGATTCCGAGCAATCGATCGACGGATGCCTCGTAGCCGGTCTCCTCGAGGATCTCGCGCTTCACCGCCTCGATCGGGTGCTCCGCCCCTTGCACACCGCCGCCCGGCAGCGTCCATCCGGACCGGCCGTGCTCGTTCCAGTGCGAGAGTAGGATCTGCTCGTCACGAATGATCACTCCATAGGCGGCGATGCGGATGTCCATCCCGTCACTGTAGCGGGAGCATGGCGCAGCGGCGCCGGTCGGCGCTAGGGTCGTGACATCCGATGCCGCAAGGAGCCCGCGTGACCGATAGGACGAACGGCGCCGTTCGCTCGACCGAGGTCGACGAGTTCCTCGTCGGTCTGGAGCATCCGCTCGCCTCGGAGCTGGCCCAGATGCGCGAGCGGATCCTCGAGATCGCGCCCGCGGACGCGGTCGAGAACGTGAAGTGGAAGGCGCCGAACTATGCAATCGACGGCGTCGATCGCGTCACGCTCGGGGTGGATCCGCGCGGCCGCATGAGGGTGGTGCTGCACCGCGGGGTGAAGCGAGTGGACGCCGACGGCTTCACGTTCGACGACGACACCGGCCTCATCGTCTGGCCTGCTCCCGACCGCGGTGTCATCACCCTCGCTTCAGGAGCGGAATACGCCGAGCACGCCGACGCCATCAGCGGACTCGTCGCCCGCTGGTTCAGCGTCTAGCGGGGAGCAGCGCAGCGACGGGAGTCCCTAGCGGAGGAACGACACGCGACTGGCGGCGACCGCGGTGCCTATCGTGCTGATGAATACTGTGGAGCCTAGGAGATTCGAACTCCTGACATCCTGCTTGCAAAGCAGGCGCTCTACCAACTGAGCTAAGGCCCCGAACCCGGACGCCGGAGCATCCGAGAATTATTTTCTGGAATTATCTGAGTGGGGATACGAGGACTTGAACCTCGGACCTCTTCGTTATCAGCGAAGCGCTCTAACCGCCTGAGCTATATCCCCGAAATTGGCCGAGTGAAAGACTACCCGACCCGGCGGGATTCTCCGAATCCTCGCCGCTCTTCATCAGTTGTTGGTGAACCCGACGAGGATGCCACCCGTGATCTTGACGCTCAGGTTGTAGAGCACCGCGAGGATCGCTCCGAGCGCGGTGATCACCACGAGGTTGAGCAGCGAGGCGACGACCGCGAAGCCCATCACGTTGCCGAGAGAGAGCACCGCCGTGAGGTCTCCACTTGACCCGGCGACGTCTTGCACGAGCGAGTTGACCTGCTCGAAGATGCCCGTCGAGTTCAGCACCGTGTGGACGAGGAACGTCGCGACGATGCTGACCACTGCGAGGCAGACCGCGACGAGGAACGAGAGCTTCACCGCCGACCAGAAGTCGATGTAGACGAGCCGGAGGCGCACCTGCTTGGCAGGGGTCTTCCGGTTCGACTTGCGGGCCAGCTTGTCGGCGACGCTACTCATAGACGATTACTCCTCTTCCGCGGTTTCGGCTGCCTCGGTCTCGGCGGCCTCCTCCACGAGGTTGCGCTCGGAATTCTTCGCGATCGCGATGATGCGGTCGTCTTCAGCGAACTTCGCGAACACGACGCCCATCGTGTCCCGGCCCTTGGCTGGAACCTCGGCGACGTCAGAGCGTACCACCTTGCCGCTGGCAAGGACCACAAGCACCTCGTCGCTCCGAGAGGCGATGAGCGCGCCCGCAAGATCGCCGCGGTCTTCACTGAGCTTCGCGACCTTGATGCCGAGGCCGCCGCGTTGCTGCTTGCGGTACTCCTCGACCCGGGTGCTCTTGGCGTAGCCGCCCTCGGTGACGACGAAGACGTAGGTGTCGGAGGGGCTGAGCTTCTGGCCGTTGCTCTCCTCGCCGCCGGCGGCGGACTCGATCGCCTCGGATTCGCCATCCGAACCGGCGACGACGGATGCCTCGAGCAGGCTGTCTCCGCCGCGGAAGCTCATGCCCTTCACGCCAGATGTGCTCCGGCCCATCGGGCGGAGCGCGGCATCCGTCGCCTCGAAGCGGAGCGACATGCCCTTCTTCGAGACGAGCAGGATCTCGTCGTGTTCGTCGGCGAGCATCGCCGAGACGAGTTCGTCGTCTTCACGCAGGCTGATCGCGATGATGCCGCGCGAACGGTTCGTGTCGTAGGCCGTGAGCTCGGTCTTCTTCACGAGGCCGTCGCGCGTGGCGAGTACCAGGTACTGCGCGACGGCGTAGTCGCGGATGTCGAGGATCTCGGCGATCTGCTCGTCGGGCTGCATCTCGAGGAGGTTGGCGAGGTGCTGGCCCTTGGCGTCGCGGCCGCCCTCCTGGATCTCGTAGGCCTTCGCACGGTAGACGCGGCCCTTGTTCGTGAAGAAGAGGAGCCAGTGGTGCGTCGTGGTGACGAAGAAGTGCTCGACCACGTCGTCGGCGCGCAGCTGCGCGCCCTTCACGCCCTTGCCGCCGCGGTGCTGCGAGCGGTAGTTGTCGCTGCGCGTGCGCTTGACGTAGCCGCCGCGAGTGACGGTCACGACCATCTCCTCTTCGGGGATGAGGTCTTCGACCGACATGTCGCCGTCGTAGCCGGGCATGATGTGCGTGCGGCGCTCGTCGCCGTACTTGGCGACGATCTCGGCGAGCTCTTCGGAGACGATCGTGCGCTGGCGCTCGGGCGACGCGAGGATCGCCTGGAAGTCGGCGATCTCGGTCGCGAGGGCGTCGGCCTCATCGATGATCTTCTGGCGCTCGAGGGCCGCGAGGCGGCGCAACTGCATCTCGAGGATGGCGCGTGCCTGCAGGTCGTCGATCTGGAGCAACGACATGAGCCCGTCGCGGGCTTCGTCGACGGTCGGCGAGCGGCGGATGAGCGCGATGACCTCATCGAGCGCGTCGAGCGCCTTGAGGTATCCGCGCAGGATGTGCATGCGCTCCTCCGCCTTGCGAAGACGGAACTGCGTGCGCCGCACGATGACGTCGATCTGGTGGTCGACCCAGTGCGCGATGAAGCCGTCGATCGACAGGGTGCGCGGGATGCCGTCGACGATCGCGAGCATGTTCGCGCCGAAGTTCTCCTGCAGCTGCGTGTGCTTGTACAGGTTGTTCAGCACGACCTTCGCCACAGCGTCGCGCTTCAGCACGATCACGAGTCGCTGGCCGGTGCGGCCCGAAGTCTCATCGCGGATGTCGGCGATGCCCGACATCTTGCCGTCTTTCACGAGGTCGGCGATCTTGATGGCGAGGTTGTCGGGGTTCACCTGGTAGGGCAGCTCGGTGACCACGAGGCACGTGCGGCCCTGCAGCTCTTCGACGCTCACGACGGCGCGCATCGTGATCGATCCGCGGCCCGTGCGGTAGGCGTCGTTGATGCCCTTGACGCCGAGGATCTGCGCACCCGTGGGGAAGTCGGGGCCCTTGATGCGCTGGATGAGCGCTTCCTGCAGCTCTTCACGCGTGGCTTCGGGGTTCTCGAGGTACCACTGGGCGCCGGATGCCACTTCGCGCAGGTTGTGCGGCGGGATGTTCGTCGCCATGCCCACGGCGATGCCGACGGAGCCGTTGACGAGCAGGTTCGGGAAGCGCGCCGGCAGGATGGCAGGCTCTTGCGTGTGCCCGTCGTAGTTGTCTTGGAAGTCGACGGTGTCTTCGTCGATGTCGCGAACCATCTCGAGCGCGAGCGGGGCCATCTTCGTCTCGGTGTACCGAGGCGCGGCGGCGCCGTCGTTGCCGGGCGAACCGAAGTTGCCCTGGCCGAGCGCGAGCGGGTAGCGCATGCTCCACGGCTGCACGAGTCGCACGAGCGCGTCGTAGATCGCGGTGTCGCCGTGCGGGTGGTACTGCCCCATCACGTCGCCCACGACGCGAGCGCACTTCGAGAAGGACTTGTCGGGCCGGTAGCCGCCGTCGTACATGGCGTAGAGGACGCGGCGGTGCACGGGCTTGAGGCCGTCGCGCACCTCGGGCAGCGCCCGGCCCACGATCACGCTCATCGCGTAGTCGAGGTAGGAACGCTGCATCTCGAGCTGCAGGTCGACCTGGTCGATCTTTCCGTGCACGCCGGGGCCGTCGTACCCGTCGTCGCCGGGATTCAGAACATCAGATGTCAAGGAAACGCACGTCCTTCGCGTTCTTCTGGATGAAGTTGCGGCGGCTCTCGACGTCTTCGCCCATCAGCGTGGTGAAGATCTCGTCGGCGGCTGCCGCATCGTCCATGGTGACCTGGAGGAGCGTGCGGGACTCGGGGTTCATCGTGGTCTCCCACAGCTCCTGGTGGTTCATCTCACCGAGGCCCTTGTAGCGCTGGATCCCGTTGTCTTTCGGGATGCGCTTGCCAGAGGCGACGCCGGATTGGAGCAGCACGTCGCGCTCCTTGTCGGAGTACACGAACTCGTGCTCGGAGTTGGTCCACTTCAGGCGGTAGAGCGGCGGCTGGGCGAGGTAGACGTATCCGAGCTCGATAAGCGGCCGCATGTAGCGGAACAGCAGCGTGAGCAGGAGGGTCGTGATGTGCTGGCCGTCGACGTCGGCGTCGGCCATGAGCACGATCTTGTGGTACCGGGCCTTCTCCGTGTTGAAGTCTTCACCGATGCCGGCGCCGAACGCCGTGATCATCGCCTGCACCTCGTTGTTCGCGAGCGCGCGATCGAGTCGAGCCTTCTCGACGTTGAGGATCTTGCCGCGGAGCGGGAGGATCGCCTGCGTCTCGGGGTTGCGGCCCTGCACGGCGGAGCCGCCGGCGGAGTCGCCCTCGACGATGAAGATCTCGGACAGCGACGGGTCTTTCGACGAGCAGTCCTTGAGCTTTCCGGGCATGCCGCCCGACTCGAGGAGGCCCTTGCGCCGGGTCGCCTCACGCGCCTTGCGCGCCGCGATGCGAGCCGTGGCCGCCTGAATCGCCTTGCGGATGATGTCGCGTGCCGGACCGGGGTTGCGCTCGAACCAGTCGCCGAGCTGGTCGCCGGTGACCTTCTGCACGAACGACTTCGCCTCGGTGTTGCCGAGCTTGGTCTTCGTCTGGCCCTCGAACTGCGGTTCGGCGAGTTTCACCGAGATCACTGCCGTGAGGCCCTCGCGCACGTCGTCGCCGGAGAGGTTGTCGTCCTTCTCCTTGATGATGCCCTTCTCGCGGGCGTACTTGTTCACGAGCGACGTGAGCGCCGCACGGAAGCCCTCTTCGTGCGTGCCGCCCTCGTGGGTATTGATCGTGTTCGCGTAGGTGTGCACCGACTCGGTGTACGACGTGGTCCATTGCATCGCGACCTCGAGGGCGATCTTGCGATCGGTGTCTTCGGTCTCGAAGGAGATGATCTCCTCGTTCACGACGTCGTTCTTCTTCGAGCGGTTCAGATATTCGACGTAGTCGACGAGACCGCGCTCATAGAGATAGGAATTGGTGCGAGGCCCGGCTGGCACGGTGTCGGACGCCGCCGTGTCGTCGGGGTCGATCTCGATGTGGCCGCTGCGCTCGTCGGTGAGGGTGATGCGCAGGCCCTTGTTGAGGAAGGCGTACTGCTGGAAGCGGGCGCGGAGCGTCTCGTAGTCGAACTCGACGGTCTCGAAGATGTCGGGGCTCGGCCAGAACGTGATGGTCGTGCCGGTCTCGTCGCTCGGGCCCGCCTCGATGAGCGGAGCGTCGGGCACGCCGACGGTGTAGGACTGGGTCCACACGGAGCCCTGGCGCCGAACCTCGACATCGAGCCGTGAGGAGAGGGCGTTGACGACGGATGAACCGACGCCGTGCAGCCCGCCGGAGACCGCGTATCCGCCGCCGCCGAACTTGCCGCCGGCGTGCAGCACCGTGAGCACGACCTCGACCGTGGAACGACCCTCGGTCTTGTGGACGTCGACCGGGATGCCTCGGCCGTCGTCGATGACGCGCACGCCGCCGTCGGGGAGGATCGTCACGTCGATCGTTGTGGCATGGCCCGCAAGCGCCTCATCGACGGAGTTGTCGACGATCTCGTAGACGAGATGGTGCAGGCCTCGGGGACCCGTCGAGCCGATATACATACCCGGCCGCTTGCGAACCGCTTCGAGCCCCTCGAGTACCTGGATCTCATCAGCACCGTATGCCGGCGTCTGGGGCTTCGTCGGTTCCGCTGTCATGGGTGAATCGGGCTCCTGACCGTCGTTCTAGCGACTCTCGATCTTATCAAACGGAGAGTCGCTCCGAGGCCGGAAGCGCCGATCTGCCGCGATGAAGCAAGCGGATCGACCGATTTTGTCCGATCAGCCGTAGGTATCGCGTGGACCACGCCCTGGAACCGATCTGGGGACCCCTTTTCCAGGTGGGGGCGTCAGGCCCCTGGAAGCGGATCGTCTCGACACCCGCGCCGGGGAACCGGGCGACGATCTCGGTGACCAGTTGCGTTCGCATCAGACGCAATTGCGTGGCCCACGCGGTGGACTCGCAACGCACCTGCAGCACACCGCCTTCGATCGCGATCGGCTCCGAGTGCTTCGCGGTCTCCTCGCCGGCGATCTCGCCCCACGACGCGAGCACTTCGTGCTGCGACATCGGTCCGCTCCAGCCGAGCTGGTTCGTGAGGCCGGCGATCGCGTCGCCGAGGGGCTTCGGGTCCCGGCCGGGTGTGAACGGCTCACTGCCCGAGATCTCCTTCGCGCGGTTGCGGGCCCGCGCCGACCGCGGCCTCGACTCGCCGCCGAAGACCTCGCGGAAGTGCTGGTACACGCGAGAAGCCTCAGTCATGGCCCACCTCCGCCGCCATTCCCGTTTCGGGAGCGCCGGATTCGACGATTGTTCCGGCGTCGATCTGCACGATACGCGCCGTGAGCGGCACCGGCACGTCTTCGAGCACCGCGGCGGTCACAAGCACCTGCTCGAAGCCCGCGATCGCGAGGGCGAGCCGCTCGCGGCGAAGCCGGTCGAGTTCGGCGAAGACGTCGTCGAGCACGAGCACGGGATCACCCGTCGTCGAGTCGCGGCGAAGCAGTTCGGCGGATGCCAGGCGCAGCGCGAGCGCGAACGACCACGACTCGCCGTGGCTCGCGTAGCCCTTCGCGGGCAGGCCGTTGAGCAACAGCACCACGTCGTCGCGGTGCGGTCCGGCGAGCGTGACGCCCCGCTCGAGCTCCTTCGGCCGGAGGCCGCGGAGGGCCTCGACGAATCGGGTGCGGGTATCGCCGCGAGCTGCGGATGCCGCAGCGGCATCCGTTTCACCGCGCTCGTCGTCGGGATCGGCGCCATCGATCGACAGGAGTGGGCGCAGCCCAGGGGCGTGGTCGGCATCGACGATGGAGCGGTAGGCCGCGGCGAGGGGATCGGCGAGCTCGGCGACGAGGGCGAGACGCTGGTCGATGAGTTCGGAGCCGAGCGCGACGAGCCGTTCGTCCCAGATGTCGAGGGTTGGGAGCTTGTCGGCCGAAAGGCCGCGGGCACGCGCGCTCTTCAGGAGGGAATTGCGCTGCTTGAGCACGCGTTCGTAGTCGGCCATCACGCCGGAGAGTCGTGGTGTGCGCTGCACGAGCAGCTCGTCGAGCATCCGCCGACGCACCGAGGGTTCACCGCGCACGATCGCGAGGTCTTCGGGAGCGAAGAGCACGCTGTGCGCGTAGCGCGGCAACTCGCGCGTCTTCACCGGCGACCGGTTGAGCTGGGCGCGGTTCGCGCCCTGGCGGTTCAGCTGCAGTTCGACGAGCAACTCGCGATCGCCGTGGCTCAGGAGCGCCCGCACGATCGCGGCGTTGGCCCCGGCGCGGATCAGCGCCTGATCGCCGGAGACCCGGTGCGAGCTGAGCGTCGAGAGGTAGCCGATCGCCTCGACGAGGTTCGTCTTGCCCTGGCCGTTGCGGCCGACGAACACCGTGGCTCCGGGGCCGAGCTCGAGCTCGGCCCGCTCGTAGTTGCGGTAGTCGGTGAGGGAGAGACGGGCGACGTGCACGCTGGGCTCCCTTCGACGACGCGGCATCCGCGGCATCCGGATGCCCCCTGACGCACCGGATCGCGCTTCACCACGCTACCGCCCGCCGCCGACGGTGCCCGGCGTCAGCGCAGCAAGAGGTTCGGCTGCAGGAGGTAGCGGTAGGTGTCGGGGCCGGCCTGCTCGCGCGAGGACTGGCTCGTGATGAGGACGGGGCCGGGTTTGTTCGGGTTCTCGGTCTTCGTGAACGAGATGCGCACGAACTCGGAGTGCACGGCGCCGAGCCCGTCGAGGAGGAACTGTGGCTTGAGCGAGACGACCGTGTCGTCGCCGGTCAGGATCGCGTCGATCGTCTCGGATGCCTGGGCCTGCTCGCTGCCGATCGCCTCGAGGGTGAGACCGTCGGCGCTGAAGCTGTATCGAAGCGCGGCCTCGCGCTCGAGCACGAGCGCGACACGACGCGTGGCCTCGATGAGCTCAGCCGTGTTCATGACCGCGTAGTTGTCGACCGTCTCGGGGAAGAGCCGGCGCACGGGCGGGAAGTTGCCCTTGATGAGCAGCGACGTAACGGTCTTCTTGTCGGCGCTGAACGCGATGAGCTCGCGATCGTCGCGGCTCGTGATCGCGACCGAGATCGTGCCGGAGTGCCCGAAGGTCTTTCCGACCTCCTGCAGGGTGCGAGCCGGCACGAGCGCAGTCATGGTCTCTACGCTCGCGACCGTGCCACCATCCCAGTTGATCTCTCGCACCGCGACGCGGTAGCGGTCGGTGGCGACGAGGCTCAGACTGTTCTCGCGAACCTCGAGCTGCACGCCCGTGATGACGGGGGTGACGTCATCGCGGGAAGCGGCGACGGCGACCTGGGCCACGGCTGCTGCGAATTCCTCGGCCGGCACGACGCCCGACTCGGCGCCGATCTCGGGGATGCTCGGATATTCCTCGACCGGCATCGAGAGCAGCGTGAAGGTGGCGGTGCCGCACGAAACCGTGATGCGGCTCTCCTCGGTCGCGATGCGCACGGGAGCGTTCGGGAGGCGTCCGGCGATCTCGGCGAGGAGCCGACCGGAGACGAGCACCGTGCCGGTCTCTTCCACGTCGGCCTGGATCTCGGTCTGCGAGGAGACCTCGTAGTCGAAGGAAGAAAGCACGAGTCCGCCGTCGTTCGCCTCGATGAGCACTCCGGAGAGGATCGGCAGCGTCGTGCGCTGCGGCAGCAGCTTGACGGCGAAGGAAACGGCCTCACTGAAGACGTCGCGATTGACCTGGAACTTCACGGTTCTCCCGTCGTGGTGGTCGCTGGGTGCGTCCCATGCTATCCGCAGTGCCTCACCAGGCGACGGCCATTCTCGAGCCCGACTCGCACCTGCTCGCCCGATGTGGAATGTGGAGGTTCTTGGCTCCCCCGGTTAAACATCTATCTCTTAACAGTGTTAACCGCTGTGGAAACTGTGGATGGTGTCATGCGATCCGCAGAACGACGCCGATCGGGCGCCATCCGATCTGTGCACAGTGTGTGGGTTCATCGACGGATGCCGCAAGTGAGCGGCATGGCTCATGCCGAGTTGTGCACAGGCGGGGCATCCGTCTCAACAGCTCTGGCCGGGTTGCTCGTTAACATTCCACAAGTTCTCCACAGCTGTGGGAATCGCCTCGAACGACCTCGCAGAGGCGCTCACGGCGCGCCCGAGGCGCGCTGGAGGAGGTCGTGTGCCGGCGGTGCGACTAGCGGTAGCGGCTGACCTGCTTGATGCGCGCCGTGAGTTCGGTGACCTGGTTGTAGATCGAGCGGCGCTCTTTCATGAGCTCCGAGATCTTCTTGTTGGCGTACATGACCGTCGTGTGATCACGGTTGCCGAAAAGCTGGCCGATCTTCGGCAACGACAGGCTCGTGAGCTCACGGCACAGGTACATCGCGATCTGGCGTGCCGTCGCGACGGCCTGCGACCGGCTCGAACCGTAGAGGTCGTCGACCGTGAGCTTGAAGTAGTCGGCGGTGGCGGTGATGATGTCGACCGGCGCGACGATGTTGTCGGTGTCATCCGTGATGAGGTCTTTCAACACCGTCTGCACGAGCGGCATGTCGACGGGCGTGCGATTGAGGCTCGCGAACGCCGTGACCCGGATGAGCGTGCCCTCGAGCTCGCGGATGTTGCTCGAGACCTTCGACGCCATGTACTCGAGGATCTCGTCGGGCACCTGGAGCCGCTCGGACTGCGCCTTCTTGCGCAGGATCGCGATGCGCGTCTCGAGGTCGGGCGCCTGGACGTCGGTGATGAGACCCCACTCGAACCGACTGCGCATGCGGTCCTCGAAGCCCGTGAGGTGCTTGGGCGGAACGTCGCTCGTGATGACGACCTGCTTGTTGTGGTCGTGCAGGGTGTTGAACGTGTGGAAGAACGCCTCTTGCGTCTCGGCCTTGCCCTGGAGGAACTGGATGTCGTCGATCAGCAGGATGTCGATATTGCGGTAGCGCTGCTGGAAGAGCGACCCGCGGTTGTTGGCGATCGAGTTGATGAAGTCGTTCGTGAACTCCTCGGAGCTCACGTAGCGCACGCGGATGCCGGGATAGAGACTCATCGCGTAGTGGCCGATGGCGTGCAGGAGGTGGGTCTTGCCGAGTCCGGAATCACCGTAGATGAACAACGGGTTGTAGGCCTTGGCCGGTGCCTCGGCGACGGCGACCGCGGCGGCGTGCGCGAAGCGGTTGGACTGGCCGATGACGAAGCTCTCGAATGCGTACTTCGGGTTGAGCCGAGAGTCGCGTGGCCGGTCGGGGCCGGCATGCTCGAAGACCGATTGCGGTGACGCGGGCATCTCGACCGGATCGGTCAGGTCGTCGGCGAGCATCGACTGCGGTTCGGCGGCGCGTGACTCCTCGAGCTCGGGGTTGACGACGACATAGAACGACGTGACCGCCGACGGCGCCTCGACGACGCTCATCGCGGAGAGAAGGGAAACCCGCATCCGCTGATTGAGCATGCTCGCGGTGAAGTCGTTCGGCACCTCGAGATAGAACGTGCCGGCAGCGATCCCCTTCGGCTCGACGAGATTGAGGAATCCCTGCAGCATCGGAGTGATCGCGTCATCGTTCGACAGTCGATCGAGGATCGTGGCCCAAGTATCTGAAATGGGCTGCTCTGTCATCGTTCCCCGCAATCAATCCGGTGCATCGTCTGCCGCTCATCGATCCCCCGATCGACGGAGCAAGCGGCGCGAGGCGAAGTATTCACAACGTTATCCACCTCCTGTGGGCAGATATCGGGAGTCGCCCGAGATTCCGCGCACGAAGCTGGGGATAACTGGTCTCAAACGCTATCCAATGACAGGCCCCGCGACAAATGCCGGTCGAGGGATTCGACGACGCGGGCGTGTCGGTGCTCAGGCGATCCTGAGGATCGGACGATAATGTCTCTTTTGAGCTGGGTCCGGTTTGACCGCGAGGCCGCGAGGCCGTAGTTTTAATCAGTTGACCCCTGCCCTTATCGGGCACCCAGTTTTCCCGACGCCGCGCTGCATTCACTGTGCGGCGAGGAGAGCCGACAGCCGGAGAAGAAGAATGAGCAAGCGTACGTTCCAGCCGAACAACCGTCGTCGCGCCAAGGTGCACGGCTTCCGCCTTCGCATGCGCACCCGTGCGGGCCGTGCGATCCTCGGTGCTCGCCGTCGTAAGGGCCGCACCGAACTCTCCGCATAGTCACTCGGTGCTCGCCAAAGCCAACCGCATCACGAGCGCCGACGACTATCGAGTCATCGTGCGCCGTGGCGCGAAGGTCGCCGGTGCCCACACTGTGAGCTATGTCCGCTCACGGGAGTCGGCCACCGACGCACGCTTCGGCTTCATCGTTTCGAAGAAGGTCGGCACCGCTGTGCGCCGCAACCTCGTGCGCCGGCGACTCAAGGCCGCATGCGCCGACGCGGTCGCCAACGGCACCACAGGCCTCGACGTCGTCGTGCGCGCCCTGCCATCTGCCGCCGACGCTGACTGGCAGGCGCTGCAGGCCGAAGTGGCGGCAGCGATCGCGACCAGAGGCATTCGCTCGCGACGCGACTCCGGTGTCCTCGCCGCTCCGACCGGCGCGGAGGTTCCCATTGGGGTCGCAGGCGCTGCGCGCCATGCCGGCTCCATCGACACCGTCGCGGTCGGCACCGTCGAATCGAAGGGTCGCCATCGTGCGTGACGCGGCTCTCTTCCTGGTACTGATCCCGCGCAACATCGGTGTGCTGCTCATCCGGGCCTACCGCGCGGTGATCTCGCCGCTCTACGGCGATGTCTGCCGCTATTACCCCTCATGCTCTGCCTACGGGCTCGGCTCGGTGCAGCAGCGAGGACTCCTGATCGGCTCGGTGCTGGCCGGCTGGCGAATCCTCCGCTGCAATCCCTGGTCTTCGGGCGGCATCGACGATGTCCGACCGGCCAGGCATGGTCGCTACCGCATCACGAATTTCGGGTGGGTCGTTCCCGCCGGCTTCGGCACTGGCACGGATGCCGCGGCTGATGCGCCGCGTGGCGCGCACTCGCACTCGCGTTCGAACTTGCACTCGCACGACGCGGCGGGCTCCCAGTCGCTCACGTTCTCCTCCCCCACCGTGTCCCGGAAGGACTGATTCACCCAATGGATTTCCTCAGCCTGATCCTCTGGCCCATCAAATGGGTCATCGAGCTGATCCTCGTCTCGTTCCACACGATGTGGGATCTCATCGGTCTCGACCCCGACGCCGGAGTCACCTGGGTGCTGTCGATCGTGGGGCTCGTGATCGTGGTTCGCGCCGCGCTCATCCCGATCTTCGTTCGCCAGATCAAGAGCCAGCGCCGGATGCTCGAGGTCGCGCCGCAGCTGAAGAAGATCCAGGACAAGTACAAGGGGAAGAAAGACCAGTTCTCCCGCGAGGCGATGTCGCGCGAGACGATGGAGCTCTACAAGCGCACCGGCACCAACCCGCTGTCGTCGTGCCTGCCGCTACTGCTGCAGATGCCGATCTTCTTCGGACTGTTCTCGGTGCTGAACGACGCCTCGGTGCATGACAAGGCCGGCGTGGGGCTGTTGAACCAGGGCCTTGCCGACTCCTTCGCCGATGCCGTCTTCCTCGGCGCCCCCCTGAAGGCGACCTTCATCAACGCGTGGAACAACGGGGGCCCGTGGCAGGTCCTCGTCGTGGCCGTCATCATGATCGTGCTGATGACCGCGTCGCAGTTCATCACCCAGCTCCAGATCGTCTCGAAGAACATGTCGCCCGAGACCAAGGCGAGCCCCATGTTCCGTCAGCAGCGGATCATGTTGTACCTGCTCCCCCTCGTGTTCGCATTCTCCGGTGTCGCGTTCCCACTCGGGGTCATGTTCTACTGGCTGGTCTCGAACTTCTGGACCATGGCCCAGCAGTTCGTCGTGATCCGGAACATGCCGACTCCCGGCAGCGAGGCCGCGAAGGCACGTGAAGCGCGCCTCGCGAAGAAGGGCAAGCTCGTCGAGCCCGAGCCCGGAGTGGTCCAGGTCATCGAAGAACCGAAGAAGGCCCAGCGCCAGCAGCCGATCGGCAAGGCGCGCGCCAAGAAGCAGAGCGGGAAGTAACCATGACTGACGTGCAGCACGAGACCGAAGACCGATCGATCGCCCAACTCGAAGAGGAAGGCGACATCGCGGCCGACTACATCGAGGAGCTCCTCGATATCACCGACCTCGATGGCGACATCGACATCGACGCGCGCAATGGGCGCGCCTACCTCTCAGTGAACGCCGGTGAAGGTGCGAACCTGAATCTCCTCTCGAAGCCCGAGACGGTCAGTGCTCTCCAGGAGCTCACTCGTCTCGCGGTCCAGACGAAGACCGGTGTCTTCTCGCGACTGATCCTCGACATCGGCGGCTCGCGAGACACCCGCAAGGGGGAGCTTGCGACCCTCGTCGCTCGAGCGGTCGAGCGCATCGACGGTGGAGCCGCAGAGGCGTCGCTCCCGCCGATGTCGTCATACGAGCGCAAGCTCGTGCACGACCTCGTGGCCGAGCGCGGATTCCACTCCGAGTCGCGGGGCGAGGGCGCAGAGCGTCACACCGTCATCACACGCGTCGGCTGACGTTTCACGTGAAACGATGATCGACGGACTCGAGAAAGAGCCCGCTGCAGCTGAGGCCATCTTCGGTGACCACCTGACCGCGGGCCGCGCTTTCACCGAGGCCCTTGCCCGCCACGGGGAGGAACTCGGCCTGATCGGGCCACTGGAACTCCCCCGGCTCTGGACACGGCACATCCTGAACAGTGCACTCGTTGCGCCGTTGCTTCGCCCCGGTCGGGTAGGTGACGTGGGCTCAGGCGCCGGCCTACCCGGATTGGTGCTTGCGATCATGCGACCGGATGTCTCGTTCACGCTCATCGAGCCGATGGAACGACGGGTCGCATGGCTCGAGCGACAGGCGGCCGAGCTGCAACTCACGAATGTGTCCGTGCTTCGCGCTCGGGCCGAGGAGTCGAAGCTCTTCGGGGCGCTCGATCAAGTGACGGCCCGGGCGGTCAGCGCGCTGCGCACACTGATCCCGGTCACCGCTCCCCTGCTCCGTCCGGGCGGCGAACTGGTGCTCATGAAGGGCGCCGGCGTCGACGCAGAGATCACGGCGGCCCAGAAAGCCATCCGCAAGTACCGGCTCCACGATGAAGAGGTACTGGTACTCGGTGAAGGCCTCGTCTCCGAGGTCACCCGTGTCTTTCGCGCGACCGTCGACTAGGTGCACGATCCCCCGTGGTCGAGTTCGCCGCTCGCGGCGGTGTCGAGGCCACCATTGGGAGTGACGCGGGCGCTCGAGGACGTCCCGGGTAGTCGAGTAGGACGCTTGCGGCCGTATCGAGGCAACCTCCGCCCCGACGTGCCGGGCCGGGCCGGGGGATCTTGAATTGCGATAGCTGCTCGCCCTGCCTTGAAACGCTGATACGTCGCTTCAGGCAGTCGTCGCGTGTGTTGATGGTGCGGCGTCGATGCGGAAGACGACGCCGAGCCGCGCTCGTCATGCGGTTCCTGGAGCGAGTGATCGTGCCGCTCGTCTCTCCCCCGGACTCGATGGCACGCTCCAAGGTGCCCAGTTCCGGCCGCGCGTGGGCTGTGGGAAGCTGGACCCGTGACGTTGGAGGACCTCGTCCGGCTGCGCCGGGCACGAGACTTGATGGACCGCGACTACGCGAAGCCGCTCGATGTTCCCGCGCTGGCAAGCGCCGCTCTCATGTCGCCGGGCCACTTCTCCCGCAGCTTCCGAGCCGCCTTCGGCGAGACGCCGTACAGCCACCTCATGACCCGTCGGATCGAACGGGCGAAGGCGCTGCTGCGACGAGGTGACCTGTCCGTGACGGAGGTCTGCTTCACGGTCGGATGTACGTCGCTGGGGTCATTCAGCTCGCGGTTCAGCGAGCTGGTCGGCGAGAGCCCGAGTTCGTACCGGGCCCGCAGCCATGACGAGGCCGCCGCGATCCCGGCGTGCATCGCCAAGATCTACACTCGGCCGGTCAGGAATGGAGAAGCACCTGCCGCTTCCCGGCCCGTATCGTGAAACGCATGGATATCAAGCTTTCACAGACGTTCATCGCCGTCGATGACCATGACAAGGCGCTCGCCTTCTACCGGGATGTGCTCGGCCTCGAGGTGCGCAATGACATCGCGTACGAAGGGATGCGTTGGGTGACCATCGGCTCGCCCTCTCAGCCTGACGTGAACATCGTTCTCGAACCGCCCATCGCAGATCCGAACGCCTCGCCCGCCGACAAGCAGGTTGCAGCGGAGCTGCTGGCGAAAGGGTTGCTGCGCGGTGTCATCTTCAGTACCGACGACTGCGACGCGACATTCGAGCGCATCAGCGCCGCTGGTGGCGAGGTCCTGCAAGAGCCGGCCGACCAGTTCTACGGTGTCCGCGACTGCGCTTTCCGTGATCCGTCCGGAAACATGCTGCGCTTCAGCCAGCCTCGCGCGCAGTGACCCCTGGCGCTGTGAATCGCCTCGCGCGACCCTGAGATGAAGCATTCGGATCGACCCACCGAAGCGCAGCGCCCGGCCAACGCCCGCTGGTCGTACGTGCCTGCCGGATGACCGTGACTCAGCTGCGATTCCGCAAAGTTGGAAGTGTTTCACGTGAAACATTGACTCGGCGTCCGGTCACACCGCCCGGCGGACAGGGCGTTGTTTCACGTGAAACATCCCCTTCCTACTCGGCCGGCTCCCGTTAGGCGTGGTCTGGGTCTCGATATCCGGAATCTTCCCCTCGCACGGCCAGCTCAGAAGAAGCGAAGAAAAGCCGCGTGGAAGTTCAGGCAGCTCGGACCGCACCTTCCCGCGCTTCGGACAGGTTCTCGGCGGCGGCTGCGGCGCTGGCTTCGCAGCTCTCGCGTCGACGCCGCCGTTCTTGTGGCTCGAGTTCTCCCGGTCGGTCGCACCGTTCCTAAGGCTCGGGGTCTCGTGTCGGCGGCACGGTTCTCCTGGCTCGTGGTGCAGTGTCGGCGGACCCGTTCCCGTGGTTCGAGTTCGTGCGTTCTGCCGCGTTGGCGGCACCGTTCCGGTGACGCGAGTTCTGCCAGGTCGGCGACACCTTCCGGTGATTCGAGCTCTCGCGGGTGAGCGGCACCGTTCCCTTGGGCTCGTGGTGCAGTGTCGCCGGCACCGTGCCGGTGGCTCGCGTTCTGCCGGGTTGCGGCACCGTTCCGGTGACGCGAGTTCTCGCGGGTCGGCGGCACCATCCCCGTGCCTCGGGGTCCTGCATCGGCGGCAGCGTTTCGTCGCGCGCGTCTCTCGTGTCGGCGGAAGTGTTCCCTGTCGCGCGGGTCCCCCGTCGGCGGCGGCACGTCTCGCGTGGATTCCATTTCCACTGAGCCACACATCACCGGCGAGGTGTCGACGCACAGTCCGATCTCGACCGCGGAAGCGGTCGTACGGATATGCGGTGTGTCCGCAGTAGGCAGGCTGCGGGCAGATGCCACAGCAATCGAATCGCGGGCGCTGCGCAGGGTCGCGTTGCTGCCGAGTCTGGGCTGCGTGCGCTTGATGGATCGCGCACTCCCGTCCCCACGGCTGTCCGGTCGCCGACGCCGTGGGAGTTCTTGGTTCCACGATGCGGCGGGGCTTGGAACCGAACTCGATGGAACGACGGCGGGGTCGGCGGTCCCATCCGGGATGAAGATCAGCTCCGGGTCGCGGCTGAAGGCGACCGTCGATGACACTCCCATGGCGCGTGCTGAGGTGTGGCCGAGACTCTCAAGGAGATTCGCAGCCACGACTTTGTTGAGCCGAACTGTTTCACGTGAAACGGCGCGGGCCTGGACCGTTTCACGTGAAACGGCACGGTTTCCGCCCGCGGCCAGTGGTGGCCATTCTCTAGGTGCCCAGGGAGAACTGGTCGGGAGCGTCCCCGCACGTGTGGAGGAGTCAGGAAGGCAACGGCTCGCCACGTCAGTCGCCCTCCGCAACAGGGTGAGAGCGGAAATCTCCCGGCAAGCAGTTGGAACACGCGTGCGTGTCGATGGGGCCGGTTAGGCTTGACTCTCGGATCGACCCCGGTAGGGAACGAGCCGCGAGAGATGCACACCTGCAGTGATTTGGAGTAGTCGGCATGGCACAAGGTGGGGGACGTGGGTGGTTTCATCGCAAGCGCTCCCAACCGAACCCCGAAGAACGTGCTGACAGCACCATCCATGCGAGAACTGGCAACGAGCCCCGCGAGACGGATTCAGGCGACCCGGCCGCTGGCCACGACGATCTCCGGCAACGGAGTCCGGAGGTACGCCGCGTCGTAGCTACCGACGAGACCACCACTGGCAGCCCCTCTCCCTCGTTGGGTTCCGCTGTCTCGAATCGCGCCGAGCCGTTCCCAGCTGGAGCCGACCCTGATCGACCAGAGTCGGCCGTCGCGTTCGTTGAGCAGGCGGTCGAGCAACCTCTTCGGTCCCAGCCACAGGAAACGGAGTCGCGCGCGGCAGCTCCCGCCGCGGTGGAGCCCGCATGGGCGACGCCGAGCAGCTCTGACGGTGAAGCCGATGGCGTTGAGTCGCAGCCTGTTGCATCCGCCCCTCCCGCTGCGCCGTCAGGCCCGGTGCTCACCTCGGGCATCGATTGGGATGCCGCGACTGCCGCTGCATTGAGTGAGGAACCGGTGCACGGGCACCCGACGACCGCCGCGGACGGCGGCCCGCCATCGAATGCCGACCGCCTCCTCGAAGACATCATTCGGGAGATCGTCGGAGATGCTGCGGCCGACACCGTCTCGTCATTGGGCGGGCCGCGACCTGATGTCCAGCGGGCCCAATCGCAATCTCCAAGCGCCGAGGCGCCACAGCCGCACTCCGAGGCCGCGGTGCGATCACTCGCGTTCGGCGTCGACCAGCCTTCGTCGGCCGCGCCGGCGGAGTCGGCTTCAACATCTGCGCTCGTGGCGCCTGGAGCAGTCGCGCCGGCCGAAGCGGGCGAGCACCCGGATGCAGGCGAGTACGTCGGAGTTGGCGAGCATGCGGAAGCGACTGAGCACCCAGAGGCAAGCGAGTACACCGAAGTGGGCGAGCACCCGGGAGTGGCCGAGCACCCGGAAGCGGCCGAGCACCCGGAAGCGGCCGAGCACCCAGAGGCGACCGAGCACCCAGAAGCGGACAAGTACCCAGAAGTGGACAAGTACCCAGAAGCTGGAGAGCACCCCGGAGCTGGAGAGCACCCCGGAGCTGGAGAGCACCCGGGAGCGGATGAGCGCTACGTGGCAGTCGAGCACCGAGGACCGATGGTTCACGAAGAGCCGGCCCGAGATCCTGCGAAAGTTGCCTTCGAGACATTCCCATCACGCGAGTACGACTCCACCCCAAACTCGGCGGTCACCCCTCGCGAATGGCCTTCGACGTCTCGATTGGTGGACATCCCGGCTGAAGCGGTCGACGATATACCGCAGGAGCCGGTTGCCGCTGCTCCATCGATCATCCCGATCGATGCCCCGATCGCAACACAAGCCCTCGATGTTTCACGTGAAACATCCCACGACTACGGAGGAACTCCCCTGGCCTACGAACTTGCCAATGAGACGCGACGTCGCATGGCGCTCGATGAGGCGGTACTCCCCCTACCCCCGGCAACGCGAATCTTCACGATCTCGAACCAGAAGGGTGGTGTCGGGAAGACCACCAGCGCGGTGAACCTCGCGGCAGCGCTCGCCCGATCCGGCGCTCGCGTGCTCGTCGTCGACCTCGACCCGCAGGGAAACGCCTCGACGGCACTGGGCGTCGACCACCGGTCCGAACGACAGAGCGTTTACGAGGTGCTGGTCTCAGACCTGTCCTTGGGAGAGGTCGTTCAACCCTCGACGGAGCACGAGCGGCTCGATTGCGTGCCGGCGACGATCCATCTTGCCGGCGCCGAGATCGAACTTGTGTCTCTCGTCGCTCGCGAACAGCGCCTCAGGCGAGCGCTCGACGCCCATCTTGCGTCGATGGAGAAGCCGTACCATTACGTCTTCATCGACTGCCCGCCATCGCTCGGACTCCTGACGATCAACGCCTTCGTCGCCGCTCGCGAGGTGCTTATTCCGATCCAGTGCGAGTACTACGCCCTCGAGGGTCTCTCCCAGCTCCTCAGCAACATCGAGCTCATCGAGAAGCACCTCAATCCCGAGCTTCGGTTGTCGACGATCCTGTTGACCATGTACGACTCGCGCACGAACCTCGCGCAGCAGGTCGCCCAAGAGGTACGCGACCACTTCCCCACGCAAACCCTCGAGACGATCATTCCCCGCTCGGTGCGGGTTTCCGAGGCGCCCAGCTATGGGCAGAGTGTGATCAGCTACGACTACGCGTCGAGCGGATCGCTGTCATACCGAGAGGCCGCCGCTGAGATCGCTCGGCGTAGCGTTTCGAACCCCGAGGAGTCACACTGATGGCAGCAACGAAGCGAACCGGACTCGGTCGAGGCATCGGAGCACTGATCCCAGGCGGGGATGACTCGAATCGCCACCCGGCGCGTCCTGTTGATGTCTTCTTCCCCGGCGCGGAGACCACGGCGACCGCGATGGCTGCGGTGGAGCAGGCCGCGGAAGCCGAGGGGCTGCTGGCGGTACCGGGTGCTCGTCTGGCACGACTCGATCCGAACGACATCCTGCCGAACGCGCAGCAGCCTCGAAACAACTTCGATCCCGACGACCTCGCCGAACTCGTACACAGCATCCGTGAGTTCGGTGTGCTCCAGCCGATCGTCGTGCGACCTCACCCCGAGCTCGCGGGGAAGTACGAGCTCGTCATGGGCGAGCGTCGCCTGCGCGCGACCAAGCAGGCCGGACTCGACACGATACCGGCGGTGGTCAAGGACACCGCGAACGAGGCCATGCTTCGCGACGCGCTGCTCGAGAACCTGCACCGGTCGCAGCTGAACCCGCTCGAAGAAGCATCGGCCTACCAGCAGCTGCTCGCCGACTTCGGCATCACGCAGGAAGAGCTCGCTTCGCGCATCGGACGATCCAGGCCACAGATCTCCAACACGCTGCGGCTCCTGAAGCTGCCTGAGGCCGTACAGCTGAGGGTCGCCGCCGGAGTGCTGAGTGCCGGGCACGCGAGGGCGATCCTCTCCCTCGGTGAACCGAGCGAGATGCAGCGCTTCGCCGACAAGATCGTGAACGAAGAGCTCTCAGTGCGTGCCGCAGAGGCGATCGCGACCAGTGAGCCCAAGCCGTCGCGTACGAAACCTGCCGCGGGGAGGCGGCAGGACTTCCTCGACGACCTGTCGTCGCGCCTCGGAGATCGCCTGAACACGCGAGTCAAGATTGCGATCGGTGCTCGAAAAGGACAGATCAGCATCGATTTCGCGACGGTTCAGGACCTTCGGCGGATTCTCTCCGAGCTCGGCGAGGAACTCGAAGGCGTCTGAACGTCGCAGCTGTCGAGTCGGCGATCGATCGCTCGAGCCTCACGCGGTGCTGCTTCGAGAAGAGCTCGCCGGGCCGCCGTCGTGCGGAGTCAGCCCTGTGAACGAGCGATCGCCGATCGCACGAGTCCGTCGTACACGGTCGGCGCGTCGGTTCCGGATGCCTCGATCGCGAGGGGTACGAGGGACGTCTCGGTGAGGCCCGGCAACACGTTCGCCTCGAGGAACCACGGGCGACCCTCGGCATCCACCATGAAGTCGACGCGCGAGAGGTCGCGGAGCCCCAGCGTGCGATGCGCGAGGATCGCGGCATCCGATACCGCCGACACTCCCGCCTCGTCGAGGCGAGACGGAGCGTAGAACGTTGTCTCCCCCGCGTTGTAGCGGGCTTGGAAACTGTAGACACCGGCCACGGGTTCGATCTCGACCACGGGAAGCACCTCGGGCCCGGCGCCCGTGTCGATGACGGCGACGGCGACTTCGGTGCCGAAGATCCGGCGTTCGACGACCGCGACCTCGGCATAGGTGAACGCCTCGACCATGGCGCGCGCCAAGCCGTTCGGGTCGTCGACGATCGTGACGCCCTGCGCCGATCCGCCAGAGGCCGGCTTGACGACGAGGTCGCCCTCGAGTGCGGAACGCACGACCTTCAGCACGCTCGATGCACCGAGCTCACGAAACGCCTCGTGGGACAGAACGATGGATTCGGGCACCGCGAGACCGGCTTCGGCGACCAGGGAACTCGCGACGGGCTTCGACCACGCGCGCCGGGCTGCGGCGGCCGACGATCCGACGGTCGGAACGCCGAGTGCGGCAAGAAGTTCGAGCAACGACCCGTCTTCACCGCTCGAGCCGTGCAAGGCGGGGAAGACCACGTCGGGGCGCTCGTTCGCGAGGAACGGCAGCAACCCGGCATCCGGATCCCGCAGCACCACGCGGTGCCCTGCAGCAATGAGCGCATCAGCGACTCGTCGCCCGGAACGAAGTGAGACATCGCGCTCATGCGAGATGCCTCCCGCGAGTACGACGACGTGCAGCGCGTTGGAATCGCTCATGATCTGGGGTTTCTCCTACTTGAGATCGGAAGGCGGAGCGGAGTCGTAGCCATTGCCCTGCGGGAGTTGCAGCGAGCCGGTGCCGGCGAAGGTGTCGAGCAGGTCGAGCTCCCCATTCACCACCGTGGCGAGCCGGCGTACGCCGAGCCTGATGGCCTCGGGTGTCGGATAGCAGAACGAGAGGCGCATCGCATGACGGCCGCGGCCGTCGGCGAAGAAGGCGGTGCCGGGCGTGTACGCCACGAGCTCCTTCACCGCGCGCGGCAGCATCTGCTTCGAGTCGAGCACATCGGGCATCGTGACCCAGACGTAGAACCCGCCGTTGGGGTTCGTCCAACTCAGCTGCGGCAGGTACTCCCCCAATGCCTCGATCATCGCGTTCTTCCGGTCGCGGTAGACCCCACGAAACGTGTCGATCTGCGCGCGCCAGTCGGCGGTCGCGAGGTACTCCGAGACCACGAGCTGGCTGAATGAGCTGGGCGACAGGATCGCGGACTCCGCGGCGAGGATGAGCTTCTCGCGGATCGCGTGTGGCGCAAGCGCCCATCCCACTCGGAAACCGGGCGCAAGTGTCTTCGAGAAGGACCCGAGGTAGATCACCCGGTCTTCGTCGAGGGAGCGCAGCGCGTTGGGTGCGGGCTCGTCGAAATGCAGGAGCCCGTAGGGATTGTCCTCGAGGACGAGGATCTCGTTGGAACGGCAGATCTCGAGGATCTCGGGCCGCCGCTCTGCAGAGAGCGTCACTCCCGCCGGATTGTGGAAGTTCGGGATCGTGTAGAGGAACTTGATGCGTCGGCCCTGGCCACGGAGGTGGGCGATCGTCTGCCGCAGGGCTTCGGGGATCAACCCGTTCTCGTCCATCGCCACGTGCACGACGTTGGCTTGGTACGAACGGAACACCCCGAGCGCTCCGACGTAGCTCGGCGACTCCGCGAGGATGACGTCGCCCGGGTCGATGAAGAGCTTCGCGACGAGGTCGAGGGCTTGTTGCGACCCGGTGGCCGTCACCACGTTGTCGACCGTGCCGCGGATCCCTTCGATTGCCATGACCTCGAGGATCTGCTCGCGAAGCTTGGGAATTCCCTGACCAGAGCCGTATTGCAGGGCAACAGCGCCCTGCTCTCGCATCACTCGCTCCATTGCCGAGGAGATCAGGTCGTGCGGCAACGCCGACACGAACGGCATTCCACCGGCGAGCGAGACGACCTCGGGTCGGGAGGCGACGGCGAAGAGGGCTCGGACTTCTGAGGCGGCGAGACCGGCGGCTCGCTCGGCGTAGTTCGCGTACCAGGGGTCGAGATTGTTGCCGGTCCGCTGGGGGACGCCGTCAGAAGTCACAGCTTTTCCGTTTCTGCTCAGGATTTCCATGCTAGTTGGGGTGCGGGAATGCGAAAGACCCGCCCGGCGTGTGCCGGACGGGTCTTTCGAGACCACCGACTACGAGATGTAGGCGGCGAGGTCGGCCTCGAGTGCAGGCTTCGGCTTGGCGCCGATGACGGTCTTCACGACCTCGCCTGCCTGGAACACCTTGAACGCGGGGATCGCAGTGATCTGGTACTTCATCGCGAGCCCGGGGTTCTCGTCGACGTTCAGCTTCACGATGTCGAGCTTCTCGGAGTGCTCGGTCGCGATCTGGTCGAGGATCGGGCTCACGGCGCGACACGGGCCGCACCACTCGGCCCAGAAGTCCACGAGGACGGCCTTGTCGTTCTTGAGGACCTCCTGCTCGAAGGTGGCCTCGGTCACTGCGCGTGCAGTCATTGCATTCTCCTTTTGGTGGAAGCGGATGTCGCGTCGCGTCAGTTGACGACGGCGAACTCGTTCTCGATCACGGCCTCGGCGGCCGCAGGGTTGCCGAGCGCGGCCAGGTAGTGTTCCGCGTCGAGCGCGGCGGCCGCACCGGATCCGGCAGCCGTGATGGCCTGTCGGTAGTACGGGTCGATGACGTCTCCGGCGGCGAAGACGCCAGGCACGGAGGTTCGTGAACTGCGGCCCTCGACGGCGATCGTGCCCTCAGGCGTCAGGTCGAGCTTGCCGTGCACGAGGTGGGTGCGGGGATCGTTGCCGACGGCGACGAAGAGGCCGTCGAGGTCGAGCCCACGCTCCTCGCCGGTGACCGTGTCGCGCAGGGTCACGCCGGTGACGGCAGTGGTGCCGTGGATCGCCGAGATCTCGGCGTTCCAGATGAACTCGATCTTCTCGTTGTCGAACGCACGCTGCTGCATGATCTTGGAGGCCTTGAGCGTGTCGCGGCGGTGGATCACGTAGACCTTGTCGGCGAACCGCGTGAGGAAGGTCGCCTCTTCCATCGCCGAGTCACCGCCGCCGACCACCGCGATGGTCTTCTGGCGGAAGAAGAAGCCGTCGCACGTCGCGCACCACGAGAGGCCGTGCCCGGAGAGCAGTTCCTCTTCGGCAAGGCCGAGCTTGCGGTAAGCGGAGCCGGTGGCATAGACGATCGTCGCAGCTTCGTGCTCATCGCCGTTGCCGAGCTTCACGCGCTTGACCGGGCCGTCGAGCTCGAGCGACACCACGTCGTCGTAAACGACTTCGGTTCCGAACCGCTCGGCTTGCGCCTGCAGTTTCGCCATCAGGTCGGGTCCCATGATGCCGTCAGGGAAGCCCGGGAAGTTCTCGACCTCGGTCGTGTTCATGAGCTCGCCGCCGATCTCGACCGAACTCGCGATGAGCAGCGGCTTCAGCTCGGCGCGCGCGGCGTAGATCGCGGCGGAGAACCCGGCCGGTCCAGAACCGATGATGATGATGTCGCGCAACGCTGACTCCCTAGTGCTCTCGCCTGTAAGTGGCATCCGCTCGATTCCGGAGGCCACGACATGGTGAACACAGTCTAGGTGCCGCCTATTCCGAGTCGCGAAGCGCACGCGGCCGAGAGCGGCGGATGCATCGGGAGCGACTCGCTCACGCTCAGCGGCGGCGCACGCGGCCGAGCATCGGCGCGGCGAAGCCCCGGAACTCGGGCGAACGGAGCAACCAGAGGCCGGCGAAGTACAACAGGGTCATGACCGTGCCGATGATGGCCATGGAGACGATCGCGCTGAACTTGCTCGAGAGCGCGAAGCCCGCGGCGTGCGTGCCGCCGAGGGCCACGAGCAACAGCACGCCGGCGATCACGGGAATGACGAGTGCGACCAGCGACCTCGCGAAGGTGGTCACGATGCGACGACCGTCGAGCGGTCCGATGCGCTTGCGCAAGAGCACGACGGCGACCGTGAGCTGCACGGAGCCGGCGAGCGTCGTGACGAGTGCGATGCCGAATGCCACCCAGGAGCTCGGAAGCGCGATGCAGATGAGGGCGCCCACGATGAAGAGGATGACCTGCACGAGCGTGAACATGAACGGCGTCTTCGTGTCACCGAGCGAGTAGTACGTGCGCTGGACGATGAACAGCACGCTGAATCCGATGAGCCCGATGACGTAGGCGATGATGACGTTGCCGAACGACCACACGAGCGGTTCGACGTCGGTGAAGACCCTCGCGAACAGGTAGGCGCAAACGATGAGCACCGCAGCCGCGACGACGATGATCACCCCGACTCCGCGTACGGCGCTCGAGAGGTCGGCTCGCACCCTGTCGATGGCGCCGACCGCTGCGTGCTCGCTCATGCGAGTGAAGTAGGCGGTCGCGATCGACACCGTGATCACCGAGTGCGGCAGCATGAAGATGAGCCACGCGGTCTGCAACGCGTACACCGAGGCCTCATCGGAAACAGATGCCGACACTCCGACCACGGATGTCTCGACGAAGCCCGCGACGGTCGTGAGCAAGAGCATGCCGAAGGTCCAGCCCGCCACTCCGGCGGTCGATCGGAGTCCGACGCCGCGCCACTGGAAATCAGGGCGGTACCGCAGGCCGGCGCGACGCCAGAACCAGAACAGGATGAGCGCCTGGCTCGCCACACCGAGCGTCGCGCTGCCGGCGAGGAGCATGATCATGCCCACGCTCCACTCGCCGGCTGAGCGGAGACCGTCGGGGTCGGCGCCGAAGATGAGCGCGAAGGCCGCCAGCCCAGCCAGCCCGACCACGTTGTTGAGGACGGGGACCCAGGTGAACGGACCAAAGACACGGCGGGCGTTCAGCACCTCGCCGAGGAGCGAGTACATGCCGTAGAAGAAGATCTGCGGCAGGCACCAGAACCCGAAGGCGACCGCGAGCCCGAACACGCCGGCGCTCATTCGCGAACCGATGAGCAGTGTGAGCACCGGGGTCAGCAACGTGGCGATCAGCGCCGCGCCAGCGAGAATCGTGAAGCCGAGCGTGATGATCTTGTTGATGTAGGCGGATCCGCCGTCGGCATGCGCGGCGGATCGCACGATGAGCGGCACCAGCACGGCACTCAGCACGCCACCGGCCACCACGACGTAGATCGTGTTCGGCAACTGGTTGGCTGCCGCGAACGCGTTGGCACCGGCTCCACTCGCTCCGATGACCGCCGCGAGCAGCGCGGTCTTCACGAACCCGAGAACGCGCGAGACGATCGTGCCTGAGGCGAGCAGGGCGCTCGCGCGGCCGATGCGGTCGTCAGTCATTCCGCTGCTCCGAGGCCGGCGCGCCGGTCGTCACGTCAGGGTTCGACACGGTGGAGTCGGACTCGGATGCCGCTGGCGGCATGGAAGCGTCGGAAGCGTCGTCAGAAACGTCGGCGCCGGCCTCGGTCTCGGTGGCACCGGCGGCGGCATCCGACTGGGCCGCGGCAGCCCGCTGCCGCCGGCGACGGCTGATATTGCGCCAGATGCCGATGCCGAAGACGAGCACGACGACGATGCCGAGCACGGCAGCGCCGAGTCCCTCCCAATCGGCCTGGACGTTGGCAGGGATGAGCACCGGGGTGCCGATCGGAACTCCCGTCGGCGAACTGAGGCTGACGGCGAGCGAGACCTCGCCGCTGCCGACGCCCGCCGCGACGGGCACGCGCACCGTGCTGCGGGACTCCGCCTCGATCGTGGCTTCCACCCGGTCGCCGACGATGAGCCGGCCGTTCGAAGGATCGACGTCGACGACGATGGTGACGGGGTAGGGC
The DNA here is from genome assembly GCF_030815405.1 of Agromyces albus. NCBI lineage: Bacteria > Bacillati > Actinomycetota > Actinomycetes > Micrococcales > Microbacteriaceae > Agromyces > Agromyces albus. The sequence continues at coordinate 3,785,454 of NZ_JAUSWX010000001.1, read as the reverse complement.
AGTGCGTTCAGCACGGTCGTGGGCACACCGGTTTCGCTGGAGACGACGTTGATCGGGCTGCCCGGCACCACCGAGACGGCGCCGAGGGTGTCGCGCTGCGCGAGCAACCAGTCGCCGACGGCGCCGTGCCACGCCTCCTCTTCGTCGATCCAGGAGACGTCGAGGAGGGCGAGGAGGTTGCGGCGCGTCGGCCCGCTGAGGAGACGCTCGTCGGTGAGCACCGTTGCGAACGCGGCGATCTCGGCTTCGGTGCGTACCATCCGATCGATGTTCGAGCGGCGGGCGTCGGATTCGGGCAGGCTCGCGAGCGCCCGGTCAGCAGGCGGGGCGCCGATGGCAGCGGAGAGGCCGACGGGCTGCGACCACCTGATCGTGGCGAGTTCGTCGATCGTCGCCGACACGCGGCTCGCCTGCACGCCGGTACCGCGGTCGAACGTGGCGAGCACCGTCGTCGGCTCGGTGCGCTCACCGGCGCCGAGGGCGAGCTCGGCCACGAGCCGGCCGGTCGCCGACCGCCACTCGGTGTCGGTCGCCGCGACGGATGCCGCGCGCAACGGCGCGGTCAGCCGCTCGTGGGAGACCACCGCGCTCGAACCGTTGATCGTCGAGGCCGCGTTCGCTCCCTCGGCGGCGGGCTCGACGTTGCCCGGCGCGAGGATCGTCGTCGTCAGCCCGGCCGCCTGGAGGAACTCGAGGTCACCGGCCGCGACGGTGTCGTCGGCGGGCCATGCGAGATCGGACCGCGTGTACGGCCAGTCGAGGAGGTCCTCGGTGGTCGGCACCTCACCGGGGGGCGGCGACGGTTCGGCCGTGACATCCGTTTCGCCGTCGCCCTGGGTGTCGCCGGCATCATCGCCTTCGCCTTGCGCTTCCGCGTCGCCGGCGCCCTGGTCGCCGTCACCACCCGTGAAGTTCGCGGGGTCCATCGCGTCGGAGAAGGAGGTGGGAGAGAGGATGCCCGTGAGCCCGAGTTGGGCCTGAACGGCGAGGTCGGAGTCGGCATACGCGAGGGGGAATACTTCGTTCGGCACACCGCGGAGGCGGTCGAGCCAAGCGGTGGCGGTGGCGGGGGCAGCCGTGCCGAGGGCACGGATCGAGGCGATGATGCGGGGATCGACCGCGATCGCCACCGAGCGGCCCGCCACGGCGTCGAGCTGGCGGGTCAGGAGCCCGAGGGGGCTCGTCCAGGTCTGGAGCTGCTCGGCATCGAGCAGGCCGGTGGCGTCGGCCGGCACCGTGAGCGGATAGGCGAGGGCGAGCGAGAACGGCGCACCCGCCGGCGCGTTCGTGTTCGCGAAGACGTCGGCGCCGGCGGCGACGACCACACCGTCGACGAGGAGCTCCGCGCCGAGTCCGATGATCGGCGACTCGGTGACACCGTCGAGCGAGGTGGGCGGAAGCGTGAAGGAGACGGACGTGGCGGACCCGGCCGAGAGCGTGCGTGCCTCGGCCTCGCCGAGCACCACCTCCGCCGCGTCGGATGCGTCGGGGGAGCCGGCCTCGTCGCCGGCGGCGGCGGCCACCCACGCGTCGAGCTCGGCGACCTCGTCGATCGCGTCGGCCGAACGCGTCAGCCGCACGGTGGCCGCGGCAAGCGACTCCGCCGTGGCGTTCTCGATCTCGACCGAGACGGTGACCGGGGCTCCGGGCGTGAGTGTGGTGCCGATCGTGGGGGCGACGTGCACGGCGATGCCGCCTTCGTCGGTGGGCGCGGCTTGGCCCGCGCGCTCCTGCGCGGCAGCGGCGGTGCCCTCGCTCGATGACCCGGAGCTGATGAGCGAGACGCCGGAGTCGTGAACGGAGACGAACGGGAACTCGGGCTCGAGGACGGCCCCTGCATTCGCGGCGAGGGGTGCAGCGACGACGGCGACGGCTGCCGCGGCGGCGAGCCCGATGAGGGCTGCCCGACGCCGTCGAGGGCGAGGCGAGAGGGTCGAGTTGCCGCTCGAGGCGCCGCTCGAGGTGGCGGGCTCCGCGGCATCCGTGGCCCGCTGCGGTCGGCGGTGGTGTCGACGCGCAGGGTTCGACTCGGCCACCATGCAGGCGATTCTATTGCGTGCCACTGAGGCGCCCACTCGACGTCCACAGGCCATCCACAGGCAGGCGCCACGGGCGCCGCCGACACGGAGGCAGCAGCTCGCCGGCCTTCCGCTCCCTCATCGGCGCCGGCCCAGCGCGATGTCACCGTCACGGAGCGCGCCCCACGCGCCGCTTAACATGGGGAGCATGCAGACTGTCGCTGCGGCACTCGATCGGCTCGGTGAGCTGGCTGCTTCGCCGACCGTCGCCCGACTCGCCGCGGCGTTCGAAGCCGGCGGCCACGAGCTCGCCCTCGTCGGCGGTCCGGTGCGCGACGCCTTCCTCGGGCGTGCGGTGAGGGACCTCGACTTCACGACCGACGCGACGCCCGACGAGATCCTCGCCATCGTGAAGCCCATCGCCGAAGCCCATTGGGACATCGGGCGCGCGTTCGGCACGATCGGCGCGAAGATCGCCGGCGAGACCGTCGAGATCACCACGTACCGCGCCGACTCATACGACGGTGCCTCGCGCAAGCCCGAGGTCGTCTTCGGATCGAGCCTCGAGGGCGACCTCACCCGCCGCGACTTCACCGTCAACGCGCTCGCCCTGCGATTGCCGCAACTGACCCTCGTCGATCCCTCGGGCGGCGTCGAAGACCTCGTCGCTGGCGTCCTGCGCACGCCCGCGACCCCCGAGCAATCGTTCGGAGACGATCCGCTCCGGATGCTCCGAGCGGCCCGGTTCTCGTCGCAACTCGGGTTCTCCCTCGACGACGACACCCGCGCGGCGATGTCCACCCTCGCGGGTGCGATCGAGCGCATCTCGGCCGAGCGGGTTCGCGATGAGCTGTCGAAGCTGCTGCTCACGGGGTCGCCCCGCGGCGGCATCCGTCTGCTGGTGGAATCGGGCCTCGCCGAGCGGGTGCTGCCCGAACTGCCGGCACTCAGCCTCGAGATCGACGAGCACCACCATCACAAAGACGTCTACGAGCACAGCCTCACGGTGCTCGACCAGGCGATCGACTACGAGATCTCGCGGGGCAACCTCGACTCCCCCGACCTCATCGTGCGCCTCGCGGCGTTGCTGCACGACATCGGCAAGCCGGCCACCCGGCGGCTCGAGCCGGGCGGCGTGGTCTCGTTCCACCACCACGACGTCGTCGGAGCGAAGCTCGCACGCAAGCGCCTGCGCGACCTGCGCTTCGACAACGACACGATCGCAGCGGTTTCACGGCTCATCGAGCTGCACCTGCGGTTCTTCGGGTACGCGGATGCCGCGTGGAGCGACTCCGCCGTGCGCCGCTACGTTCGCGACGCCGGCGACCAGCTCGAACGCCTGCACATCCTGACGAGGGCCGACGTCACGACCCGCAACCGGCGCAAGGCCGATCGACTTGGATTCGCGTACGACGACCTCGAGGCGCGCATCGCCGTGCTTGCCGAAGAGGAGGAGCTCGCCGCGGTGCGTCCCGAGCTCGATGGCCAGCAGATCATGGCGCTGCTCGACGTGCCGCCCGGCCCCGTCGTGGGCGAGGCGTACCGCTTCCTGCTCGAGTTGCGGCTCGACGAGGGCCCGATCGGTGCGGATGCCGCGGCCGAGCGCCTGCGCGCCTGGTGGGCGGCTCGGGGCACCCAGCCCTAGCAGCCTCGGGGGTTACGTCCCCGCAACGATGTGTCGCCGGCCGGGTGCATCCGGGTCTCGCGGGAGTACGCTCCGAACAGGAGCGAAGGCGATCCCGCGCATGTTCATTCGAGGCACGCTGGCGCTCGCGACCCTTGTGGCCGCGGCGGCGCTGACGTCGTGCTCACCGGGTTCCGGCCCGTCCCCGACAGCCTCGCCAACCGGTGCACCGACGCCGAGTTCCCCAGAGACGACGGCGGGCCCGGCGATCGTGATCGCGAGTCCCGCGGAGGGAGCGACCGTCTCTGTTCCGTTCACGGTCAGCGGCGAGTCGAACACCTTCGAGGCCGCCCTGACCATCGAAGTCGTGGACGAAGCGGGCATCGTGGCCTGCGTGCGCCATCTCACGGCGACATCGGGGAGCGGAACCCCGGGCACGTGGGAGGGCACGCTCGCCTTTCCTCCTGAGGTGAACGACCTGCCGGTCATGCTGCGGGCGTTTGCGCACAGCGCGGAGGACGGCTCGGTGATCGACCTCGTCGAGTACCCGATCACGATCGCGCCCGATCGACCGCCGATCTTCCTCACGAGTCCCACGTGCGGCCAGGTGTATGAGCCCGGCGGCGTCGTGTTCTTGACGGGCCTGGCGGCGGTCTTCGAAGCCGCGCTCAACGTCGACGTGCGAGACGCCTCGGGCACGGCGGTCGCCACGCTGCCGGTGCTTGCGGACGCGTGCTGCGAGCACTCGAACTTCAGCTCGAGCCTGACGCTGCCGGCAGACATCCAGCCGGGGCTGTACGACGTGGTGGCGTACAACCTGAGCGCGGCGGACGGCAGCGTTGAGAACGAGTTCCCGGTGCAGATCGAGATCCGCGGGTAGGCGGATCCGATCAGCGCAGCACCATCGCCGCGCCACTTGCCGGGGCACGCGAGGGATGCTCAGAGCCGAATGGCATGCTGGGGCGGCATCCGCTACGATAGGCAGGTTGCCCGTGCGCCGCACTTGCGGCCTCCTCGGGTCGACGTATGCACAACCCTCCTGCTGCAGAGAGTCTGTAGCCGTTTTAGTCCGAAGGAGGTGGGTTAGTCATGCACCAGTACGAGCTGATGGTAATCCTCGATCCCGAGATCGATGAGCGCACCGTTGCTCCCAGCCTTGACAAGTTCCTCAACGTCATCAGAAATGATGGCGGCACCGTCGACAAGGTCGACATCTGGGGACGTCGTCGTCTGGCTTACGAGATCAACAAGAAGGCCGAGGGCATCTACGCCGTCGTCGACTTCACCGCCGAGTCCAAGACCACCAACGAGCTCGACCGCCAGCTGAACCTCAGCGAGGCTGTCATGCGCACCAAGGTGCTCCGCGCCGAAGAGGCCATCGCCCAGGTCGCCGCTCACGCCAAGGCGCAGGAGGAGAAGGCCGCGAAGAAGGCCGCCGCTTCCGCCAAGGCCGGTGCGAAGGCTGCAGCTGCAGCCAAGGCCCCCGCCCAGAAGGACGCCTAGTCCCCATGGCCGGCGAGACCATCATCACCGTGGTGGGCAACCTCACTGCAGATCCCGAGCTGCGTTACACGCAGAACGGACTGGCGGTTGCCAACTTCACCATCGCATCCACTCCCCGTACGTTCGACCGTCAGGCGAACGAGTGGAAAGACGGTGAAGCGTTGTTCCTGCGCGCGAGCGTCTGGCGTGAATTCGCCGAGCACGTGGCCGGTTCACTCACCAAGGGATCCCGGGTCATCGCTTCCGGGCGTCTCAAGCAGCGTTCCTACGAGACGAAGGAAGGCGAGAAGCGCACCACCATGGAGCTCGAGGTCGACGAGATCGGCCCGAGCCTGCGCTACGCCACCGCGTCTGTGACGCGCGCTGCGTCGTCCAACCGCGGCGGCGCTGCCGGCTCCTTCGGGGGCGGCGGCGGCACCGACGAGCCGTGGGCGCCGAGCGCTCCGGCGACGCAGTCGGGCGCTTCCGCAGGCGGTGCCGGCGGCGATGTCTGGAACACTCCGGGCACGAGCTTCGGCGACGAGACACCCTTCTAGTACTCAGCGGATTCGAGACGGTCGCTGCGCGACCTCCTCGACCCGCGCATCATCAAGACAGGATCAGAAATGGCTGGAAAGAGCAGCGGCGATCGCCGCAAGCCGACCCGCGGGAAGGGCGCGAAGAACGCCGCCCCCGCGAAGTCGATCAAGGTCGGCATCATCGACTACAAAGACGTCGCGACCCTTCGCAAGTTCATCTCGGAGCGTGGAAAGATCCGCGCCCGTCGCATCACCGGTGTCTCCGTGCAGGAGCAGCGCCTCATCGCCCGCGCCGTGAAGAACGCGCGCGAGATGGCCCTCCTGCCCTACTCGGGCTCCGGCCGTTAAGGAGCACGACAATGGCTAAGGTAATTCTGACGCACGAGGTCACCGGCCTCGGCACGGCCGGCGACGTTGTCGAGGTCAAGAGCGGCTACGCTCGCAACTTCCTCGTCCCCCAGGGCTTCGCAGTGGCGTGGTCGCGCGGTGGCGAGAAGCAGATCGAGCAGATCAAGGCAGCCCGCGCTGCACGTGAGCTGCACTCGCTCGAAGACGCGCAGGCCCTCAAGGCCAAGCTCGAGTCGAGCAAGGTCAAGCTGTCCGTGAAGGCGGGCCTCGGCGGCCGCCTCTTCGGTTCGGTGAAGACGGCGGATGTCGCGGCTGCCGTCGCGGCCGCCGGCCTCGGCGAGCTCGACAAGCGCAAGATCGAGATCCCGACCCCCATCAAGGCGACCGGCGACCACGAGGCGACCGTTCGCCTCCGTGACGAGGTCTCTGCGACGATCACCCTTCAGGTGGTCGCGGCGAAGTAACTCGCACGCACGAACACGGCGGCGGTCCGGGCTTCGGCTCGGGCCGCCGCTTCGTCGTCTTCGGGCGCCATCAGCGTGCCTTCGGGGCCCCCATGCCGGCGAAGTCTGCAAGTGTCGTGCGCGGTGCTCGACCGCGTTCCTGTCCGCCTCTGGCCTACACCCGCTGGCGGTGCGAGCGCAAGTCCGCGTTCGCGTTTCCCACGATGTTGTACACAGGTGGGGGACACGTGAGGGTGGACTTCTGAAGAACTTTTCGTTCACAGGTGTGGAAACACAAAACACCTGATCGATTCAGAATTCAACCCGTGTAATTCGCCAGAATTCCACAGTTTTCCACAGGCTGAGTGCACACCTTCTTCGGCGTTTCGCCCAGTTTGTCCCCAGAGTTATCCACAGGCTGGCTTGTGGTGTTGGCAGCGCTTCCATATCGTGAAGCAGCGTCCTTCGATCAGCGGGTTCCCACCCGGTCGGCCCACTCATGTCAGAGGGTCAGACCACACTGGAGTTGCGGGCGCGGGTTGCTCGCCCGGCGGAGTCGAAATCGGAGGTCATCGAGTTGTCGATCGCGCACATCGGGCTCGCCGAACCACACGACGGTGAACCCCGTAGAAGCGGCGAACGCACTCCCCCGCACGACCTGCTGGCCGAGCAGAGCGCGCTCGGTGGCATGATGCTCTCGAAAGACGCGGTCGCCGATGTCGTCGAGACGCTCCGCGGCGTCGACTTCTACGTGCCGAAGCACGAGCTTGTCTTCAACGCCATCCTCTCGCTCTACTCGCACGGCGAGCCCACCGACGTCATCGCCGTCACCGATGAACTCACGAAGACCGGTGAGCTGCAGCGTGCCGGCGGCGTCGAATACCTGCACACGCTCACGGGCATTGTGCCCACGGCGGCGAACGCGGGCTACTACGCCTCGATCGTCGCCGAGCGCGCGTTGCTGCGCCGCCTCGTCGAGGCGGGCACCCGCATCGTGCAGATGGGGTATGCGGGCGAGGGCGAGGTCGTCGAGCTCGTGAACAACGCCCAGGCCGAGATCTACTCGGTCACTGGCTCGGTCGAGAGCGAAGACTACGTTCCGCTCACCGACGCGGTGACGGCCGCGATCGACGAGATCGAGGCAGCCAAGCACACCGACGGCAAGTTCACCGGAGTGCCCACGGGCTTCGCCGATCTCGACGACCTCACCAACGGCTTCCACCCCGGTCAGATGATCATCGTCGCCGCCCGCCCTGCACTCGGTAAGTCGACGCTCGCCCTCGACTTCGCCCGCGCCGCCGCAATCGGCAACGACCAGCCCACGATCTTCTTCTCCCTCGAGATGGGGCGCAGCGAGATCGCGATGCGCCTGCTCGCCGCCGAGGCATCCGTTCCCCTGCAGAGCATGCGCAAGGGCACCGTCGACTCCCGCGACTGGACCACGATCGCCTCGACGCGCGGGCGCATCAACGACGCCCCGCTCTACATCGACGACTCGCCGAACATGACGCTCGTCGAGATCCGGGCGAAGTGCCGGCGCCTCAAGCAGCGGGTCGGCCTGAAGATGGTCGTCATCGACTACCTCCAGCTCATGACGAGCGGCAAGCGAGTCGAGAGCCGCCAGCAGGAGGTCTCCGAGTTCTCGCGTGCGCTGAAGCTGCTCGCCAAGGAGCTGCAGGTTCCAGTCATCGCGCTCTCGCAGCTGAACCGTGGTCCTGAGCAGCGCGCCGACAAGCTCCCCGCCCTCTCCGACCTGCGCGAGTCGGGCTCGATCGAGCAAGACGCCGACATGGTGATCCTGCTCCACCGCGAGAGCGCCTACGAGCGCGACAACCCCCGCGCCGGCGAGGCCGACCTCATCGTGGCCAAGCACAGGAACGGCCCCACGCGCACGATCACGGTCGCGTTCCACGGGCACTTCTCGAGGTTCGCCGACATGGTGCAGGTCTGAGCCCCACCCTGTGTGAGCTACGCGAAGTGGCAGGCTCCATGAAGGATGGCCGGCACCTGGCCGGTCGGCCATATCGCATGGACGCGCAGCGGCAGCGACCTGCGTCGCCCACCTGGCGCAAGAACTTCTGGAAGTAGTCGGGCTGGGATCCGGCGGGTCCTGATGAGCTCGGCGTACCAGCGCGCACTGTCCTCGGACAGACGCTCGAGCGATGCCGCCGTCGAGCTCGAGTACTCGAGCCTTGGGTGCGAAGACGCGGGAGACCCGAGAAAGGCCCCTCCAAGAAAAACCGCTATTCAGTGTTGCTAACTACCGGTACTCATGCCTACTATGTACCAGTAGTCAGCAACACCGAGTAGTTGAGAGGAGGGGTTCCATGAGCAAGCAAACGACGGAGATGCTGAAGGGCACGCTCGAGGGCATCGTCCTCGCGATCCTGGCCGTGCAGCCGGCATACGGCTACGAGATCACGGCCCGGCTGCGCGACCAGGGCTTCTCCGACCTCGCCGAAGGCACCGTGTACGCCCTGCTGGTCAGGATCGAACAGCGCGGCCTCGTCGACGTCGAGAAGGTTCCGTCAGAGAAGGGGCCGCCGCGCAAGGTCTACACGCTGAACGCACGGGGCGGCGAGTACCTCGAAGAGTTCTGGAGGACATGGAGCTTCCTCGCAGAACGGATCGAACAGCTCCACCAGAACATCGAGAACACACAGGACGAAGGAGCGTAATCATGGCGGCGAAGTGGATCGAAGCCCTCACCGGCTCGCTCGAGCAGAAGAAGCAGTACAAGCAGTACAAGGCCCGGATCGAGGCCCTCCCCGAGCCGCACCGCACCGCTGCGAAGGCACTCGATCGGTACTTCATGTACTACGGCGGCATCACCGACGGCGACACCCTCGTCACGATGCTCGGGGACTCCGCCGACCTCTGGGAGCGGGCCGCCATCGACGGAACGCCCGTGAGCGCGATCGTCGGCGATGACCCGGTCGAGTTCGCCGAGACGTTCGCACAGTCCTACGGCGGTGCGCACTGGATCGACAAGGAGCGCGCTCGCCTCATCAAGGCGATCGATACCGCGACCAGCGAGAACGGAAAGGAGACGAACGCATGACCACCTCCAACCAGGCCCTCGGCCCCGCGATCAGGGTGCAGGGCATCACGAAGTCCTTCAAGGAACTGCACGTGCTGCGGGGCGTGGACTTCGACGTGAAGGCGGGAAGCATCTTCGCGCTGCTCGGCTCGAACGGCGCAGGCAAGACCACGCTCGTGCGGATCCTGTCGACGCTATTAAAGGCCGACGCGGGCATCGCGACGGTGTACGGCTTCGACGTCGCCACGAACGCCGGCGACGTGCGCGAGTCGATCAGCCTGACCGGCCAGTTCGCCGCGGTCGATGAAGTGCTCAGCGGCCGGGAGAACCTGGTGCTGATCGCCAAGCTCCGTCACCTGAAGAACCCGGGTGCGATCGCCGACGACCTGCTCGCCCGCTTCTCGCTCACCGAAGCAGGCAGTCGCAAAGCGGCGACGTACTCGGGTGGCATGCGACGCCGGCTCGACATCGCGATGAGCCTGATCGGCAACCCGCCGATCATCTTCCTCGACGAGCCGACGACCGGACTCGACCCTCAAGCGCGCATCGAGGTGTGGCAGACGATCAAGAAACTCGCGAAGGACGGCACGACCGTGCTGCTCACCACGCAATACCTCGACGAGGCCGAGCAGCTCGCCGACCGCATCGCGATCCTGCACAAGGGCACGATCATCCAGAACGGCACCCTCGCCGAACTCAAGCAACTCCTCCCGCCCGCCAAGGTCGAATACATCGAGAAGCAGCCCTCCCTCGAGGACGTCTTCCTCGCCCTCGTCGGCGAGACCGGCGAAACCGACGAGACCGACACTGATACCGCCGCCGCCGCCGCCCGCACCGAGACGGTCCCGGCAGGAAAGGAACTCCGATGACCACCCACGTCCTCGGCGACACCGGCGTCCTCACCGGCCGCTCGCTGCGCCACATCCTCCGCAGCCCTGACACGATCATCACCACCGCGGTCACCCCGATCGCGCTGATGCTGCTGTTCGTGTACGTGCTCGGCGGAGCAATCAACACCGGATCCGACGAGTCGTACGTCAACTACATGCTCCCCGGCATCCTGCTCATCACGATCGCGTCTGGCATCGCGTACACCGCGTACCGGCTGTTCCTCGATCTGCAGGGCGGCATCTTCGAACGCTTCCAGTCGATGCCGATCGCGAGGTCGAGCGTGCTCTGGGCGCATGTGCTCACCTCCCTGGTCGCGAACCTGGTCTCGGTTGCGATCGTCATCGGCGTTGCGCTGCTCATGGGGTTCCGCACCGGGGCATCCGTGGCCGTCTGGCTCTCGGTCGCCGGCATCCTGGTCATCTTCACCCTCGCCCTGACCTGGCTCGCCGTGATCGCGGGGCTCTCGGCGAAGACCGTCGACGGCGCGAGCGCCTTCAGCTATCCGCTGATCTTCCTGCCGTTCATCAGCTCGGCGTTCGTGCCCACCGACACGATGCCCGGGCCGGTCGCCTGGTTCGCCGAGAACCAGCCCGTGACCTCGGTCGTGAACTCCATTCGCGCCCTGTTCGCCCAGGAACCCGTCGGAAGTGACATCTGGATCGCCCTCGCCTGGCTCGTCGGCATCCTCGTCGTCGCCTACGCCTTCGCGATCGCCGTCTACCGTCGCAAGATCAGCTGAGACCGAGCGCTGCTCGCGCACGGCACGACCACGACGAAAGCCGCCCGCCTCCCCTGGGGACGCGGGCGGCTTTCGTCGTCCACCGTCGTCGAATGGTTGTCCGTCACGACGCAGGGGCTTACGATGGGCTGAGCGATATCAGAACCCGGCGTTCTATTATCGAACGTGCAACTCGAAGCATCCGCAGTGCCCACAACGAAGTGAGGAGAAGTCGTGCAGTTCCACCACTACGGCTACGTGTCCGGTGACCCGCGCGTGAAGCCCGTCGCGGGTGTCGGGATCGACCGCCCCGAGGAACTCCCGCACGAGGTCGACGTGCTCATCGTCGGCGCGGGGCCCGCGGGCATGATCGCCGCAGCGCAACTGTCGCAGTTCCCCGACGTCGTGACCCGCGTCATCGACCGCCGCCCCGGTCGGCTCGAGATGGGCCAGGCCGACGGCATCCAGGCACGCAGCGTCGAGACGTTCCAGGCATTCGGGTTCGCCGAGCGCATCGTCGCCGAGGCCTTCTGGCAGACCGAGATGGTCTTCTGGAAGCCCGATCCCGCCGATCCGTCGCGCATCGTGCGGGCGAAGCGCACCCCCGACGACCCGAGCGGCGTCAGCGAGTTCCCGCACCTTCTCGTCAACCAGGCACGCGTGCTCGACTACTTCGCCGAGGTGATGGCGAACTCGCCCACGCGCGCGAAGCCCGACTACGGGCTCGAATTCGAGAGCCTCGAGAACGCCGAGCAGGGCGAGTACCCGGTGACGGTCACCCTCGTGCACACCGCCGGTGAGCGCGAAGGCCAGCGCCGCACCGTGCGCGCCAAGTACGTGATGGGGGCGGATGGCGCGCACAGCAAGGTGCGCGCGGCGATCGGATGCCACATGGAGGGCGACCGGGCCAACCACGCGTGGGGCGTGATGGACGTGCTCGCGGTCACCGACTTCCCCGACATCCGGCTCAAGGCCTCCATCCAATCGGAGGCGGGCAGCATCCTGCTCATCCCGCGCGAGGGCGGCTTCCTGTTCCGCATGTACGTCGACCTCGGCGCGGTCCCGCTCGACGACCATCACCACGTGCGCGAGACCACGATCGAGCAGGTCATCGCCAGGGCGAATGAGATCCTGCACCCGTACACGCTCGACGTGAAGAACGTCGCGTGGCACAGCGTGTACGAGGTGGGTCACCGCCTCACCGACCGGTTCCACGACGTCGAGACGGATGCCGTCGGCACGCGCACGCCGCGCGTGTTCATCGCCGGCGACGCCTGCCACACGCACAGCGCCAAGGCCGGCCAGGGCATGAACGTGTCGATGCAGGACGGCTGGAACCTCGGCTGGAAGCTCGGCCACGTGCTCGAGGGGCGCGCCCCCGAGAGCCTGCTCGCCACCTACTCCGCCGAACGCCAGGTCGTGGCGCAGAGCCTCATCGACTTCGACAAGCAGTGGTCGGCGATGATGGCGAAGAAGCCCGAGGAGTTCGCCTCGCCGTCGGAGCTCGAGGAGTTCTACGCGCGCACGTTCGAGTTCCCCGCCGGGTTCATGACGCAGTACGCGCCCTCGTTGATCGTCGCCGACGCGACGCACCAGCCGCTCGCCGAGGGCTACCCGATCGGCAAGCGGTTCAAGTCGGCCATGGTCACCCGCGTGTGCGACGGCAACCCGGTGCACCTCGGCCACCACGCGACGGCCGACGGCCGGTGGCGCATCTACGTGTTCGCCGACGCGGCAGGTGTCGGCGAGTCGCGGCCGGGAGCGGCATCCGCTGTCCTCGATCTCGCCGAGTGGATGGCGACGTCACCGGACTCGCCGGTTACCGCGACCCCCGAGGGCGCCGACCGCGATGCGTGGTTCGACGTGAAGCTGATCACCCAGCAGCCGTACACCGAGGTCGACCTCGGGGTCGTGCCCGACTTGTTCCTGCCGCGCACCGGGCCGTTCCAGCTCATCGACTACGAGAAGGTGTACGCCGCCGACCCCGCCGACGACATCTTCGAGTCGCGCGGGATCGACCGCGCCGGCGCGGTCGTGGTGGTGCGTCCCGACCAGTACGTCGCGAACGTGCTGCCGCTCACGGCGACCAACGAGCTGGCCGCCTTCTTCGAGCCCATCCTTCGTGCCGGCCGGCCTGCCGTTCAGGCGCCGTAGGCTCGTGCCACGCTCTCGGCAGCGAGCTTGAGGCGGTCGGCGATCTCGGATTCGGGTCGCGGGAACGAGACATGTATCACCGCGATCGCCGCCGGCGGCTGCCCCGGCAGCGTCAGTGGCACGGCGACCGACCTGAGCGACGGCACGACCTCGTCGTGGCTCCGCGCATAGCCGCGCGCACGGCTGTCGGCGATCTCGTCGCGGAGCTCGCCGGGCATGTCCGACGGCCACGCGCTCTCGGGAAGGCCGAGCAGGATCGCCTTGCCTGGACCGCCGCGGGTGATCGGATGCCTGTGGCCCGGTCGGTACGACACGACGGCCACCGTCTGGCGCGGCGACGCGCTCACGAGCGTGACGGCCTCATCGGTGTCGACGAGCACGGCGAGCAGGCACGTCATGCCGAGCTCGTTCGCGACGTCGTTGAGCTCAGGCAGCGCGAGCTGCTGGAGGTCGCGTGCCACCCCCGAGGCGAGCGCCGCGAGGCCCGTTCCGAGAGCGAGGCGACCGGCGGCGTCGCGCGTCACGAGGCCGTGATCCTCCAGCGTGCGCAGCAGTCGATACGCCACCGAGCGATGCACGCCCAGTGCGCCCGCGAGCTCGTCGATCGAGAGGTTCCGGTCGGCGGCGGCGAGGATCTCGAGCATCCGGATGCCGCGACTCAGCGTCTGCGAACCCGCCGGCGTTGTCGCGCTTCCTGCCATGAGCCGTGCCCTCCTGCGATGCCGGGCAGGATGCTTGCGACGCTCGCTCGCTTCCACTCCCGCTCGTTCGATACTAGGACGACTCGACCGGTAATCGAACGTCAGGCCCGCCGCGCCGTGAGCGTCACCTGCACCGTTGCACCGGCCTCCTTGCCGATCGCGCGACGTACGGGCGCTGTGACCGCCAGCTTGTGACGTCCATCGCCGAGCGCCATGAACGAACCGAGGAACGGAACGCCGTCGACCGTCCCCTCGACCTTGACGAGTCCTCGCGTGCCGAAGAACTCGGCCGAGCGGGGCCAGATCACGTAGGTCCAGCCGCCTGCCGCAGGGCTGCGTTCGAGTACCGCATCGAATGACACGTCGATCGGGCCGATCTCCGCTCGCGCGTGCGATGCGCTCGTCATGGTGACCATGATCTCCTCCTTGAATCCGGTGTACAAGTGAGTCGGAGCCGCGGCCCGCGATCTCGACAGCACGCGACGCAAGACACGCAAGAAAGTTCCGCACAGTGAAGGAACCCGCCATCTTTCGCGCGGGAATCGGGCGAATCATCGAGCGGATGCCGCGTCGCCACGTACGCTGAACGACACGTGCAGCGCCGCCGCCCGGACCTCTCCGCGAGCGACACCGCTGCACTCCCCTGTCGAGAGGAGCGCCCGTGAGGGTCGGCATCGCGAGAGAGCGACGTAGCGGCGAGCGGAGGGTCGCCGCCACACCGGATACCGTGCGCCAATTGGCGGGGCTCGGCCTGGAAGTGCTCGTAGAGCACGGCGCGGGCGAGGAATCCGGTCATTCGGATGCCTCCTACGAGGCCGCCGGCGCCGACGTCGTCGACGCCATCGAACTCGGCGATCTCGACGTGCTGCTGCACGTGCGGCCACTCGAACCCGAGACGCCCGCGCGCCTGCGCCGCGGCGCCGTCACGATCGGGCTCGCCTCGCCGTCGACGGAGCTGCCGACCGTGAAGGCCCTGCGCGACGCCGGCATCACGGCCTTCGCCCTCGAACTCGTGCCGCGCATCTCCCGCGCGCAATCGATGGACGCCCTCACGAGCCAGGCGCTCGTCGCCGGCTACCGCTGCGTGCTCGAGGCGGCGATGCGGTTGCCGCGGTTCTTCCCGCTCTACATGACGGCGGCGGGCACGATCCCACCCGCGAAAGTGCTCGTGCTCGGCGCCGGGGTCGCCGGGCTCCAGGCGATCGGAACGGCGAAGCGGCTCGGCGCCCGGGTCTCGGCGAACGACGTGCGTGCGGCATCCGCCGACGAGGTGGCGTCGATGGGCGGCACCTTCGTGCACCTCGATCTCGACGCGGCCGACGCGGGAGGCGGCTACGCGAAGGAGCTCGGCGCCGATCGCGCCGCTCGCCAGCGACAGCTGCTCGCCCCGCATGTCGCCGACGCCGACGTGCTCATCACGACCGCCGCGATCCCGGGGCGCCCGGCGCCGCTGCTCGTCACAGCCGAGATGGTCGCCGCGATGCGGCCGGGCGCTGTCGTCGTCGACCTCGCCGCTGAGTCGGGCGGCAACGTCGAGGGCTCGGTCGCGGGATCGGATGTTGCGGTGCCGACCACCGACGGCGGCGGAACAGTGACGATCGTCGGCATGAAGGATGCCGCGTCGACGATGCCCGGCGACGCCTCGCGTCTCTACGCGAAGAACGTCGCGAACCTCCTCGCCCTCATGACGCACGACGGCTCGGTCGAACCCGACTTCACCGACGTGGTGGTGGTGGACGCGTGCCTCACACACGACGGCGAGGTGCGGCATCCGGCGACCGCCGATGCGCTCGAGGCGGTAACTGCTGAAGGTGGTTCCAGTGGGGCCGACGGACAGGAAGGAACGCGCTGATGGACGACGGCATCGCTCTCCTCACGATCACCGTGCTCGCCGTGTTCGTGGGCTTCGAGGTGGTCTCGAAGGTCTCGAGCACTCTGCACACGCCGCTCATGTCGGGCGCGAACGCGATCCACGGCATCATCCTCGTCGGCGCGATCATCGTCGCCGGCCAGGCGGGCGACGGCTGGACGCTCGCCCTCGCGCTGCTCGCGGTCGTGCTCGCCACGGCGAACCTCGTCGGCGGCTTCGTCGTCACCGACCGCATGCTCGAGATGTTCCGGGGGCGCAGGTCGAAGCCCACGGAGCCCGCGGCATCCGCTGCATCCGCGGCATCCGCTGCACCGCCCGCCCCCGCGGCGTCCGGCAACGGCGCGAAGGAGGCCGGCCGATGATGCTGCTCTCCCCCACCTGGACGGCGATCCTCTACCTCGCGGCGGCAATGTGCTTCATCCTCGCGCTCAAGGGCCTGAGCTCGCCGAAGACCGCCCGCCGCGGCAATCTCATCGGCGCTGCCGGAGCGCTCGTCGCGGTCGTCACCGTGTTCCTCTCGGTGAGGCTCGAGAACATCCCGTGGATCATCGCGGCGATCGCCGTGGGCTCAGCGATCGCCGCCCCCGTGGCACGTCGGGTGCAGATGACGCAGATGCCCCAGCTCGTCGCGCTCTTCAATGGGGTCGGCGGCGGTGCAGCGGCGCTCGTGGCACTGCTCGAACTGGGGCACTCGGATGACCCGTCGGTGCGCCTCGCGATCGTGTTCACCCTGCTCGTGGGCGCCGTCTCATTCGCGGGCTCGATGGTGACGTTCGCGAAGCTGCAGGAGCTCATGACGACCAGGCCCGTGGTGTTCCCGGGGCTGCCGGTCATCATGGCCGCCGTGCTCGTGGCGGCGATCGCGGCATCCGTCGTCATCATCTTCACGGGCGCCATCTGGATCGCGGTCGTGCTCATCGTGCTCGGCCTCGCCACGGGCGTGCTCCTCGTGCTGCCCGTCGGCGGCGCCGATGTGCCGATCGTCATCTCGCTGCTCAACGCGTTCACGGGCCTCGCCGTCGCGGCCTCTGGGCTCGTGCTCGGCAACGTGCTCCTCGTCGTCGCGGGCACGCTCGTGGGTGCGAGCGGAACGATCCTGACCCGGGCGATGGCGTCGGCGATGGGACGCAGCGTCGCGGGCATCCTCTTCGGCGCCTTCCGTGGCGGTTCGACGGCCGGGTCGACCGTGGCATCCGATCGACCGGTGCGCTCCTCGAGCGCGGAAGACGTCGCGGTGCTCCTCGGCTACGCCCAGCGCGTGATCATCGTGCCGGGGTACGGCCTCGCGGTCGCGCAAGGCCAGCACACGATCGCCGAGCTGCAGTCGGCGCTCGAGGCGCGCGGTATCGAGGTGATCTTCGCGATCCACCCGGTGGCTGGGCGCATGCCGGGCCACATGAACGTGCTGCTCGCCGAGGCGAACATCCCGTATGAGGCGCTGAAGGAGATGAGCGAGGTGAACCGGGAGTTCAAGACGGCGGATGTCGCGCTCGTCGTGGGCGCGAACGACGTCGTGAATCCCGCGGCGAAGACCACGCCCGGCTCGCCGATCTACGGCATGCCGATCCTCGAGGTCGACGCCGCCCGGCAGGTCGTGTTCCTCAAGCGCTCGATGCGTCCGGGCTTCGCGGGCATCGAGAACGAGTTGCTCTTCGAGCCGCAGACGACCCTCCTGTTCGGCGACGCGAAGGACTCGCTCGGCAAGGTGCTCTCGGCGGTGAAGGCGCTGTAGAGCGGCGCGCGGCGCGCGGCGCTGCGCGGTGCCTCAGACGGCGGCGCTCGGCCCGGCGCGTAGGATGGATCGGTACCCCATCGGATGAAAGAGGTCGCCGTGGCCGCCGCCCGCGATACCGCTCCGGAGCTGTCCCGATTCTGGACCGTTCCGGTCGTCCGCGGCATCTTGGCGATCGTGCCGGCCGTGGTCATCACATTCTCTCCGAACCACTCGCCCGAGTTCGGCCTGCTTGTGTTCGGCGTGTGGGCGATCGTGTCGGGGCTCGTCGTCGGCGCACTTGCGATGCGGTTCACGGCCGATCGCGGCATCCGCTCGCTCTTCGTCATCACTGCAGTCGTCACCGTCGTGGCGGGCCTGCTCGCCGTGTCGGTTCTCGGCGGCCTGCCGTTCCTGCTCTACCTCGTGAGCGTGTGGGCGGCGGTCACCGGGTTCGTCGAGCTCTACGCGGGCCTGCGTGCCCGCGGGCGCACCCCGGCAGCACGCGACTGGATCGCGGCCGGCGGGCTCACGGCGCTGCTCGCGCTCGTGTTCCTGCTGCTGCCGCCCGACTCGGTGACGGCGGTCGGACTCCTCGGCGGCTACCTCGTGATCCTCGGGGTCTACCTCGTCATCGGCGGGTTCTCGCTGAAGTGGGCCGCGGCGCCGCGCGCCGACGCCTCCCGATCGGAGCCCCAGTCGTGACGCAGCCCTCCGGTGAGTACAAGCCGAGCCGCCGTGAGGTGCTGCGGCCGGCCGAGTACGTCGGCGGCGCCGCGATCTCGGCGATCTTCACGGGTGTCGTCGTGCTCATCGTCACGCGCGAGCTCACGCTCTCCCTGATCGTGGCGGGCGGCGTGTTCATCGTCGTGCTCGTCGTGCTGGCGCTCCTGGCGATGGCCGTGAAGCCGGATGCCGCGGAGTCCGCCGAGCTCGGCGAACCGCGCCGTCCCGACGGACCCGACGGGCCCGACGAACCGGGCGCGCCGGGTCGCGGCGGCCACTGACGACTCCCCCGGCCGCGCGGCGGGCCCCGGCGGTCCACTCGAGGCTGAAATGCAGGAGATCCCGCCCTATAGCGCCGACACCGGGCGCATGATCGAGCATCTCCTGCAGTTTCGAAGTGGCGTGAGCGCGGGCGGGGGCAGCTCAGCCGAGCCCGCCCGGCCCCGCGCTCAGCCCAGCTCGTCGACGAGCTTCGACGCGATGCCCGTGTAGCCGCCGGGCGTGAGGGCGAGCAGGCGCGCTTTCGCGTCATCGCCGATCTCGAGCCCCTCGACAAAGGCGGCGAGCTCGGCCGCGCCGACGCGCTTGCCGCGCGTGAGCTCCTTGAGCAGCGCATAGGGGTCGCTGATCGACGAGCGGCCGGCGACGACCTCGGCGCGGATGACGGTCTGGATCGCCTCGCCGAGCACCTCCCAGTTGTCGTCGAGGTCGGCGGCGAGCAAGGCCGTGTCGAGGTCGATCTCGCCGAGGCCGCGCTGGATGTTGTCGAGCGCGAGCAGGGAGTGGCCGAAGCCGACGCCGATGTTGCGCTGCGCGCTCGAGTCGGTCAGGTCGCGCTGCAGGCGCGAGGTGACGAGCGTCGCGGCGAGCGAGTCGAGCACCGCCGACGAGAGCTCGAGGTTCGCCTCGGCGTTCTCGAACCGGATCGGGTTGATCTTGTGCGGCATCGTCGAGGAGCCCGTGGCGCCGGCCTGCGGGATCTGGCGGAAGTAGCCGAGTGAGATGTAGGTCCAGATGTCGGTCGCGAGGTTGTGCAGCACGCGGTTCGCGTGCGAGACGCGGGCGTAGAGCTCCGCCTGCCAGTCGTGCGATTCGATCTGGGTCGTGAGCGGGTTCCACGCGAGACCGAGCGACTCGACGAACTCGCGGGACACGGTCGGCCACGCGACATCCGGAGCCGCGACCACATGCGCGGAGAACGTGCCGGTCGCGCCCGAGAACTTGCCGAGGTACTCGGTGGCCTCGACCTGGTCGGCGATGCGCGACAGGCGGTGCACGAACACCGCGAGCTCCTTGCCCATGGTCGACGGGGTCGCGGGCTGGCCGTGCGTGCGCGAGAGCATCGCCGCGTCGCGGTGCTCGACGGCGAGGGCGGTGAGCGCGTCGATGACGGCGCGGTACTTCGGCAGCCACACGTCGCGCACCGCGTCGCGAACGGTGATGGCGTACGAGAGGTTGTTGATGTCCTCACTCGTGCAGGCGAAGTGGGTGAGCTCGGCGATGGCGTCGAGGCCGAGCAATTCGAGACGGCGGCGCACGTAGTACTCGACGGCCTTCACGTCGTGGCGCGTGGTCGCCTCGAGGGAGGCGAGCTCGTCGATGTCGGCCTGCCCGAAGTCGGTGACGACCGTTCGCAGCTGCAGCCGCTGCTCGTCGGAGAGCGGCGTCGTGCCGAAGAACCCGCGATCGGTCTGGGCGATCAGCCACTCCACCTCGACGAGCACTCGCGCCCGATTGAGGCCCGCCTCGGAGAGGTACTCGCCGAGTTCGCCGACGGCCGAGCGGTACCGGCCGTCGAGGGGGCTGAGCGGCTGGGGAGGCAGCGAAGTCATCGAGTTCCTTGTCTGAGTGCTGGAGCGAGTTGCCGGAAGAGCGCCGACGTCGACCGCTCTATCATCTCAAGCACTCGATCGAACATGACCGCGTCGGAGTAGTAGGGGTCGGGCACGTCCTGCAGGGCGGCGAGTTCGGGGTCGAACTCGAGCAGCAGCCGCACCTTGTCCAGCTCGATCATGCTCGGCGCCCAGTTGCGCAGGATCCGCATCTGGCCGCGGTCGAACGCGACGATGAGGTCGAGCCTGGGAAAGGCCTCGGCCTCGAACTGTCGTGCCCGGTGATGCGAGCCGTCGTAGCCGGCGCGAGTGAGCGCCTCGATCGTGCGGAGATCGGCAGGCTCACCGACGTGCCAGTCGCCGGTGGCCGCAGACTCGATCGCGAGCCGGTCGGCGAGCCCGGCGCGTTCGGCGAGGGAGCGCAACACGACCTCGGCCATCGGTGAGCGGCAGATGTTGCCGGTGCAGACGAACGACACTCGGAAGGGCTGCGCGGCGTCCCCGGCGGGTTCCGCTCGCGTCATGCTCCCATTGTGGACGAGATGCGGCGCGTGCGCAGCAGTCGATCCGCTGGCCAGGCTGGCCGTTCGTCCGGTGAACCTCCGGGTCTCGCCCGTCACGCGGGAGCGCCCGGCGCGCTCGGCGACTCACCCTCCACAGGCGCGGTGCGGGCCCGCTTGTGTACGGCACCGGAACGATACGGCGAGCGGATGCCGCGACGCCGCCAGACTCGTGGCGTGTCCGACTCCGACTTCGACTCCGTGATCGCCGCGCTCACGGGCAACGCCGCGACCCCGGCGCGAATCGACGCGGCGGAGCGCCACCTCGTGATGCTCCGCTCCCTGCTCGGTGACGTGCGTGATCGCCGTGCATCGCTCGTTCCCCGTGGCACCGACGGCTGGCGGTCGACGGCGGCCGATCGCTACGTCGAACGACTCGACGAGCTCCGCGCCGTTCTCGAGGCCGTGATGGAGTCGCTCGTCACGGCCGAGGCGCAGCTCGCCGAGGGCATCAGGGGAATGCGGTACGAGCTCGAGGCACGAGAGACGGCGGTGCGTGCTGAGCTCGAGCGCGCGCAGGCCGGCTCGACGGAGGGCGTGACTGCATGGACGACTCGCTGAACGTCTCCGGCGGGGGATCGACCGCCGTCGCGACCGACGAGCTCTTCGTCGACGCCGTGCGGCTCGGCGCCGTCGAGACCGTCACGACCGATTGGTCGGAGCGCGTGGGCGTGATCTGGAGAGGCCTGCTCGACCTCGACCTCGACGAGCCGCGGGTAGGTGGGGGCCTGGCTCCGGGCTGGCAGTTGCAGGTCACGACGTGGCGCCTCGCGGAGGCAGGCGAGCAGGCCGGCCGGCTTCGGGCATCCCTCATCGAGAGCGCCGAGCGGTATGGCGCCACGGAACGCATGATCGATGCCCTCTGGGCGGCGGGCGGCCGGTTCGGCGCGTGGACGCTGGGGTGGTTCGCGCCGGCGATTGTCGGCGTCGGGCTCGCCGGCGCGGCCGGGCAGGGCCTGGCGTCGCTCTTCGGCATGGGGCAGACGCCGGCCGCGGCGTGGCTGGCCGAGCGCCGCGAGCTCCTCTCCGACCCGGCCTTCGTGCGGCTCGTTCGCGCCGCTGCGGATTCCGCCGACGAGTTCACTGCCGGGCTCCTCCACCTGCCGAGCACCACGGCCCCGATCGGCACCCGGGTCGGTGCGCCCGAGAGCGCCTCGGTGCTGCTCGCGCTCGCCGGCGGACTCGGACTCGCCGGTGGCCGGCTGCTCGTCGACGGGCCGGTGCAGGTGTCCCGCGTCGGAGTGAGCCCCTCCTCTCCCGGCGCCGCCGGCGATGGCAGGGCAGGCCCGCCCGACCCCGGCCGCTCGGTGGCGGCCCCGAGCGGCGTCGGCGACCTCGCGCAGCGCGTGCCCGCGAGCGGCGACACGCAGATCCGCATCGAGCGCTACGGCCCGCCGGGCGACGCGCGCTGGATCGTCTACATCAGCGGCACGATCGAAGCCGGGCTCGTCGCCGGCGAGCAGCCCTTCGACATGACGTCGAACGTGCACGGCATCGCCGACGACTCCGCGCTCGACGACCTCCGGTTCGCCGGTGCGGACTCGGGCGCCGGCGAGCGGGCGGTGCGCCAGGCGATGGCTGATGCCGGCATCGCGCCGGGTGAACCGCTGCTCGCGGTCGGCCATTCCGGTGGCGGCGTCATTGCGGCGAGCCTCGCCGGCGATCCCGAGCTCAACACCGTGGGTGTCCTGAGCCTCGGCAGTCCGGTCGCCTCGGCCGAGCTGCGCGAGGACGTGCGGATGCTCTCGATCGAGCACGAGGAGGATCTCGTTCCGGCGGTCGGCGGTGCGGGGCATCCGTCCGACCAGCGCACGATCGTCTCACGCAGCGTGCTCGAGGCCAACGCGGAGTACTCCTCGCTGCTGCCCGCGCACGAGCTCTCGCGCTACCGCGAGACGGCAGCACTCGCCGACGAGTCCGAAGAGGAGCGGCTCACCGGGTTCCGCGCGCTCGTCGCCGACGTCGCCGGTGACGGCGAAGGCCGTTCGACCGAGTGGGTGGCCAGTCGCGACCTCAGTCGCTCGACGACGACGACGGCCGAACGATGAGGCCGATGAGCCAGCTGACGATGCCCATCACGAGCGCGCCGAGCACGCCCCACCAGAAGCCTTCGATGACGAGCCCGAAGCCCATGAGGTCGCTGATCCACGCGACGAGCAGGAGCAGCAGGCCGTTCACGATGAAGGAGATCAGGCCGAGCGTGAGCACGTAGAGCGGGAATGCGATGACCCTGATGAACGTGCCCACGATGGCATTGACGAGCCCGAAGATGAGCGCGATCAGCAGGTACGTGAGCACCGTGGCGATGGTGGTGTCCTCATAGGGCACCACGTTCACGCCCGCGACGATGAACGTCGTGAGCCACAGGGCGAATGCGACGACGATGACCTTGACGATGAACCGCATGGCTCAACTCTGGCAGAACGCCGCGGCGGTGCGAAGGGGTACGGTGGAATCCGTGACCGCACCGGAGCCCACAGGGGCAGGCGTCCGCCTTCGCCCCGAGATCGCAGCCCTTCCGCCGTACCGCCAGGGCCGTCCCGCGCCCGCCGACGGGTTCAAGCTCTCGAGCAACGAGAACCCCTTCGATCCGCTGCCCTCCGTCATCGAGGCGATCTCATCGTCGGCGAAGCAGATCAATCGGTACCCGGATGCCTCGGCCCTCCCCCTGCGCGAGGCGCTCGCCGCGCGATTCGGCGTGAGCGCCGACGAAGTGCTCGTGGGTGCCGGATCCGTCTCCCTCCTCGCCCAGTTCATCGCGGCCGCCGCCGCGCCCGGTGACGAAGTGGTCTACTCCTGGCGCTCGTTCGAGGCCTATCCGGGGCTCGTCGCCGTCGCCGGCGCCACGAGCGTGACCGTGCCGAACCAGCCCGACCACCGCCACGACCTCGAGGCGATGGCCGCGGCGATCACCGATCGCACTCGCGTCGCCATCGTGTGCTCGCCGAACAATCCCACGGGCACCATCGTCACGGCGGCAGAGTTCGACGCGTTCATGGCCGCCGTGCCCGCCGACCTGCTCGTGCTGCTCGACGAGGCGTACATCGAGTTCGTGCGCGACGACGCATCCGTCGACGGGCGCTCGCTCATCGGCCGATACCCGAACCTCGTGGTGCTGCGCACCTTCTCGAAGGCCTACGGTCTCGCGGGCCTCCGCGTCGGCTACGCGGTCGGTCCGGTCGGCATCCTCGACGCCGCACGGTCCACCGCGATCCCGCTCGGCGTCACGGCGGCGTCCACCGCCGGTGCCCTCGCCTCGCTCGAGCCGGCCGCCGAAGCCGAGCTCCTCGAGCGAGTCGAGGCCATCACCGTGCGTCGGAGGCGCCTTTACGAGGCCCTCCTCGCGCAGGGCTGGCCGGTGCCCGAGCCCCACGGGAACTTCGTCTGGCTGCCCACCGGAGCCGCGACCGCCGAGGTCGCTGATCGCCTGTTCGAGGCCGCTCTCGTCACGCGCGCGTTCCCGCCCGAGGGAATCCGGATCTCGATCGGCGAGGAGGAATCTGGAGATATCCTCCTCAGGATTCTCGGCGAGCTTGTGCCGGCTTTACAAGAACAGCTCCCTTCATAGCTGTAGCGTGGAACGGTGTCTGCCCGAGAAAGAGACTTCACCGCACCGACGGTCCAGCTCCTGACCCCTGACGGCGAGCTGCGACCGACGCCCGAGGCCGAGGCCTATCTCCCGCTCGTCGAGGCACTCGACGACACCATGCTCGAGCGGTTCTACCGCGACATGGCGATCTCCCGGCGCATCGACATCGCCGGCGCGAACCTGCAACGGCAGGGCCAGCTGGCGCTCTGGGTTCCGAGCCACGGGCAGGAGGCCGCACAGGTCGGCTCGGCGCACGCGGCCCGACCGCAAGACCACCTGTTCCCGTCGTACCGCGAGCACATCGTCGGCATCATCCGCGGGCTCGATCCCGTGAACATCCTGGCGCTGCTCAGGGGGGCGACGCTAGGCGGCTGGAACCCCGCCGAGAACGGCAACTTCCACCTCTACACGCTCGTGCTGGCCTCGCAGACCCTGCACGCGACGGGCTACGCGATGGGCCTGCAGTTCGACGGCGCCACGGCCACCGGCGACCCGGAGACGGATGCCGCCGTGCTCGTCTACTACGGCGACGGCGCCTCTTCGCAAGGCGACGCGAGCGAGGCGCTCGTGTTCGCGGCGAGCTACCAGACACCGCAGGTCTTCTTCATCCAGAACAACCAGTGGGCGATCTCCGTGCCGGTCTCGCGGCAGTCGCGCAGCCCTCTCTCCCTCCGGGGCGGCGGTTTCGGCATGCCGGGCGTGCGCATCGACGGCAACGACGTGCTCGTGAGCTACGCCGTGACCCGCCAGTCCCTCGAGGAGGCGCGCGCGGGCGAGGGCCCGAGCCTCATCGAGGCCGAGACCTACCGCATGGGCGCGCACACCACCGCCGACGACCCCACGAAGTACCGCACCGACGACGAGGTCGAGTACTGGGCCCAGCGAGACCCGATCACGAGGTACCGCACGTGGCTCGAGGGCCGCGGGGCATCCGCTGCCTTCTTCGACGACGTTGATCGTGAGGCGGCCGATGTCGCCGCCGACCTGCGCCGCCGGGCGCTCGACGTGGTCGCACCGACCCGCGAGGTAATCTTCAAGCACGTGTACAGCGAGCCGCATCCGCTCATGACCGAGCAGTCCGAGTGGCTCGAAGCCTACGAGTCGAGCTTCGAGGGCGGGTCGTCGGCATGAACGCACGAACCGAAGAGGAGCTCCGGGTGACGGATGCCACACAGGGGTCCGCCGAGGGTCTCGAGACGCAGTCCGCCGCGAGCGAGACCACGGCGACCGACGCTGCCTCGACCGACACCGCCGCCGCGGCATCCGCTGCGCCTCCGACCGAACGGGGCGTGCCGGGCGTGCAGACGCTCTCGCTCGCGAAGGCGATCACCGCCGGCCTCCGCGAGGCGATGCGCGCCGACGAGAAGGTGCTGCTCATGGGCGAGGACATCGGCCCGCTCGGCGGCGTGTTCCGTGTGACCGAGGGGCTCCAGGCGGAGTTCGGCGACAAGCGAGTGCTCGACACGCCGCTCGCGGAATCGGGCATCGTCGGCACCGCGATCGGCCTCGCAATGCGCGGCTATCGGCCCGTCATCGAGATCCAGTTCGACGGCTTCATCTTCCCCGCCTTCGACCAGATCACCACGCAGCTCGCTCGCGTCACGGTGCGCCACAACGGCACCGCGTCGATGCCCATCGTGATCCGGGTGCCCTACGGCGGACACATCGGATCGATCGAGCACCACCAGGAGAGCCCCGAGGCGTACTTCGCCCATACGCCGGGCCTGCGCGTGGTGAGTCCGTCGAATCCGCACGACGCGTACTGGATGATCCAGGAGGCGATCGCCTCGAACGACCCCGTGCTGTTCTTCGAGCCGAAGAGCCGGTACTGGCCGAAGGGCCCCGTCGACCAAGCGCACGCCGGCCTGCCGCTGCACGCGAGCCGCATCGTGCGCGAGGGCACGGATGTCACGGTCGTCGGCCACGGCGCGATGGTCGCCACCCTGCTGCAGGCTGCCGACATCGCCGCCCAAGAGGGACGGAGCCTCGAGGTCGTCGACCTGCGCTCGCTCTCCCCCATCGACTACGGCCCGCTGCTCGACTCGGTCCATCGCACCGGGCGACTCATCGTCGCCCAAGAGGCCTACGGCAACGTGAGCATCGGCTCCGAGGTCGCCGCCACCGTCGCCGAGCGGGCGTTCTACTCCCTCGAGGCACCCGTGCTGCGGGTCTCGAGCTTCGACACCCCATTCCCTCCGGCCGCGCTCGAGAGCGAGTACCTGCCGAGCCCCGACCGGGTGCTCGAGGCCGTCGACCGCGCACTGGCATATTGACCTGCGGCTCCGGCCGCGACCTGAGAGAGGCGTGAGATGAGCGAGATCCGATTCCCGCTGCCCGACGTCGGTGAAGGACTCACCGAGGCCGAGATCGTGCAATGGCGCGTCGCCCCCGGCGATCGGATCGCGCTCGACCAGGTATTCGTCGAGATCGAGACGGCGAAATCGCTCGTCGAGCTGCCGAGCGCCTTCGAGGGCGTCGTCTCCGAGCTACTCGTCGACGAGGGCAACACCGTCAACGTCGGTACGCCGATCCTGGTGATCCAGACGGATGCCGGGGAGTCGACGGATGTGTCGGCGCCGGCGCCTGCTGCAGCCGCCGCGCCTGCCGCCGCGCCCGCAGCGGCTCCCGCTCCCGCGGTGCCTGCTGCACCGGCGGCCGAGGAGGGCGGCGGCGCCGTGCTCGTCGGACACGGCAGCTCGGGCCCCTCGGCGACTCGCCGGCGGCGTCATCCGTCTCCCGGTGGAGCGCACGAGAACTTCACAGCACCCACTCCCCCGCCGCCCGCGGCGGCTCCCGCGGCGCCGGCGCCGGCTGTGGCTGCAGCCCCGGCCGCACCCGCTCCCGCCGCGGCATCCGCTCCCGGACCGCGACTTCCGGTGATCGCGAAGCCACCGATCCGCAAGCTTGCGAAAGACCTCGGCGTCGACCTCTCGCGGGTCGCCCCCACCGGACCAATCGGCGACATCACGCGCGACGACGTGATTCGCGAGGCAAGCCAGGCCAGCGTCTTCCGCAACATCCAGACTCCCGAATGGCCGGAAGGCCGCGAGGACCGCATTCCGGTGAAGGGCGTTCGCAAGGCGATCGCCAACGCCATGGTGCAGAGTGCATTCCAGGCACCTCATGTGAGTGTGTTCGTCGACGTCGACGCGAGTCGCACGATGGAGTACCTGAAGCGACTGAAGGCCTCCCCCGACTACGCGGGCGTGAAGGTGTCGCCGCTGCTCATCATGGCGAAGGCCATGATCTGGGCGGTGCGCCGCAACCCGACGGTGAACGCGCAGTGGACCGACAGCGAGATCATCGTCAAGCACTACGTCAATCTCGGCATCGCCGCGGCGACCCCCCGCGGTCTGCTCGTCCCGAACGTCAAGGAGGCGCAGGCGATGACGCTCGTGGAGCTCGCCGCCGCGCTCGAACAGCTCACGCTCACGGCTCGCGAGGGCAAGACGCAGCCCGCCGAGATGCAGGGCGGCACGATCACCATCACGAACATCGGCGTCTTCGGCATGGACACCGGCACGCCGATCCTGAACCCGGGCGAGGTCGCGATCGTGGCGCTCGGCACGATCAAGCAGAAGCCGTGGGTCGTCGACGGCGAGGTGCGCCCGCGATTCGTCACGACGATCGGCGCCTCGTTCGACCACCGGGTCGTCGACGGCGACGTCGCGAGCCGCTTCCTCGCCGACGTCGCGTCGATCATCGAGGAGCCGGCGCTGCTGCTCGAGTGATCGGGGTCGGATCGGGGCCGGTGTTCTGCGCGCCTCGTCCTCTCGACCCGGGTCGCCTCTCCCCCGCTGACGTCAGCCGAACTCCACGAAACCGTCGTCGTCGGGAGGACCGAAGAAGCCGAACCCGCCGATGGCACGTTCGTCGCG
The DNA here is from genome assembly GCF_030815405.1 of Agromyces albus. Taxonomy (NCBI): domain Bacteria; kingdom Bacillati; phylum Actinomycetota; class Actinomycetes; order Micrococcales; family Microbacteriaceae; genus Agromyces; species Agromyces albus. Next base: position 3,757,330 of record NZ_JAUSWX010000001.1, on the reverse strand, counting down.
GTCGAGTCGGATGACATACGGCGCGAAGGGCGTGGGGTCGCCGTGCGACCTGATGAGGCTGAGATACATCCGTGCGACATCGAGCTCGTCGTCGGTCGGATATCCGGGCGCCCACGTGTCGTCGTGCGGGTCGCCGTCGAGGAGGCGTCGTGCGTGTGCCGTCGTGTAGGGCACGAGCTGGAGCCGATCGGTGCGGATCACCCGCAGGTCGGTCCCCGTACCGCTCGACGCATCCGCTGGGAAGGGCTCAGAGACGGATCTCATAGGTGATTGCCGCCTTGGAGCGCCGGGTCTCGACCATGCCGGCGTGCTCGAGCGTTCGGCGGGCCGGCAGGTTGGCGATCTCGGTCTCGGCACGAGCAATGGCTGCGCCAGCCGAGCGGGCGAGGGCGATGGTCGCCTGCACGATATGCAGCGCGAGGCCCTGGCCGCGCACGGCGGGAACGAGGCCGAAGTCGAACTCGACGACGCCGTCGGCGCTCGGCGGGCCGAACAGGTTGACCCCGCCGATGGCGGCGCCGTGTTCGCCGCGCCGCACGAGATAGGGCCCGAATGGCGCGGGATCGCCGCTGTCGCGCACGGTCTGCACGAAGGCGCTGAGGAGCTCGGGCTCGTCGGTGAAGGCGTAGCCGCCCTCCCACCCGTCATGCGGGTCGACCTCGCCCGAGAGCACGCGCATGGCATCGGCGAGGGTGAACGGATGCAACGTCAGCGGGCTTGTCGTCGTATCCACGGGCTTCACTCTCGCACGTCGGTACGACACTTGCCAGACCCTTTCCACAGGATCGGGGGAATGCCGTCAGGTACCTCGCGTTGCATTCTCACGAGATGGAGAGCCGCCTTCATTTTCGTGATTTTGACAACCATTATCAATAAGCGTAGCGTCGGTGACATGAGACGACGCCACGCTGAGTTCCGCCGCCCGCTTGCGCCCATTGCGGGAGTCGCGATGCTGGCAGCCGGGGCGCTCGCGCTCACCGGATGCGCTGCTACGGCGGCATCCGGCGACGGTGCTGACGGCGGTGCCAAGATCGTCGCGACGACCACACAGGTGGGCGACTTCACGCGAGAACTCGTGGGTGATGGCGCCGAGGTCACCCAGTTGCTCTCAGCCGGACAGAGCGCCCACGGCTTCGACCCGTCGGCAGCCCAGCTGCTCGCCCTCACCGAGGCCGACGCGCTCGTCGTGAACGGTGCCGGACTCGAGAGCTGGCTCGACGACGCGGTGCAGGCCTCGGGCTTCGACGGCGAGCTCATCGACGCGAGCTCCGGCATCGAGCTCTTCGGCACCGATGACCACGAGGCGCACGCCGACGAGGGCGCTGAGGAAGAGGCGCACGCCGACGAGGCCGAGGAGCACGGCGAAGAGGAGGAGCACGCCGACGACGAGCACGCCGAGGGCAACCCGCACATCTGGACCGATCCCGAGCTCGCCGAGCACATGGTCGAGAACATCGCCCACGGCCTCGCCGCAGTGCCCGGAATCGACTCCGCAACGGTCGAGGCGAACGAGTCGGCCTACCTCGACAAGCTCACCGCCCTCGACGACTGGATCGAGGAGAACGTCGCCACGGTGCCGGTCGAGCAGCGACTGCTCGTGACGAACCACGACGCGTTCACCTACTTCGTCGCCGCGTACGACCTCACCTTCGTCGGAAGCGTCATCCCCGGATTCGACGACAACGCCGAGCCGAGCGCCGCCGAGATCGACGAGCTCGTCGTCAAGATCCGCGAGACGGGCGTCAAGGCCGTGTTCTCCGAGGCATCGATCTCGCCCGAGGCCGCCGAGACCATCGCGACCGAATCCGGAGTGAAGGTCTACTCCGGCGAGGACGCACTCTATGGGGACTCGCTCGGTGCCGCAGGCACCGATGGCGAGACCTACCTGGGCAGCCAGGAGCACAACGCGCGGCTCATTCTCGAGTCGTGGGGCGTCGAGCCTTCCGCGCTCCCCGCCGTGCTGCAAGGATGACTGGATGACTGACGCCTCCGTGCTCCGCCTCGAAGGCGCCGCCTTCACCTACCCTGGCGGGGCCGGTGTGAGCGAGCTCGACCTCGCGGTCGAGGCGGGCGAAGCGGTGGCACTCATCGGGCCGAACGGCGCCGGCAAGTCGACGCTGCTGAAGGGCATCCTCGGGCTCGTGCCGCTCACTGCGGGCACCGTGCAGGTGGGCGCCGCGGCGGCGTCGGCGAACGCGAGCGCCTCGAACGACCCGACTGCATCAGCCGAGCCCGCGGCTCATGCCCGGAACGGCATGGTCGGGTTCCTCCCCCAGTCGGCCGAGCTCGACCCCGACTTCCCGATCAGCCTCGAGCAAGTGGTCATGCAGGGCCGATACCGCGGGCTCGGGCTGCTGCGGTGGCCCGGTCGGGCCGATCGGCAGGCGGTTCGCGAGGCGATCCAGACCGTCGGCCTCGCCCCGCTCGCGAAGCATCGCTTCGGTGAGCTCTCGGGCGGGCAACGCCAGCGGGGCCTGCTCGCTCGCGCCCTGGCATCCGAGCCTCGACTCCTGCTGCTCGACGAGCCGTTCAACGGCCTCGACCAGGCGAACCGCGATACGCTCATCGATACCATCCGCACACTCAAGCACCGTGGTGTCGCGGTGGTGGTGTCGACGCACGACCTCGAGCTCGCGAGGCTCGTGTGCGACACCGTGGTGCTCGTGAACGGCACCCAGCTGGCGAGCGGACCCGTCGACGAGGTGCTCACGCTCGGCAACGTGCAGGAGTGCTTCGACGGGCTCGGAGTCGAGATGGACGAGCACACGCTCGTGGTGCCCGGCCACGAGGGCCACTGAATGCCGCAGATCGCATACAACGTGGAAGCCTGGGGGAGTGGCGCCCGATGAACCTGGTCGACGCGCTCTTCGGTTCCTTCGCGATCCCGTTCATGGGGCGGGCACTCCTCGTCATGCTCGTGCTCGCGGTGGTCGCCGGCCTCGTCGGAGTCCTCGTGAACCTGCGCGGGCTCGAGTTCATCAGCGATGGGCTCACCCACGCGGTCTTCCCCGGCCTCGCGATCGGGCTCGCCGTCGGCGGCACGACCGGCCTCATGCCGGGCGCCGCGATCGCCGCGCTCGCGGGCGCCCTCGCACTCACCTGGCTCGACCGTGCGGGCATCACCTCCGATGCCGCGATCGCCATCGTGCTCACGGCGACGTTCAGCGTCGGCGTCATCGTGGTCTCACGCAGCTCCGACTATGCGGGCGAGCTCGAGGCACTCCTGTTCGGCCGCGTGCTCACCATCCCGCCGTCGGAGGTCGTGCCGCTCGTCGTGGTGAGCCTCATTGCACTCTCGGCCGTCGCGCTCACGCTCAAGCAGCAGCTCTTCCGCGCATTCGACGCGCGTGGCAGCCGCGCAGCCGGCGACTCCTCGCTCGTGCTCGACCTCGTGCTGAACGCCGCAGTCGCGCTCGTCGTGGTGGCGGCGGCGAGCACGATCGGCACGCTCCTCGTGCTCGCGCTGCTGATCGTCCCGGGCGCCGTGGCCCGCCTCGCCACCGAGCGCATGTGGTGGCTGTTCCCGGCTGCCGCGGCCTTCGCCGCCATCGCTGCGTGGCTCGGCCTCGCGGCAGGATACGCGATCTCGGTGGGCGGCGGCTTCGATCTCCCGGCCGGAAGCACCGTCGTCGGCGTGTTCGTGATCGGCTACGGGATCGCGCTGCTCGTGCGTCTGTTCCTCGATCGGCGTCACGCGCGGGCGGGCCACCGCCGACCGGCGCTCGAAGACGCTCGCGAAGCTCGGCGCGGTGCGGATATGGCCGATGTGCTCAGCACGCCGCTCCTCTCCCCCCGGAAGACCAGCTGATGGGCTACTTCGAGCGAGCGCTGTTCGCGGCCGTGGTGATCGGTGCAGGGGCGGGGTTCGTGGGCGCCCTCGTGGTGCTGCGTCGCCGCACGTTCTTCGCACAGGCACTGACGCACGCGACCTACCCCGGCGCGGTCGCCGCGGCGGCGCTCGGCGTGAGCGTGCCGCTCGGCGCGGCCGTGGCGTCCGTCGTGCTCGTAGCCGTGATGGCGGCCATCGCCCGCGTGCGCCGACAGGGCGCCCAGGTCGCGGCCGGAATCGTGCTGACCGGTGGGTTCGCCGCAGGAGCGCTGTTGCAAGCGGCGATTCCCGGGCTCCCCGTGCGCGCCGAGTCACTGCTCGTCGGATCGATCCTCAACGTGAGCGACGGAGATATTCTGCTAGCGGCATCCGTCGCCGTCGTCGCCGCCGCGCTCGTGGCGGCGTTCGGCAAGGAGATCGCCTTCTCGACCTTCGACCCGGCCGGATTCCGGGCGGCCGGCTTCAGGGAGTGGCCCATCGAGGTGCTCGTGCTCGGGCTCATCGCCGCGTCGGTGGTGAGCTCCCTGCCGGCGGTCGGCGCCATCCTCGCGATCGCCCTGCTCGCCGCCCCGGCCACGGCCGCGAGGCTGCTCGTGCCGAGGTTCCGAGGCATCCTGATCGCCGCTCCGATCATCGGCGCGGCATCCGGCGTGCTCGGAGTGCTCGCCTCCCGCACGTTCGCGATCGCGGCCGGGCCCGCGATCGCCCTCGCCGCGACGGCGTTCTTCCTCCTGGCACTGGGAATCTCCAAGCTGCGCGGGCTACCGTTGAACCGAGTCGCCTCACCTGTCGCGACCGCAGAGGACGCACGAATCGCATGAAGAGAAACACCTGGCAACGCGAAGCCGTACGCGAAGCGCTCGATGACACCGAGGGCTTCATCAGCGCGCAGGCGCTCCACGGGGCGCTGCACCAGACGGGTTCGCCGATCGGCCTCGCCACGGTCTACCGCGCGCTCGGCGACCTTGCCGCCAACGGTGAAGCCGACTCGTTGCAGTCGCCCGACGGCGAGTCGCTCTACCGGGCGTGCAGCACGACCGGCCACCACCACCACCTGATCTGCCGCAACTGCGGACTCACCGTCGAGATCGCTGCCGACGAGGTCGAGGCCTGGGCCAAGATGGTCGCCGCCGACCACGGCTTCACGGCCGCCGCGCACGTCGTCGACGTGTTCGGCCTGTGCGCCAACTGCACGAAGCTGCTGGCCGCGGGGGAGTAGCCACTCCGGTAACCAGCTGGTGTGGTTGCTCCGATGCACCGTTCAGCGGAAGCCCTGATCGCGGCTGATTTCACCGGCGCGCATTTGGGTGGCGCCTGGTTCGTCGCTACGGTTGTCCTCGGTCCACAAGACCCAACCGCCCAGTCCGCGATCTCGAATTCCGGTTTCGGAACACGTGATCGTATGGTTCGGCGGCGTGGCATACGGCCCCGATGGCCGTGTGTGACGAGGCCTGGATTCGCCTGGAGACGATGAACTCGTCCCGCGCTTGAGTCCGGGCTTCCGACGCGTCGTCAACCCGGTCGTCAACCATGAGCTCGCCCCACCGAGCGATGATGGCGCACGTCCTCGTGCGTGTCATCCGGCGTGCCTCCCGGAGCACCGATATGACCGAACCGCCCGCAATCGCGGCACGCAACCTCAGCAAGTTCTTCGGCCGCAAGCCGGCCGAAGCGATCGAGCGCCTGCGCGCCGGCGCCAGTCGCACCGAGCTCGCGCCGCTCGGCACGCCAGCCGTCGTGGACGCCGATTTCACCGTCGAGCGCGGCGAGATCTTCGTCGTCATGGGGCTCTCGGGCTCCGGCAAGTCGACGCTCATCCGCATGCTCAACGGGCTCATCGAGCCGACCGGCGGCACCGTGACCGTGATGGGGGAGGAGCTCACGGGCATCTCACCGAAGCGGCTCCGGCGGCTGCGCCGCAGCCACGTGTCGATGGTGTTCCAGCACTTCGCGCTGCTTCCGCACCGGAGCGTGCTCGAGAACGCCGCCTACGGACTCGAGATCCAGGGCGTCGCCGAGGCAGAGCGGCGCCAACGCGCCGAGCACGTGCTCGATCGCGTCGGCCTCACCGGCTGGGGCGAGCGCATGCCCTCCGAACTCTCGGGCGGAATGCAGCAGCGCGTCGGCCTCGCCCGCGCCCTGGCCTCCGACACCGACATCCTGCTCATGGACGAGGCCTTCTCGGCACTCGATCCGCTCATCCGTCGTGAGATGCAGGAGCAGCTCGTCGAACTCCAGCAGGAGTTCGGCAAGACCATCGTCTTCATCACGCACGACCTCAACGAGGCGATGTTCCTCGGCGATCGCATCGCCGTCATGCGCGACGGTCGAATCGTGCAGCTCGGCACCGCCGACGAGATCCTCACCGATCCCGCCGACGACTACGTCGCCCAGTTCGTGAACGACGTCGACCGTGCGCGAGTGCTCACCGCGGCATCCGTCATGGAGGCGCCTCGCGCGCTCGTCTCGTCGTCGGCCGGGCCGCGCACCGCGCTGCGGACGATGCGGGACCTGCAGACCTCCTCGGTGTTCGTCGTCGGACAGGGACGCCGCCTGCTCGGCGCCGTGCAGGACCGTGATGTGATGCGGCTCGTGAAACGCGGCGACCGCTCGCTCGACTCGGTGATCCGCGACGACGTGGCGTTCGTCGATCGCCAGACCTATCTCTCTGACCTGCTCGAGAGCGCGGTCGAGAGCGTGCTCCCACTGGCGGTCGTCGACGACCAGCATCGGCTCATCGGCGTCGTGCCTCGCGTCACCCTGCTCGCCGCGCTCGGCAACGTGTCGTCCACGACGGGCGAACACGCCGTCATCGAGCCGGCGGCGACCATCGCGGTCGAGACGATCACCGCCACGCTGCACGAGACCGCCCTGCTGGGCGAGTCGGATGTCGCAGAGGAGAAGGCCTTCGCATGAACGACTTCCGTTTCCCCCTCGGCCAAGTGGTCGAAGACGCCATCGACTTCGTCACGGAGGTCTTCGGCGGGCTCTTCGATGTGATCCGCATCGTCTTCCCCGGACTCTACGACGCCGTCGACCTCGCGCTCTCGACGCCCCCGTTCTGGATCGTCATCGTCGCCATCGCCGCGCTCGGCTACTTCGCCCGTGGTTGGGTGCTCGCCGTGGGCAGCGCAGTCGGACTGCTCCTCGTCGTCGGTGTCGACCAGTGGGACAACGCGATGGACACCCTCGCCCTCGTGCTCGTCTCGAGCCTGATCGCGGTGGCCCTGAGCGTGCCGCTCGGCATTCTCGCGGCGCGATCGGAGCTCGCTTCTCGAATCATCCGCCCGATCCTCGACTTCATGCAGACGATGCCGGCCTTCGTCTACCTGATTCCCGCCCTCATCCTGTTCCGGGTCGGCATCGTGCCCGGCATCGTCGCGACGATCGTGTTCGCGATGGCGCCCGGTGTGCGCCTCACCGAGCTCGGCATCCGTGGGGTCGACAAGGAAGTGGTCGAAGCCGGCCACGCCTTCGGGTCGTCACCGTCGCGCATCCTCCGCCAGATCCAACTTCCGCTCGCGATGCCGAGCATCATGGCCGGCGTCAACCAGGTCATCATGCTCTCGCTCTCGATGGTCGTCATCGCCGGCATGGTCGGCGCGGGCGGACTCGGCGGCGAGGTCGTCGCCTCGCTCGGCCGCATCGACATCGCGCTCGGCTTCGAGGCCGGCCTCTCCGTCGTCATCCTCGCGATCATCCTCGACCGGCTCACCGGCGCTCTCGGCTCGCAGCGGCGGAAGCCGAAGCGTCGCGCATCCGGCGACCCCACCACCCGGATCGGCACCCCCGATCCCCGTCGCGCGGAACCGCGCGACTCCGCATCGGCCGTGCCACAGCACGCGGGAGGAAAGGAACACCTATGAGAACACGTCGACTGACCAGTCTCATCGCCCTCGGAGCAGCAGGAGCGCTCGCGTTCACGGGCTGCGCGAGCGGTACCGGCGCAGCGAGCGGCGACCTCCTCGAGAACGGCGATCGCAGCGAGCTCACGATCGCCGTGTTCAACGGATGGGACGAGGGCATCGCCGCGAGCGAGCTCTGGAAGGCCATCCTCACCGAGCGCGGCTACGACGTCACCCTCGAGTACGCTGACCCCGCGCCCGTCTACTCGGGCCTCAGCACCGACGACTACGACGTGACTCTCGACACGTGGCTGCCGATCACCCACCAGGACTACATCGACCAGTTCGGCGACGACCTCGTCGACCTCGGCGCCTGGAACGAGGACGCCAAGCTCACCATCGCGGTGAACGAGGACGCCCCGATCGACTCGCTCGAGGAGCTCGCGGCGAACGCCGAGAAGTTCGACGGCCGGCTCATCGGCATCGAGCCGGGTTCGGGCCTCAACCGGGTCACGACCGACGACGTCATCCCGACCTATGGCCTCGACGACCTGGAGTACATCACGTCGTCGACTCCGGCCATGCTCGCCGAGCTGACGGCGGCGACGGAGGCCGGCGAGAACGTCGCGGTCACGCTGTGGCGCCCGCACTGGGCGTACGACGCGTTCGCGCTCAAGGACCTCGAGGACCCGGAGGGCACGCTGGGTGACGCCGAGGGCATCCACTCGTTCGGCGGCAAGAGCTTCGAGGCGAACTTCCCGACGCTCTCGGAGTGGCTGACCGGCTTCACGATGGACTCCGAGCTGCTCTACTCGCTCGAGAACGCCATGTTCAACCAGGCAGAGACGGATGACTACGGTCCCGCCGTCGAGAAGTGGATCTCCGAGAACCAGGAGTACGTCGACTCGTTGACGTTGTAACGCAGATCAACGGCGGGTGAGCGGATGCCGCGGCATCCGCTCACCCGCCGTTGTCATCCCTGGGCATGCACCCCCGGGCCCCTCGCTCGTGAGATACGCCTTGACCACCGCCAGCTTTTATGCATAAAATTCTTCCCGGTATCGACTCAGGAACACCGAGGGGAGGCGGCCGAATGAGCGGCGAATCGACCCGCGGGCGGCGCAAGGCGAGCATGTCCGACGTCGCCGAGCTCGCGGGCGTCTCGACGATGACGGTCTCGAACGTCATCAACCGGCCGGAGGTCGTCTCCGAGGCGACCCGCGAGAAGGTCCACGCCGCGATGCGCGACCTTCGCTACCGCAACAACCTGGTCGCCCGCAGCCTCAGGCTCGCGCAGCCGCGGCAGATCGCCTACGTGCTCCCCGCCCAGGACGCCGGGGGCAACCAGTACATGGACACGTTCCTCCACGACCTCGCCGCCGCCTGCCAAGCGGTCGAGCGGAACCTCACCCTCGTCACCGAGCGCGATGCCGAGGCGCTCATGACGGCGTGCGAAGACCTCTACTTCGGACAGTCGGTGGCGGGCTTCGTCATCTCCAACGTGTGGTCGACCGACCCGCGCCCAGTCGGTCTGCGCGAGCGCGGCATTCCGTTCGCGGCCTACGGCAGGACCGCCGAGGCCTTCGCGACCCCGTGGAGCTGGGTCGAAGGCGACGCCGCACTCGGTATCGCGCTCGCCGTCGAGCATGTCGCCGAACGCGGGCACCGCGAGCTGGCGTTCGTGGGCGCCGACCCCGGCAACGTCACCATGGCCCTGCGCGAGACCGGCTACCGCGAGGCCTGCGTGCGACTGGGGCTCACCGGATCGCTCGACGACACCCGGATCGTCCCATGCGCCGGCGACCTCGCCTCCGGCGTGCGCGCCGCCGCCGACCTCCTCGACGCCCCCTCGCGGCCGACTGCGATCATCTGCGTCTCGGACCCCCTCGCGGCGGGCGCCCTCATCACGCTGCAGCGCCGCGGTCTCGCTCCGGGCCGGGATGTGGCCGTCACCGGCTACGACGACACGACCCTGACATCTTTCGGCACGGTCGGCATCACCTCGGTCCGCCAGCAGTCGGCGGCCATCGCTTCGGCACTGGTGCGCCTCGTCATCGAACGGCCCGACGAACCCGAGCACCTCCTGCTGCCGCCCACGCTCGTCATCCGCTCCAGCACCGACGCGACGGCGTGACCGTTCTTCATGCCGCCAAAGGATTTTTCAGCTCACAACGCACCAACAAAGAGGAGAAGGTCCATATGGCCAACCAACCGATCCGAGTCGTCGTATGGGGCGAGAACCGGCACGAGCAGGTCGAGCCGTCCGTGGCCGAGCGCTACCCCGACGGCATGCACGGCGCCATCGCCGACGGCGTCCGTGAATGGCTCGGCGACACGGCGAGCATCACCACCCACACCCTCGACGAGCCCGAGCACGGGCTGACCTCCGACGTGCTGGACGAGACCGACGTCCTCGTCTGGTGGGGCCACGCGGCCCACGGCGACGTCGCCGACGAGATCGTCGAGCGCGTCCACCGGCACGTCCTCGCCGGCATGGGCCTCGTCGTCCTCCACTCCGGGCACTGGTCCAAGATCTTCATGAAGCTCATGGGCACCACCTGCACGCTGCGCTGGCGCAGCGAGCACGACCGCGAACTGGTGTGGACGGTGAACCCGCAGCACCCGATCGCGCGCGGCATCCCGAACCCGATCGTCATCCCCGAGCAGGAGATGTACGGCGAGTACTTCGACGTGCCCACCCCCGACGAGCTCATCTTCATCAGCGGCTTCACCGGCGGCGAGGTCTTCCGCAGCGGCATGACCTACCGTCGCGGTTTCGGCCGCATCTTCTACTTCAGTCCCGGCGACCAGGACTTCCCGGTCTACCACCACCCCGACGTGAACCACGTGATCGCCAACGGCATCGAATGGGCCCGGCCCGACCGCGAGCGCGAGACGCCGACCCTGCTGCGCTACGAGACCGACGACTTCTTCAACGGTCAGGGCTACCGCGGAGCGTTCGCGCGATGAGCTTCCGAACCATCGAATCCGAAGGGCCCCTTCGCCTCATCGTGGTCGGCGCGGGCGGCATGGGACGGGCCTGGGCCCAGACCATCAAGGCCAATCCAGACGCCGAACTCGTCGGCATGGCCGACCTCTACGTCGAAGCGGCCGAATCCGCCGCCGCCGACACCGGCATCCCCGGCCTCGCGGTGGGCACCGATGCGGTTGAACTCGCGCGGCGCGTCGGCGCGGACGCCATCGTGAACGCCACCATCCCAGAAGCGCACCACCCGGTCACGATCGCGGCCCTGCACGCGGGCTTCCCCGTGATCGGGGAGAAGCCGGTCGCCGCCACCGTGGCAGAAGGCCTCTCGCTCGCCGCGACGGCCGAGCACACCGGGCAGTTGTTCATGGTCAGCCAGTCCCGCCGCTACCACCCGGCGCTCCACCAGGCCAAGCGTCAGCTCGCCGGGCTCGGCGCCGTCGGGATCGTCGCGGTCGACTCCTTCCGGTCCCCCCGCTTCGGCGGCTTCCGCGAAGAGATGGCCAGCCCGCTCCTGCTCGACATGGCCATCCACCAGTTCGACATGGCCCGGTTCCTGCTCGACGCGGACCCCGTTTCCGTCTCCTGCGAGGAGTACAACCCGGGCTGGAGTTGGTACGCGGGCGACGCGGCCGCGAACGCGGTCTTCGCTATGGAGGGCGGCCGCCCGGTTCACCTACAACGGCTCTTGGTGCAGCCCCGGCCACGAGACCTCCTGGAACGGTTCTTGGCGGATCTCGGCCGAACGCGGCTCCGTCCTCTGGGACGGCGAGAATGACCCGATCACCGACCCGTACGAGGAGGCCGAGCCCGGCGACGACCCCGGCAGGGACATCGCGGGATCACTCCGCGAGTTCATCGCCGCCGTCCGGCACGGCCGAGAACCGATGGGGCGCGTGCACGCCAACATCATGAGCCTCGCCATGGTCGAGGCCGCGACGCAGAGCGCGTCCCAGGGGCGGCGGGTCGCGATCGACGACGTGCTCGACCGCTCCTACGGCGTCGCCCTCGCAACCGAGCAGGACGCCGAAGCGCTCGCCGTCCTGAAATCGTGGCCGTCCGTTCGCGAGGCCCTGAGCCCGAAAGGGGAGCGACCGTGAGCGAAACCCTCAACGTCGGCATGATCGGCTACGCCTTCATGGGCGCGGCCCACTCGCACGCGTGGCGGACCGCGCCGCGCTTCTTCGACCTGCCGCTCGCGCCCCGCATGACCGCGCTGGCCGGACGCGACCCCGAGCGGGTCGCCGCGGCCGCGACGAAACTCGGCTGGGATTCGAGCGAGACCGACTGGCGCCGCCTCATCGAACGTGACGACATCGACCTCATCGACATCTGCGTCCCAGGGAACCTGCACGCCGAGATCGCCATCGCCGCGCTCGAAGCGGGCAAGCACGTGCTGTGCGAGAAGCCCCTCGCGAACTCGGTGGAAGAGGCCGAGCGGATGACGGCCGCCGCCGAGGCTGCGAAGGCGCGCGGCGCTTTCGCCATGTGCGGCTTCAGCTATCGCCGCACGCCGGCGCTCTCGCTCGCGAAGCGTCTCGTCGAATCGGGCGCGCTCGGGCCGATCCGCCACGTGCGCGCGCAGTACCTCCAGGACTGGCTCACCGACGAGAACGCGCCGCTGACGTGGCGTCTCGACAAGTCGAAGTCCGGTTCCGGTTCCCTCGGCGACATCGGCGCGCACATCATCGACGCCGCGCAGTGGGTGGCAGGGTCGAACGTCACCGGGGTCTCGGCGATGCTCGAGACCTTCGTCAAGGAGCGTCCGGTCGGCGGCGACTTCGTGGGACTCGGCGGCCACGGCGGCACGGACGGGCCCAAGGGCGCGGTCACTGTCGACGACGCCGCGATGTTCACCGCCCGCTTCGACGACGGCGCGGTCGGCGTCTTCGAGGCGACCCGGTTCGCGCTCGGGCGCAAGAACGCGATGCGCGTGGAGCTCAACGGCACCAAGGCCTCTCTCGCGTTCGACTTCGAGGACATGAACTCGCTGTGGTTCTACGACTCGGCCGATGAACCGAACGCGGGCTTCCGCCGCATCCAGGTCACCGAGCCCGAGCACCCGTACACGGGCAACTGGTGGCCGGTGGGGCACGGGCTCGGCTACGAGCACGCCTTCACGCACCAGGTCGTGGACCTCGTCGGGGCCATCGCGAATGGCGAGCAGCCGACTCCGTCGTTCGCGGACGCGCTCCGCGTGCAGCGGGTCCTGGCCGCGGTCGAGGCGAGCGCCGCAGACGAGAGCCGCTGGACGGCGGTCTGATCCGCACGGGAGTGCGTCGATTCGTTGACGTTGTAGGGGTCGTTTCGGCCGCACCGCCCGAACCTGATAAGATCGACCTTTGGCTGGGCACTTCCACTGCCCAGACCGCGACAATCCCTATCGAACTTCGCGAGCGATCGCGGGCATTCGTGGGGATTCGTCAGCAGACAAGAGACCTTGGGAGGGGCATCCGCCCCTCGGTATTGGAGGAAACCACTATGGCCGCAGTGTGCCAGGTGACCGGAGCCGTTCCCGGCTTCGGACACAACATCTCGCACTCGCACCGCCGGACGAAGCGCCGCTTCGACCCGAACGTGCAGAAGAAGACCTATTACGTGCCGTCGCTTCGACGTAACGTCACCCTCAAGGTGTCCGCCAAGGGCATCAAGGTGATCGACGCTCGTGGCATCGAGTCCGTCGTGAAAGACATCCTGGCCCGCGGGGAGAAGATCTGATGGCAAAGCAGCAGGACATCCGCCCCATCATCAAGCTCCGCTCCACGGCCGGCACCGGGTACACCTACGTGACCCGCAAGAACCGCCGCAACAACCCCGACCGTCTCGTGCTCAAGAAGTACGACCCCGTAGTGCGCAAGCACGTCGACTTCCGAGAGGAGCGCTAAGACATGGCCAAGAAGAGCAAGATCGCGCGCAACAACCAGCGCCAGGTGATCGTCGACCGTTACGCGGCCAAGCGCCTCGAGCTGAAGAAGGCGCTCGTCGACGAGAACGGCACCGACGAGTCCCGCGAAGCGGCCCGCAAGGGTCTGCAGAAGCTTCCCCGCGACGCGTCGCCGGTTCGCCTGCGCTCGCGTGACGCCATCGACGGCCGCCCCCGTGGCATGCTCACGAAGTTCGGCGTCTCGCGCGTCCGCTTCCGTGACATGGCGCACCGCGGCGAGCTGCCCGGCATCACCAAGTCGAGCTGGTAACCCACAGCCTTGCCGAGAGGGGCGTCCCGCAAGGGGCGCCCCTTTCGTCGTCCCTGTGGACCGCGGATGCCTCGGTGCGGGCGCCCGGCATCTGCGACACGCCGGAGCCAGTCTGCGAGATGCATCCGGAAATCCGCGGGATTCCGCGGATCTCTGCTACATTCAAGGCGGCCCGATCGGCCACGGGGGCGGTTGAACGATCGTTCCCGAGAACTCACTATTGCTGTACCGAACAGCGAAGGTCCGAGGAGGACATTCAATGGCTGACAAGTCGCTCAACAAGACCGAGCTCGTCGCGAAGGTCGCTGCATCGACCGGGCAGAGCCAGGCCACCGTCGACGCCGTGCTCGGCGGCCTCTTCGAGGCGCTCGCCGAGTCCGTGGGCAACGACACCAAGGTCTCGATCCCGGGTTGGCTCGCCGTCGAGCGCACCTCGCGTGCCGCTCGCACCGGCCGCAACCCGCAGACGGGTGCCACGATCGAGATCCCGGCCGGACACTCGGTCAAGATCTCGGCGGGCTCGAAGCTCAAGGCTGCTGCCAAGTAGCATCTGAGACTCCCGAAGGGGCGCCGGCGCAAGCCGAGCGTCCCTTCGTCGTCGCCGGGGCCGCTCACGGCAGCGCCGTCTAGGCTGGTTCGGTGCCCCGCTCCGTACGCGTGCTCGGCCCTGCCGTGCTCCTCGCCGTCGCGCTTCTCGCGACGTTCGCCGGCCTCGCCTACGGCGGGGGAGCGGAGCCGTACCTCATCCAAGACCCCGGCCCGATCGCGCGGTTCGGGGTGCCGGTCGCGAAGCTGCTCGTGAACCTCGGTGCCGCGGGAATGCTCGGCGCGCTCGTGCTCGCGGTGTGGGCGCTCACCCCCGAGCGCCGCGAGTTCGATCTCGCGCTCGACGTGGCCGCGGCATCCGCAGCCCTGCTCACCGTCGCGAGCGCAGCGACCGGGTTCTTCACGTTCCTGGTCGTGACCGCGGTACCCTTCGACCTGAGCGAGTCGTTCGGGCAGAAGGTCGGCCAGTTCGCGACGACCATTCCGCTCGGCCAGGCGTGGCTCACGACGACACTCATCGCGGCGGCCGTGACGGTGCTGTGCTTCGCGGTACGCAACCAGACGGCGCTCGTCTTCGTCACCGTGGTGGCCGTCGCGGCCCTCGTCCCGCTCGCCCAGCAGGGGCACGCCGCCGGGGCAGCCGGACACTCCGAGGCCATCACTGCACTCGGGCTGCACCTCGTGTTCGCGGGCGTGTGGGTGGGCGGGCTCGTCACGATCGTGCTGTTGCGCCGCGAGCTCGGCATCGACCGGCTGCCGGTGGTGCTCACGCGCTACTCGACGGTCGCCCTCATCTGCTTCATCGTCGTGGCGCTCTCGGGGTATGCGAGTGCCGCGCTGCGCATCGGCACGTGGGACGAGCTCGGCACCCCCTACGGCTCGCTCGTGCTCGTGAAGGTCACGGCGCTCATCGCGCTCGGCCTGTTCGGCGCGGCGCAGCGGCGGTTCCTGATCGGGCGGATCGTGGGGGCAGGGGAGGGGCGGCAGCCGGCGTTCTGGGTGCTCGTCGTCGCCGAACTCGCCTTCATGGGGCTCGCGTCGGGCGTCGCAGCGGCCCTCGCCCGCACGCCGACCCCCGTGCCCGAGCAGACGGGTTCGCTCGCCCGCACGCCCGCCGAGATCCTCACGGGCGAGCCGCTGCCGCCGTGGCCCGTTTGGTACCGGTTCTTCACCGAATGGAGCCCCGACCTCATCTGGCTGCTCGCGAGCGGCTTCGGCATCTTCTTCTACCTCGTCGCCGTGCGCCGGCTCCGCAAGCGCGGCGACCACTGGCCGGTCTACCGCACGGTGCTCTGGGTCGCGGGCCTGCTGCTGCTCGCCTACATCACGAGCGGCGGCGTGAACGTGTACGAGCAGTACCTCTTCTCCGCGCACATGGGAGCGCACATGGTGCTCACCATGGCGGTGCCCGTGCTGCTCGTGCCGGGCGCGCCGATCACCCTCGCAGCACGCGCCATCCGTCCCAGGAAAGACGGCAGTCGCGGCGGCCGCGAGTGGATCATGCTCGCCGTGCACTCCAGGTTCGCGGGCGTCATCGCGAATCCGATCGTCGCGGCGCTGCTCTTCGCCGGCTCGCTGTGGGTGTTCTACTACTCGCCGCTCTTCCGCTGGACGATGCTCGACCACATCGGCCACGAGTGGATGATCGTGCACTTCCTCATCACCGGCTACCTCTTCGTGCAATCGCTCATCGGCATCGATCCCGTGCCCTACCGGCTGCCGCACGCGTTCCGGCTCGTGCTGCTGCTCGGCACCATGGCGTTCCACGCCTTCTTCGGCCTCGCCATCATGTCGGGCACCGGGCTGCTGCTCGCCGACTGGTACGGCGCGATGGGCTGGGGTACCGACGCGCTCGTCGATCAGCAGCTCGGCGGCGGCATCGCGTGGTCGATCGGCGAGATCCCCACGGTGGCACTCGCGATCACCGTCGCGATGCAGTGGGCCCGAAGCGACGAGAAGGAGTCGCGACGCCGAGACCGCCACGCCGACCGCACGGGCGACGCCGAACTCGAGGCGTACAACGCGCGGCTCGCGGCGATCGCCGAGCACGATGAGAGCAGATCATGAACCGGCCGGCGGATGCCGCAGCCGGCGCGAAGTCCGCGCCCGCGCGGATCGTCGTGATGGGCGTGGCCGGCTCGGGCAAGTCGACCGTGGGCGAGGCCCTCGCTGCACGCCTGGGAGCGGATTTCACCGACAGCGACCAGCTGCATCCGCCCGCGAACATCCAGAAGATGTCGAACGGCATCCCGCTCGACGACGACGACCGCCGGCCCTGGCTCGACCTCGTGGGGGCGACCCTCGCTGCGGCATCGGGAACCGGCAAGGTCGTGGCCTGCTCAGCATTGCGCCGGCGCTACCGCGACCGGATCCGGCTCGCCGCGCCCGACACGGTCTTCGTGCACCTGCACGGCGACCGGGCACTGCTCGCAGCGCGGCTCGGAGCCCGGCAGGGGCACTTCATGCCCGCGTCGCTGCTCGACTCGCAACTCCGTTCGCTCGAGCCGCTCGACGACGACGAGGCAGGCGTGGTCGTCGAGCTCGGAGTCCCGATCGATGAGGTCGTCGACGCCGCGCTCGCAGGGCTCAGTGGGTTGCGCCGCTGACGGTACCTGCGGGGGTCATCTCAGCTGGATCGCGATGTTTCCGTCGGGCTTGATCACGGCGGTGAGTGCCAGCGTGAACGGCCGATCTTCTTCGAGGGTGTAGAAGTCACCGTCGAAGAGGGACTGCGCCTCGACGGTCATGTGTGCGACCCCTTCGGTGGGCGGCATCTCGAACGACGACTCGCCCGGCGTGAGCGTCACGACGGGTATCGAGACCAGGCTCCACTGCGGTTCGCTCACGACACGGTCGTCGATCTCGATGCCGAAGGGGCAGTCGGTGGGCTGCAGCACCGGTTGGTCGGCGCACGCCTGAAGGAACTCGTCGACCTTGACCTGCACGCGATCGACGAACTCGGCGGTCGGCTGGGCGTCGACGACGACCGACGTGCGCACCGACGCCTCGGCTTGCACCGCGACGTGCGGGGCGTCGAGCAACGTCGAGTCGTAGTGGAACTCGTAGGCCGCAGGTGCCATCGCGAGGTAAGGGGTGACCTGCGTGAACGCGGCGAGCTCCTCGCCGGACTTCGCCGCTCGCGTGTCGAGCGACAGCGAGCCGACGGTGAAGAGCGGGTTGTGGGCGGCGGTCACGTCGATGACGGCGAGCGGGCTGACCGCGAACTCCCACCGATCGAGGAAACCGTAGAGCGGGTCGATGGGTCGCACGTCGAAGGTGGACTCGATGATCGCGGCCTCGAGCCGATAGCTCGCCGTGACCGAGTGGGAGCCATCGGGGAGCGTTTCGTCGTTCAGGATGCGCACGTCTTCGGGGCCGGCCTCGATGACCCCCGAACGCAGCATCGCGGTGGAGATGTTCGCGGGCAAACCGAGCTCTTCGAGCTCGGCCTCGTCGAGCGCGACCCCGGGAGTGGTCGACGCGGTCGCGATGTCGTCGTCGGCGATCGCCTCGAGATAGCGTTCGACGAAGCTCGAGGCGCCGTAGATCGTCTGGTTCAGACCGCCGAGGGCCGCGAGGAAGGCGCCGGCGAGGAGCACCGCGAGCCCTGCCCATGCGGCGACGGCCAGCGGTGACACCCGTCCGCCACGCACGCGAGAGCTCCCCACCCGCACAGTCTATGCGGGGTCGCAGATCGAGCCCGCGATATCCCCAGGCCCGGAGATCGCACACCGGAGCGGGGTTACAGTGGGATCGCGCCCGCGCAAGGGCGCACTCGCCGCGCGGCGCCGACTCGCGGCATCCGCCAGCTCTTCGGAAAGAACCGTCGTGCAGAACGTGACCCTCTCCCGCGAACAGGCCGCGGTGTTCCAAGCCATCGAGGGCACCCGCGAGCACGTGTTCGTCACCGGGCGTGCCGGCACCGGCAAGTCGACGCTGCTCAACCACTTGAACTGGAACACGAGCAAGCAGATCGTCATCTGCGCGCCCACGGGGGTCGCCGCGCTCAATGTCGGCGGTCAGACCATCCATTCGCTGTTCCGGCTGCCGATCGGGGTCGTCGCCGATCACGCCATCGACCAGAACGACGCGGTGCGCAAGATCCTCAACGCGATGGACACGCTCGTCATCGATGAAGTGTCGATGGTGAACGCCGACCTGATGGACGCGATGGACCGCTCGCTGCGCCAGGCGAGGCAGCGCCCCCATGAGCCGTTCGGCGGAGTACAGGTCGTGCTCTTCGGCGACCCCTACCAACTCGCCCCCGTGCCGGGCGACGGCGATGAGCGCGCCTACTTCGCCGACACCTACGAGTCGATGTGGTTCTTCGATGCCAAGGTCTGGCGCGAGGCCGACCTGAGGATCTTCGAGCTCGGCGAGATCCACCGCCAGCACGACGACGAGTTCAAGCTCATGCTGAATGCCGTGCGACATGGCATGGTGACCGCCGAGATCGCGGGCGTGCTCAACAGCATCGGCGCGCGGCGGCCGCTGCCCGAGCACGGCGCCATCACGCTGGCGACTCGCAACGACACGGTGAACCGCATCAATGCGACGCAGCTTCACCGCTTGCCCGGCACCTCGCAGGCGAATGAGGCCGACGTGAACGGCGACTTCGGCGGCAGGGCGTTCCCCGCCGACGAGCGGCTCGAGCTGAAGATCGGCGCGCAGGTGATGTTCCTCCGCAACGACAA
The DNA here is from genome assembly GCF_030815405.1 of Agromyces albus. Lineage (NCBI taxonomy): Bacteria > Bacillati > Actinomycetota > Actinomycetes > Micrococcales > Microbacteriaceae > Agromyces > Agromyces albus. The sequence goes on along the minus strand of NZ_JAUSWX010000001.1, from coordinate 3,738,236 downwards.
CGCCATCGGTCCCGACGGCCAGCGCTGGGTGAACGGCACGATCGGCACGGTGACGCACCTCAAGCGCGCCGTGCGCGTCGAGATCGACGGCGACGAGCACGAGGTCGAACAGGTCACGTGGGAGAAGTTCAAGTACACGTGGGATCCCACTCGCAAGAAGCTCGAGCGGCAGGTCGTCGCCGAGTTCACGCAATTCCCGCTGCGCCTCGCCTGGGCGGTCACGATCCACAAGTCGCAGGGCGCAAGCTACGACGCGGCGATCGTCGACCTCGGCCAACGCGTCTTCAGTCCCGGCCAGACCTACGTCGCCCTCAGCCGGCTCACCTCGCTCGAGGGCCTGTACCTGTCGCGGCCGCTGCGTCCGAGCGACATCATCGTCGACCGAAACGTCGAGCGCTTCATGGCCGGGGCGTCGCGGGAGATCGGCGCCGCGTTGCGCCCCAGCCCGGGCGCATAGCGCGTCTCCCCTACGGCATCGGCCCCGGCCGACGAGCATCGCGGCGGGTCCCGGGGATGGAGTCGGGACGCATCGCTGCGTATCCTCGTAGGATGCCGTGCCCCCCGAACGGGGTGGCGCAGCGACGACGAGGCGAGGTGAGCACGTGTCCGACTGGGAGCAGCGCCACGAGCCGATGCGTCGACCCCGCGGTCGTCGTGCTGCGCCGCCGGCGGCTGAGACGGTAGTTGCAGGTGGTCGCCGAGCGCGGCGCGCGGCAGCCGCGACCCCGGTTGCGGCATCCGTCGAATCGCGCATCCTGGCCGCAGCCGCGTGGCTGTTCGAACGCCGCGCGCGCGTGCTGATCTCCGCCGTCTCGGTTGCGACGGTCGCGATGATCGGCGGCGCGCTGGCGTTCATCCCCTTCGCGGGCGCACCGCGGCCCGACGGTGGGGCGGCGACGATCGTCGACACCGGCCGCCCGACGCCGAGCGATCCGACGACGCCGAGCAGCTCTGCGCCGGTCGTCGCGAGTCCGGGGCCGCGGCCATCGCCCGGTCCGACGAGTCCGACGAGCCCGACACCGCGGCCCGAAGCGCCGGCGGCTCCGGTGACCGAGGCGCCCGTCGTGCCGCCGGCCGGCCCGGGAGCAGCCGAGCCACCGCAACCTGGCACCGCACCCGCCCCGGCGAGCCCGGCCGAGACTCCGAGCGCCCCCGATCGGGCCGACGAATGCGACGAGCCGGACGGACTCCTCGGCCTGCTCTTCGGGCCGCCGTGTCCATGACGTCTCATTCGAAGCGAGGCGGCTGAGAGAGCAGCAGACGGCGTCAGCGCGCCCGGTGGCGCCCGAGCGCGCTCGTCGGCGCCCGTCTGGAATCCGACGATCCGCACGCGCGTGCGACGGTCCGAATCCGCCTTCGCGGGCTAGAATCGAATCGGACACGCAGCTAGGGGGCTAGGTGGCTGACCGCCTGGGGAAACGGCGGCGATGGAGCGCTTTCGTCGCCGTCTTTGCAGCGACGCTCGCGGTCTCCGGGTGCACCGGAGGAACCGCAGACCCCGAGGCGCGGTTCGACCAGGTCGACGCGGCGTTCAGCGACGAGGTGACCGGCAAACTCGCGGCGGTGCTCGACGAGGCCGTCGCGCTCAGCGGGTCGAGTGGCGCGATCGCTGGGGTCTGGGCACCATGGGCCGGCGAATGGTCGAGCGCGTCGGGTGCCCTCGATTTCACCGATGGCGCGCCTGCTGCGACATCCGACACCCGGTTCCGCATCGGCACGCTCACGACGGAGATCACCTGCACCATCCTGCTGCGGCTCGTCGACATCGGCGAGGTCGCACTCGACGATGAGGTGAGCGACTACGTCAGGTGGATACCCGACCTCGACGGTGTCACCCTCGAGCAGCTCTGCCGGCACACATCGGGGCTCGCCGACTACTACCCGTTGCTCCGCAGCCACTTCGTGTCGAACCCCGAACGCGTGTGGCCGCCGAATGAGCTCGTGTCGAACGCGCTCGCGATGAGCCGCGTCGGCGAGCCGGGCGAGCAGTGGGCGCACTCGCGCTCCGGCATCGTGTTGCTCGGCATGGCGCTCGAACGAGCGACCAACCGCTCGTGGGCCGACCTCGCAAAGCAGTACGTCTTCGACCCGCTCCAACTCGAGAGCACCGGCATCCCCGCGCCGAATGACACCGAGCACAGCGGCCTGCTCGGCTCGTATTCGGCGGCGATCCTGCCGGACGGCAACGTCGACTGCGCCGTGCTCCTCGACGATTCGTCGCAATCGAGCTCGATGGGCGGCGTCGCGGCCGGCGCCGTCTCGAATCTCGAGGACATGCGAAAGCTCAGCGAGGCGTTCGCGACGGGAGTCCTCCTCGACGAGGACACCATCCGCCGGCAATGGAGCCCGACCCCGATGGGCGCCGAGTCGCCCGCGTGGCAGGCGTGGGGCCTCGGTGGCGGCCAGTACGGTTCGTTGCGCGGCACCGCCGGCGAGACCGCCGGCGCATTGACGGCAGCGTTCACCGATCCCGAGACCGGCCTCACCGTCGTGGTCGCGCTCAACAACTCGTCGTCGGGGGCCGACTTCGTGCGCGAGGTCGCGTTCGCCCTGGCATCGATCGCGTCGAAGGCCGAGGCGCAGGCCGACCGTGAGCGCCCCCTTGTCGAGCTGCCGTGGTCGATCGAGCAGGCGACCGAGAACATGCGCGCGCTCGCGAAGTGCCCACGAGCGCCGGAAGCGGCGCCAGCGGAAGGCTGATCCGCACCGGAGCGAAGGAGGCGAGTCATGGGCAAGCTCATCTGCAGCGGCATCATGTCGCTCGACGGGTACATCGCCGACGATCAAGGGGACTTCAGCTGGGCTGCACCCGACGAGGAGGTGCACACGTTCATCAACGAGCTCGAGCGGCCGGTCGGCACCTACCTGTACGGACGCCGCATGTACGAGGTGATGCGCTACTGGGAGACCGCCGACGAAGCGCCCGAGCAGCCCGAGGTCGAGCGCGAGTACACGGCGCTGTGGAAAGCCGCCGACAAGATCGTCTACTCGTCGACGCTCGACCAAGTGACCACACCCCGCACCCGCCTCGAGCGGCAGTTCGACCCCGAGGCGCTGCAGCGGATGAAGGCGGTATCGGAACGCGATCTCACGATTTCGGGCCCGAACCTCGCGGCGCACGCGATCCGGGCCGGACTCGTCGACGAGTTCCGGATGTTCCTGAGCCCGGTCTTCGTCGGTGGAGGCACGCGATTCCTGCCCGATGGAGTGCACGTGCGCCTCGAGCGGATCGAGGAGCGACCGTTCGACAACGGGTTCGTCTTCCTGCGCTATGGCATTCGCGAGGGCGATTTCGCCTGACCACTGCTGGTGAGCGCTGACTGGTGAGCACCGACAGATGACCGGCGCCCGCCGACCGCACTCGTTCAGATCAGCTCGGCTCCACGATCACGCAACCCGTCAGCGAGTCGTGGATCGAGCTCGGCAGCGGGATCGACGACGATGCCCGCGGTCTCGTCGAACTCGAGCACCGGGTACGCCGACGCGACCCCGAGCTTCTCGGCGCTCGCGAGGATGTAGGACTCGGATGCCTGTTCGGCGAGGGCGCGCTTGGTGGCGGCATCGTCGAGGTCGCCAGTTGTGAGCCCGGCGTCGGGATGCACGCCGGTCACGCCCAGGAAGCAGACATCGGCCCTGACTCGCCGGATCGCCTCGGCGGCGAGCGGCCCGCTCGTCACCATCGAGTGCCGCGAGAGCCGGCCGCCGATCAGCACGATCTCGACGAGCGGATGCTCCGCCAGCGCGATCGCGACGGTGGGACTCGGCGTGATGATGGTGACCTCGAGGTCGGCGGGCAGCAGTCGCGCCATCGCGAGGGTCGTCGTGCCGGCGTCGAGGATCGCGCTCGTGCCCGGACGGATGAGCGCCAGCGCCGCGCGCGCGACCCGCTCCTTGCTCTCGGTCGCGAGCGAGAGCCGATCGCCGTACGGCCTGATCGCGGCCGAGACCGGGAGTGCCCCGCCGTACACCCGCTGGCACAGCCCGGCTTCGGCCAGGGCGCGCAGGTCGCGTCGGATGCTGTCTTCCGAGATGCCGAGCGCGGTGGCCACGTCTTTCGCGACGACGCGCCCATCGGCCGCGAGGATCGCGAGCAGATGATCTCGACGTTGGGCACTCAGCATCCGTACTCCTTCGTGGTGTTGCACGATTGTGCACGGTTAACGCTACGCTACCCGACATGGAAACTCCACTGCTCATTCTCATCGCCGGCCCGTACCGTTCGGGAACGAACGGCGACTCCGACGCCATCGCCCGCAACCTGGCACGACTCGAGGAGGCCGCCTGGCCGATCTTCCGTCGAGGGCACGTGCCGATGATCGGCGAGTGGGTCGCGCTGCCGGTGCTCCGCGGCGTCGAGGAGGCCGCGCAGGCCGACGGCGGCGGCGACGTCATGTACGAGACGGCTGCGCGGTTGCTCGAGCACTGCGATGCCGTGCTGCGACTGCCGGGGGAGTCGAGCGGCGCCGACACGGATGTCGCGATCGCCCGTCGGCGCGGCATCCCCGTGTACTTCGATCTCGAGGAGATCCCGCAGCGCGCGTGAGCCGGGAGGCGACGCTCAGCGGAAGCCCTCCGCTTGCGTGCGCTCCTCGGCGACGCGAACGCCGTAGTAGTACGCGAGCTTGCCGCCGAGCCATCCTGAGACACCGATGATCGCAAGTCCGATGACGGTGAGCACGAGGCCGACGACGCTGACCTCGTCGTGATCGGATGCCGCGCGCACGAAGTAGTTCACGGCGAACAGCACGGTGGCGGTGAGGTTCAGCGTCATGTGGATCACGGCGGTTCGCTTCGCGGGAGTCCGGGCAGGGATGACCGAGAAGTCGAGGAATCCGAACACCGCCGCGACAAGCGCCCCGATGACGCCGATGGCGATCAGCACCTGCGCGCCGAGTGCGAAGGGCGTCGGGTCATCCACGATCAGGCCGATGCCGTCGAACACGACGCTCGCGATCCAGGTGCCGATCGGGATGGTGACGAGGATCGGATGGAAGGGATGGCCGTACGGCCCGGCCAGCACAGTGCGCGGATGCTTGGCCAGATGGAGTCGAGTGAAGTCGTCCACGATTCCCCCTTCGTTCGAGCGCCGTTCGGCGGACGAGGAGTACTTGCGCGTTCCACAACCCGGTCGTGCTCTTCAATTGTCCACGGGGTGGCTCAGCCCTTGTCAAGGGGCCGCGGCGTGGACGCCCGCGGCGTAGCGTGCATGTCGTCCGGCTGGATGGACGGAGGCTGTCGCGCATGAACGGTTCATCACACGTCATCGTCATCACCGGTGCGTCATCCGGTATCGGCCGCGAGACGGCGCTCGAATTCGGACGCCGGGGCGCGCGTGTCGTGGCTGCCGCGCGCAATCACGAGGCGTTGGAGACGCTTGCCGCCGAGATACGCCGGATCGGCGGTGAGGCCCTGCCCGTCGTCACCGACGTGAGCGACTTCGACCAGGTGGCCGCGCTTGCGAAGCACGCCGCCGAGCGTTTCGGTCGCATCGACACGTGGGTGAACAACGCCGCCGTCTCCACGTACGGCACCGTCGAGCAGATGGAGGCCGAAGAACTCCATCGAGTCGTCGAGGTCAATCTGATGGGCCAGATCTACGGCATGAAAGCTGCACTTCCCTACCTTCGCGAGTCCGGCGGATGCCTCATCAACGTCTCCTCCGCGCTCGCCGAACGTGCGATCCCGCTGCAGGCCGCCTACTGCGCGGCCAAGCATGGCGTCGACGGCTTCGGGGAAGCCCTTCGGATGGAGCTGCGGGCCGCAGGATCGTCTGTCCGGGTGGTGGACGTGCTGCCGTCGTCGATCAACACTCCGTTGTTCACCCACGCTCGCTCCAAGATCGGGGTGAAGCCCAAGCCGGTGGGGCGGATCTACGAGCCGTCCGTGGTCGCCGAGGCGATCGTGATGGCGGCAGACCATCCGGTGCGTGAGGTCTATGCGGGTTTCGCCGGCCGATTGCTCACGATCGGCCAGCGCATCAGCCCTCGGCTCACCGACTGGTACTTGAGCGGACCGGGTGACGCCGTCGCCGGCCAGCGCACCGATCGTCCCGATGAGGGCGTCGACAATCTCTTCACCCCGAGCACGGGGCCGGGCAGCACGACCGGCGAGTTCGGACAGCGATCGAAGTCCACGAGTGTCTACACGAGGGTCTTCGCGCCGCATCCGGCCGCCACCCGCGCCGCCGTCATGGTCGGCTTCACCATGGCGGCGGTCATGCTTCGTCGCGCCCGGTGGTCGCCGATGAACCGGGTTCGGGATCTCCGAGTCCGGCCAGACCTGCTTTATGTGTCGAGCGGATGGAACGTGCTGATCACCGACGTGCACGGCGCCGTCGCCGGCGTCGACCCGGAGGGGTTCTACGCTCGCAATACCCGCGTGCTCAGCCGGGAACGCATCACCGTGAACGGTCAGGAGCCGAGGGCGTTCAGCACGGCCAAGGTGGGCGCGCACGCGCAGCTCTCGTACGCGAGACTCGTCGACGGCGACACCCTGCCGCGCCGCGGCGCCTACCTGATGCTGGATCGATTCCTCGGCGAGGGCCTTCGCACCCGGATTCGGGTACGGAGCTACTCCGACGTCGAGCACCGCTTCCAGCTGCGCATCGAGCTCGATGCCGATTTCGCCGACACCGAGGAAGCCGAGCGAGGGCAACGACGCCAGCGCGGCGCGGTGAGCCGGGCGTGGGATGCCGAGCGCAAGACCTTGCGGCTCGACTATGAGCATGAGGGCCTCGAGCTGGCCGTTGAGACCACCGTCGAGACATCCGTCGCCGTTGCAGACCAGGATGGCGTGCTCACCCTCGAGCTTGCGGTCGCCCCCGGCGACACCACCGTTCTCGACCTGGTGACGGAACCGCTCATCGACGGCACCAGATACCGCGCGCCACCGGCCACGTACGCCGAACCGGACGATCCGGCTGCGCAGGCCCGCACCGTACTGTGGAACGAATTGGCCACGCTGCGGTCCACCAACATCGATGTCGCCACCGCGTGGCAGACGGCCGTGGGCGATCTGTCCTGCTTGCCCCTCGGCGAGCCGCCCGGCCCCGCCGCACCCATCGCAGGACTGCCCGTCTACCAGCAGATCTTCGGTCGCGACACGCTCACCACGAGCTGGCAGGCGTTGCTGGCCGGTCCGACCATGCTGCGCGATTCGCTGCTGCTCAACGCGGCACACATCGGACGGCGCATCGACGACTGGCGCGACGAGGAGCCGGGGAAGATGTTGCACCAGGCGCGACACGGCCCGCTGTCGAAGCTCGGTCTCGATCCGTTCACCGGCTACTACGGCGACATGTCCACGACGCCCGACTTCCTCATCTTCCTCGGCCAGTACCTCGCGTGGACCGGCGACCTCGACACCGTCCGCCGGTTGCTCCCGGTGGCGCGGCAGGCACTCCAATGGCTCGCCCGCTACGCAGACCCCGATGGCGACGGATTCATCGAGTACGAGACGCGATCCGAGGGCGGCGTCAAGAACCAGGGCTGGAAGGACTCGGACACCGCGATCGTCGATGAACGTGGGCACGTCGTCGACAATCCGCTTGCCACGAGCGAGCTGCAGGGCTATCACTATGCCGCGCTTCGCTACGGCGCACTGGCCTTCGGCGCCGCAGGAGACCGTGCATATGCCGTCGACCTGACCGCTCGTGCCGCCCGCCTCCGACGCCGGTTCCACGACGAGTACTGGATGCCCGAGCACGGATGCTACGCACTGGCGCTCGGCCCCGACAAGCAGCAGGTGAGATCGGTCAACTCGAACGACGGCCAACTGCTGGCCACCGGCATCGTCCCCACCCGGTTTGCGCCGACCGTCGCGCGACGGCTCCTGGCGCCCGACATGTTCAGCGGCTGGGGAATCCGAACGCTCTCGGCGGACCACCCTGCATACGACCCGTTCAGCTATCACCGGGGCAGCGTGTGGCCCGTTGAGGCCGGCACGTGCGCCCTCGGCCTGGCACGATACGGATGCTGGGACCAGCTGCACCTCCTCGCCGAAGCCACGTTCGGCGCGGCCGCGCTGTTCGAGGGGCACCGCCTGCCCGAGGTGATCTCCGGTCTCCCGCGGGACGATGCGCATCCGTACCCCGGCGTCTATCCATACGCGTGCTCGCCGCAGGCCTGGTCGGCCAGCGCGATCGTCGCCCTCGTGCAGGCCTTGCTCATGATGCGGCCGGTGGTGACCTTGCGGACCCTCCTCGTCGACCCGCACCTGCCGCCCTGGCTCCCCGACCTCACCCTCGAGGGCCTTCGGCTCGGAAGCTCCACCTTCGACCTGATCGTGCGACGTGACCGTCGTGGCGGCGCCGTCGTGAAGGCTCGCGGCGATCGCATCGGGGTCGTCCACCAGCCGACCATGCAGGCGCGGCGTACCCACCTCGGCATCCATATTCCGCCGTCGGCATAGGCATTGGCGGAGTCTCGATCATTGTGGATGATCAGATCGCGTGGAGTCTCGCTGTCCTATGCTCTCTGGTCATGGCTGAAATTGAGGGCGCACTCCCCCGCTCAAACCTCCGCCGCATGCCCTCATCCCGTTCGGTCCCCGGCAAGGGCATCAATGCCGACGCCTTCCCAGCGGTGCTCCTTGCAGCCCAGTCGGGTGCGTCGTGGGCGTGCACGAATCTGTGGGTCGACCATGCCCCAGCGGTCACCGCCTTCCTCAGGGCTCGCGGGTCGTACGAGCCCGAAGACCTGACGAGCGAGGTGTTCCTCGCGGTCTTCGACCAGCTCGACCGCTTCCGCGGAGGCGAGGCGGAATTCCGCACGTTCGTGTTCACGATCGCGTATCGGCGGCTCGTCGACGAGCTGCGCAAGCGGTCGAAGCGCGGCCACGACGTCGAGTGGAGCGACGAGCTCGACGCGCGTCGAAGCCCCAGCGCAGAGCACGAGGCGATCGAGAATCTCACGGATGCCTCGGCGCGAGCGGTGCTCGACGGGCTCCCGCCCGACCAGCGAAATGTCATGGTGTTGCGCATCGTCGCCGACCTCACCGTCGAGCAGGTTGCCGAGATCCTCGGCAAGCGCCCGGGCGCCGTGAAGGCGCTGCAGCGACGCGCGCTCCAGTCACTTCGAAAAAAGTTCTCCGCAGGGCGTACCCCTACGGCGGCATCCGGCGATAGCAGGGAGTGAGATGAGAGACCACCGGATCACAGACGAAGAGGCTTCGGCCGTGCTGCGCGGGGAGACCCCCGAGGCACGCCAAGACCTCGTCGCTGTGGCAGACGCCGTTTCGATGTTCCGGCAGGCCTCTTACGAGGCGCCCCCTCAGCCATCGGCTGCGTTGGCGCTTCGCCTCGACCTCGAGAGGGTGGAGAGGATCTCAACTTCTGCAGACGGAATGACCGCATCGACTTCGGTGCTGGCGCCTGTGGCGTCGACGCCGAGAACAAGGAGAAGAAGAGTGTCTTTGAGTGGATTTGTCGGCCTCGGCCTGGCAGCGAAGATCGCAATCGGCGCGAGTGCCGCGGCGGCAGTGGGTATCACCGGCACCGGCGTGGCCGGCGCCACCGGCGTGCTGCCCACCGCAGCCCAGGAGGTCTTCAACGAGGTCACCGGGCAGGTTCCGGCCGAGCTGGTGACCGACTCGGGCGTCGACACGAAGGTCGACGTGAAGACTTCGCAGGAGGTCAAGCTCGACGCCGAGGTGCAGGCCGAGCTCGACGAGGAAGCCGCGCTGAAGGCCGCTGAAGACGCGGTTCAGAGCGGACTCGGCACGGTTGAGGAGCAGCGCCAGGCTGCGCTCGATGCTGCCGAGGAGCTGGGCCAGACCGGCGTCGAGAAGGTCGAAGAACTGGGCCAGACCGGCCTCGAGACCGTCGAAGGAGTCGGCGGCGCCGTCGACCTCGGGGGCGACGCCGGCGTCGACGTCGGAGCTGGAGTCGAGGGCCACTGACCCGCGCCTGACGCACTCGAGAACGGACCCTCGCCGATCGGCGGGGGTCCGTTCTCGCATTGAGCACGGCCGACCTCACCAACCCCGCGGAGAGTCCTCATCCATGCGCCGCAGCGACCTCGGCCGCCGATCGAGGTGGATGCCGGCGATCATGCAGCGGACGGAGCCGCCGGCGAGTTCGATCGTCTCGACGTCAACGGCGAGGATCCGGCAGCTCCGCTCGATGATCTCGCGCTGGGCGGTGGTGAGGCTCGCCTCAGCCCGGCGAGACATCGCGAGAATCCGCCCGCGCGAGCCGCGAAGCTCGATCGCATTGCCGGCGAACTCGTGCACCTGGCCCGCGCTGAGCACGACGACCTCCCGGCCCGAGTCGGCAAGGCGGCTCGCAACCTCCTCCCGGCGCTCTGCCGGAGTGATCAGGTCGAGTCCGACCAGGGCGAAATCGGTCGCGACGGCCATCATCACATTCGTGTGATAGATCGGCACGCCGTGCTCGTCGACCGCGTCGAACAGCATCGGCTCGTACTCGAAGTCCGCGCAGAACCGCTCGAACGCGACCGGGTCGGCCCGATGCGACCGCGCCACGTAGGCGATTCTGTTGACGTGGTCGAGCACCATTGCGCCGGTGCCCTCGAGGAAGATGCCGTCGCGTTCGAGTCCGGAGTAGTCCACCACCTCGCCGACGACGTACTCGCGCTCAAGGAACTCGATGACGTCCCACCGTCGCTCGGCTCGTCGATTCGGGGTGAACATCGGATACGTCGCGACGCGACCGTCGGGATGCGTCGAGAACCAGTTGTTCGGGAACACGCTGTCGGGGCGACTGCCATCGGGGTCCTCGAAGAGGTGCACGCCGACGCCGGCGCTCTCGAGCGCCGCGGCCGCGGCCGTCACCTCGTTATAAGCGGCGAGTGCGATCTCCTCATCGCTACGGCCGGGATCGAGCGACTGGAAGGCGTTGTCGACGGCAGTCTCGGGGTTCGGCCGGAATCGGTGCGGGCGGATGAGCACGACCGCGCTCGGCGCCTGAACGCTCAACGACGTGCCTCCTCTGCTCGTTGCTCTCACGGTACGAGTGCGCGATATGCAGCGGCAATGTGCTGAGTGCGTCATTTCGCCCAGTCAAATGTGCAGAAGTGAAGCGGGTGTTATACGGTCTGATCATGGCGATCCCGCTCGATGACCTTGACCGGCGTCTCCTGGCGGCCTTACGGGCCGATGCCCGGGAGCCGATCGCCAGTCTTGCCCGCAAACTCGACGTGACGCGGGCCACCGTGAACAGCCGGATCGATCGGCTCATCGCCTCGGGTGTCATCGTCGGGTTCTCCGCGGTGATCCGTGAGCAGGACGACCTCGACTCGGTGCGGGCGATCGCGCTCATCGAGGTCGAGGGGCGCACCACGACCGACGTCATCCGCCACCTACGGGGCATCCCCGAGATTCGCTCGCTGCACACCACGAACGGCAGCTGGGACCTCGTGGCGGAGATCCAGACCGACAGTCTCGGGAACTTCGACCGGGTGCTCGGCGCGATCCGGTCGATCCACGGCGTGCAGAACAGCGAGACGAGCCTGCTGCTCAGCTCGGTGATGCTCTGAGTCGTGGAGCGCGGATGCATCTACGCGAGTAGCGTGCTGGTTGCAAACGGCCGGTTCTTCTCAGTGGATCGCGGACACCGAGAAGTTGTCACGAGTAGACAAGGGTGTCAGAATGACCAAGTCCATCGTCACAGGGCATCCATGAGCAATCGCTCCTCGAAAGGCTTCACATGATCTCCATCGGAGTGGTGGGAGCTGGGCAATTCGCCGCCCAGTTCGCCACGCTGTTCAAGATGCACCCCGACGTGAGCGCCGTCATGGTGACGGATCTGCTGCCCGAGAGGGCAACGGAGCTGGTGGACCGTGAAGAGTTGGACGGCACGGTTGCCGACTTCGAGGCACTTCTTGCCTCCGACGTCGATGCGATCGCGCTCTTCACTCAGCGCTGGACGCACGGACCGCTCGTCGTCCAGGCGCTTCGTGCCGGCAAGCATGTGTACTCGGCTGTCCCGATGGCGATCTCTCAAGAGGAGATCTCGGCGATCATCGACGCGGTACGCGAGACCGGTCTGACCTACATGATGGGCGAGACCAGTCACTACAACCCGGCCACCGTCTTCGCGAGGAAGAAGGTCGCCGAGGGAGCTTTCGGCCGCATCTTCTATGCCGAGGGTGACTATGTCCACGACATGGACCTGGGGTTCTACTCCGCCTACCAGTACAGCGGCGGTGCCGAGTGGAAGAAGACCGCCAGCTACCCGCCGATGCTCTATCCCACCCACTCGGTCGGTGGGGTGCTGGGTGCGATCCCGGGCCATGCGGTGAGTGTCAGCTGCATCGGAGTCCGAGACGACCGCAACGACGGAGTCTTCGACAAGGAGATCAGCCAGTTCGACAACGACTTCTCGAACGCCAGCGCCCTGTTCGAGCTCGACAACGGCGGCGTCATGCGCATCAACGAGATGCGGCGCGTGGGCTACCCCTCGCAGATCAGGGAGTCCCGGTTCCGGTACTTCGGCACCGAGGCCAGTTTCGAGCAGCTTGCCACGGTCAGCGTGTGGCAAGACAAGCACGATGTCTTCGACATCAGCGACCAGATCGAGACCAAGCCGACGATGTCCCTCGACGACCCCTCGCTTGCAAACGTCGCACCCGAATTGCGGGAGGCGTTCGTGTCGGGCTACGCCGAAGTCCACGACGTCGATCGACTCCCCGAGGTTTATCACGGCGTTCCGAGTGGGCACGAAGGCAGCCACCACTTCCTCGTCGACGACTTCGTTCGTGCCGTCGTCGATCGAACCCTTCCTCCCGTGAACGCGTGGGTGGCTGCCCGGTACACGCTGCCCGGCATCATCGCGCACCAGTCCGCTCTCCAGGGCGGCGCTCGCCTCGAGATCCCCGATTTCGGGGATGCCCCAGCCTCGGCTGACGCGTCGAATACACTCGACCGACAAGCAAGCTGAGAGGTATGTGAAGCCGTGACCAACGGTGCATCGTCGCACGAGCGAGTCACGCGCTCCGACGTTGCCCGCTATGCCGGGGTGAGCACCGCTGTCGTCAGCTACGTGGTCAACGAAGGACCGCGGCCGGTCGCCGCCGCCACAGCAGAACGCGTCCGCAACGCGATCCGCGTGCTCGGCTACCGTCCCAATGTCAGCGCGCGAGCCCTCCGAACCGGAAGCACACGGCTTCTCGGGTTCATCTTTCCCGAGATCGACAACCCGCTGTGGGCGGAATTCGCGCTCGCCGTGGGGGACGCGGCGGCCAAACGCGGCTTCGATCTGATCCTCGCCAACAGTGAGGGCGATGCGACCGTCGAGCGGCAGCACATCCTCAACATGGCAGCACGGCAGGTCGACGGCATCATCATCACGAGCGTCTTGGCGCGCCCGGATGTCGCAGCTCTTCCCGATACCGGGATACCCACGATTCTGCTGAATACGTTCCGCGAGGTGCACACCTTCAACAGCGTCGGCGTCGACGCATTCAAGGGAGCTTATGAGGGCGTGCAGCACCTGATAGGCCACGGTCACACCACGATCGGTCTCATCATCGGTGGCAGCGGCGGCGCCGACATCGAGCTCCGAGAGGCAGCCTGGCTCCAGGCCATTCGAGATGCGGGCCTGCCTGACGGGCCGATCGCTCGCGACGCGTTTTCCCGTGCGGGTGGCTACCGGGCCGGCCTTCGACTCTTCGCCGGTCCCAACTGGCCGAGTGCCGTCTTCGTCAGCTCCGATCTGCAGGCCATCGGCCTGTACCGCGCGCTCTACGAGTCGGGACTCTCCGTGCCGGGCGACGTCGCGGTGGTCGCCTTCGACGGCACGAAGGAATCCGAGTTCACCAATCCCCAACTCACGGTCGTGCAGCAACCGGTGCAGGAGATGGCCGCCACCGCCGTCGAGCAGGTCCTCGACAAAGAGGTCGATGCCCCCCGGCGTCTCGTGCAGCCGGCGACGCTGGTGATTCGTCAGTCATGCGGGTGCGAGTAACCCCGCCTCGCGGCATCCGCTGCCATCAGGGACGTGACGACGCGTTCGGAACGACGGAACCGACCGATCTCATTCGTCGCTGGTCGACTCGCGTTCGATGATGCGGAACGGCGACTGCAGCTCGCGCGGTGGAACGTCGTCGGTGGTGGCGCCGCCGATACGCTCGAGCAGCAGATCGACCGCCATCGAAGCGATCTCAGAACGACCCGGGTCGACGGTCGAGAGGCTCGGTCGCGAAAAGCGTCCATCGTCGACGTTGTCGAATCCGATGAGCGCGACGTCGGTCGGCACGTCGATGCCATCTTCCTGCAGCACCCGCAGGGCGCCGAGCGCGAGTTCGTCGTTCATGGCGAACAGCGCATCGAATGGCTCGCCCCGCGCGAGCAGTTCGCGCATCGCCTTGGCGCCGTTGCTGCGGTGCCAGAGGTCGACCTCCACGACGAGCTCGTCGCGCAGCTCGATGCCGTGCTCCTGGAGCGCCTGCACGTAACCCTCGTAGCGGAGAACGGCGGAACCGAGGCGTGCATCGAGATGCGCGCCGATGACGGCAACCCGCTCACGCCCCAGCTTCAACAGGCTCGCAGTCGCCGCCGCGCCCGCCTCGACATTGCGCATGGTCACGCGGTCGGCGTTCGCGCCGGGCAGCCGCTCGCCGAGCAGGACGAGCGGCGAGCGGATGTCGAGGAGCTCGGTGTCCTCCTCCGTCATGCCGAACGGGCTGAAGATGAGCCCATCGGTGAGCTGTCGTCGCGGGCCGCGCAGGAGCTCGAGTTCACGGGCACGGTCGCCGCCACGCGTCTGCTCGATGAGGACGACGAGGTCGCGTCGCTCGGCCTCCTCGATCACTGCATCTGCGAGTTGCGCGAAGTAGGCGAGTGACAGCTCGGGGATGGCGAGGCCGATGACGCCCGTTCGACCGGAGCGCAGGCTGCGGGCGGACAGGTTGGGTCGGTAGTCGAGCTGGGCGATCGAGGCGAGCACCCGCTCGCGCGTCGCCGCGCTGACCCTGCCGAGCCCGTTCACGACGTTCGAGACGGTCTTGATGGAGACGCCGGCGTGATGTGCGACATCGTGCAGCGTCGTACTCACTCGTCCTCCGATCTCGTTCGACACCACGCAAGCGTACAACGTTGTATCTACCGCTTGACACTGGAGCCGGGTTGGGTTTAGATGCTGGTACAACGTTTACCTTACAACGTTTACCCATCGCCCGTAACGCAGGGCGCCCCCCAACCCGACGACGTCGAGCGGGATGACGACGACGTCACCACAGAAAGGCAACTTCGATGAGGAAGACGGCAACGGCACTACTTGCCGCGGTGTCGGCCGGGGCGCTTGCCCTGACCGGATGCGCCCCGGCTCAGCCCGCTTCAGATGGTCCGACGACGATCACCTTCTGGCACGGCTACACGGAAGCCGATGGCGACGTGCTCGAGCAGATCGTCGACGACTTCAACGCCTCGCAGGAAGAGGTGGTCGTCGAGACCGAGGTGAAGACCTGGGATGTCATCGACGACACGCTCCTTCCCGCACTCTCGGCAGAGGAAGGTCCCGAGATCGTCGCGATGCCCGCCGAGCGCATGCCCGTCTACGCCGACAAGGGCGCGTTCGTCGACCTCGGCGAGCTCTACGCCGACGACGAGAACGTCGCCGAGATCGTGCCCGCTGCGATCGACATGGTGACGGCAGATGGCACCCAGTTCGGCGTGCCGACCGGGTTCGTGCCCCTCTCGGTGTTCTACAACCGCACGCTGTTCGACGCCGCCGGGATCACTGAATTCCCCGCCACGTGGGACGAATGGGTGACCGTCGCCACGCAGCTCACCGTTGACGAGAACGGTGACGGCACTCCCGAGCAGTACGGGCTCGCCCTTCCCGACCACGCCACCGTCGCGAACGGTCTCTGGCCGAGCCTCTTCTACGGTGGCGGCGGCGACCTCGTCGCCGACGGCGAGGCCGTCATCGACTCGCCCGAGAACGTGGCCACGCTCGAGTACTGGTCATCCGCCGTCGCGACGAGCAAGATCTCCCCGACCGGGCTCGACGGCATCGGTGCCGACGAGCTGTTCAGCTCGGGCAAGGCGGCGATGCATGTGGGCGGACCGTGGATGGCGTCGATCTCCGAGGCGAGCGGCATCGACTACGGCATCGCCGCGATCCCGGCCGGCCCAGCGGCGCAGGCGGCGAGCGCGATCGGCGTCGGCATGGGCATCACCGCGCAGGCCGACGACGCCCAGGTCGAAGGCGCCGAAGCGTTCTTCTCCTACTTCTTCAGCGAGGAGGTCGCGACGGAGTGGTCGCTCGGCTCGGGATGGCCGCCGCTGCGCGGAGACATCCCCGCCTCCGCGGTCGAGTCGAACCCCGTCGTCGCGTCGCTCACCGAGATCGCCGAGACCGGCCGCCCGCTGCTGCCGGGCGTGACGGCGAGCGTGGACGTGCTGTCCGCCATGGACACGGCGACGCAGAAAGCGCTCGCGGGCGATGACCCAGGCACGCTGCTGGCGGACGCACAAGCCGAGATCGAGGCCGCACTGGCCGACTGAGCGTTCGGCATCCCGGGTGGGGGCGGCAACCCCGCGCCAGCCCCCACCCGATCGGAACGGAGAACCATGTCCACCACCCTGCACAAGCCGGCGGCGCGATACCGGCCGCCCGCCCCGCTCGGCGGCCGTGGCGCCGGCCCCCGGCGCTCCCGGAGCAGCCTGCTCGCGCTGCTGTTCCTCGCGCCGGCGCTCGTTCTGCTCGGGGCCTTCGTCGCCTGGCCGATGCTCTCGGCGTTCCGGCTCTCGTTCACCGACTCGAGCGGATTCGGCCGTGAGAGCTGGGTCGGCTTCGAGAACTATGCGACGGTCTTCACCGACCCGGCGGTGCTCCGGGCGCTCGGCAACACCGGGCTCTACGCCACGCTGTTCACGCCCACCGCGGTGATCGTGGCGCTCGCGCTCGCGCTTGCCCTGAATCATCCGCGCCTGCCGTTGCGCGGCGCATTCCGCACGGCGCTGTTCCTGCCGTTCGTGGTGTCGCTCGCGGTGGCGGCGTTCGCCTGGTCGTACCTGCTCGATCCGCAGATCGGGTTGCTCAACTACTGGCTGCGCGGTGCCGGGCTCCAGCTCGGCAACGTGCTGCAGGACCCTGCGCTCGCGATGCCGACCGTCGCCCTCGTGGCGGTCTGGAAGAACTTCGGCTTCTACATGGTCATCTTCCTCGCGGGCCTTCAGGAGATCCCGGCAAGCCTGCGAGAGGCCGCCGTCGTCGACGGTGCGAACGCCTGGCAGCGGTTCGTGCACATCACCCTGCCGATGCTGAGCAACACCTTCGCCTTCGTGCTCATCATCGCCCTCATCGCCGCGCTACAGGCCTTCGACCAGATCTACGTCATGACGGGCGGCGGTCCGTTCGGATCCACCCAGACGATCGTCATGGAGATCTACGAGTCGGGCTTCCGCGAACTCGAGCTCGGCTTCGCCTCGGCGCTGTCGTATGTGCTGCTGGCGATCACGCTGCTCCTGAGTCTCGTGCAGTTCGTCTTCTTCGGCCGTCGAGAGCAGGACACCCAATGACCGCGACCGATCTCCGTCGCCCGCGTCGCGTGCGCGCGGCATCCGTCATCCTCGGGCTCGGCATGCTGCTCGCGGCCGCGGCCGCACTCCTTCCGATCGCCATCATCCTCTTCACGGCGTTCAAGCCCATCGCCGAGGTGAACGCCTACCCGCCGACGCTCGTGCCAGGTGAGTGGACGCTCGAGAACTTCGCGCGCATCTTCGACGAACTGCCCTTCGCCCGGCTGATCGTGAACAGCGTGGTCTTCGCCGGCGGAGTCACCCTCTTCGCGCTCGTGTTCGACTCGCTCGCCGCCTACGCGCTCGCCCGGATCGACTTCCGCGGCAGCCGGGTGCTCCTGATCGCGATCATCGCGAGCCTCATGATCCCCTTCCAGGCGACGCTGATTCCGATATACCAGCTCGTCGCCGACCTCGGGTGGGTCAACACGTTCGCCGGACTGATCGCACCTCGCGCGGCCGACGCCTTCGGCATCTTCTTCCTGCGGCAGTTCTTCCTCTCGCTGCCACGCGACCTCGACAACGCGGCGCGGATCGATGGCGCGAGTGAGTTCCGGATCTTCCGCAGTGTCATCCTGCCCAATGCGGTCCCCGCCCTGCTCACCCTCGGCATCTTCACGTTCGTCAACAACTGGAATGACCTGTTGTGGCCGCTCGTGTTCACGACCGACGCCGAGATGGGCACCATCACCTCGGGGCTCACGTTGCTGACGGGGCCCGGCGGGATCATCCCGCAGGGCGTGATGATGGCGGGCTCGCTCATCGCGGTGCTGCCGCTCGCGGTGATGTTCTTGATGATCCAGCGACGCTTCATCGAGAGCGTCGCGACGACGGGAATGAAGTAAGTGACGACGAAAGCTCAGTGGTGGAATGACGGCCGGCTGCACTTCGGTGCGGGCATCGAGAACACGTTCGTGCCGCAGGAACGGGCGGGGGAGCGGCCGATCGACGAGTACGAGCTCACCGAGCACTACGACCGGTGGCACGACGATCTCGCGCTCGCGAAGTCGGTCGGTGCTGAGTTCCTCCGATGGGGCATCCCGTGGCATCGGGTCAGCCCGGCGCCGGGCATCTGGGATTGGGATTGGACCGACCGCGTCATGGCGCGCTTCGGCGAGCTCGGTGTGCGCCCGATCGTCGACCTGCTGCACTACGGCACGCCGCTCTGGCTCGAAGACCAGTTCCTGAATCCCGACTACTCGAAGCACGTCGCCGAGTTCGCGACGCGAGCGGCCGAGCGGTATTCGGATGTCGCGACCGACTGGACGCCCGTCAACGAGCCGATGATCCACGCGCTGTTCTGCGGCGAGTACGGCTACTGGCCACCGTATGGACGCGGGCCGGCCGGGCTGGTGGCCATGTCGGCGGCGCTCGCGCGGGGCTTCGTGGAGACGCAGCGCGGCATTGCCGACGTGCAATCCGATGCCACGTTCGTCCACGTCGATGCCTCGCTGCGCTACGTCGGCGACATCGATGCGCCGGAACATCGCGCGGAGGCACGGCGACTCAGTGAACAGGCGTTCCTCGTGGAGGATCTCGTGACGGGGCGCGTCGGCGACGAGCATCCCCTCGCACCGTTGCTCGCCGGGCACGGCGTCGGCGATGACGAGCTCGCCTGGTTCGCCGACCACGCGGTCAGGCCAGATGTCATGGGCGTGAACTACTACCCGCGGCATTCCACCGAGGTCTTCGAGGCGGGCGTCCATCACAGCGGAGGGTTCGCCGATCCGCGGCCGACGCGCGACGACGGCACCGCGGGGCTGACCGAGATGCTCCGCATGTACGCCGACCGATATGGCGCGCCCGTGATGGTCACCGAGACGTGTTTGACCGGAAGCCCTGCCGAACGAATCGAGTGGCTGGAGTCGTCGCTCGCCGCGATCGAGGGCATTCGCTCGAGCGGCGTCGACGTCGTGGGCTACACGTGGTGGCCCCTGTTCGACATGATCGAGTGGACCTACCGCCATTCGACCGAGCCACCCATGGCGCACCGACTCACGATGGGTCTCTTCGACCTAGCCGAGACGCAGACCGGCCTCGAACGACGCCGCAATGCCGTCGCCGCCCGATTCGAAGCGCATGCGCGCGCCGCGCGCCTGCCTCCCCGTGTGAGGGAGACAGGCGCGCTTCAGTAGCAGCCGACCGCTATCCGCGAGTCCACTGCTGGGTGGTGGCGGTCGCGTCGCATGGTGCGAGCACCGGGCCCCACTCGTTCTCCGGGGTGGCGAGGCACAGGCCGGCATCCGCGGCGCTGCTGATCGTGAGGTCGGCGTTGAGCTCCCACTGCTGGTCGGGCGTGCCCGTGCAGTCGGCGATCATGAGCCGGCTGCCGGCGGCGACCCCGTCGACGGGCGCGACGCACAGGTCGCCGTAGACGGAGAGCTCGCGCTCGGCCGTCCAGTTGAACGACTGGTTCCCGCCGCCGTTGCAGTACCAGAGCCCGAGGGTGGTACCGGCCGTGGTCGAGAATCCCGGGACGTCGACGCACACACCGTGCTTCACGCTCACGAGCGGCTCGCCGGGAGGGGCGGGGGGCAGGTCGTTGAGCTGCTCCTCCTTGAGGAGACCCCAGCCCCACTGGATCTGCGCCAGGCCCGACTCGTTGGTCACCTCGAGCTCGCCGTCCGCGCTCAAGGTAGTGAGCGTGTAGGCGTCGTTCGTGCGCAGGCCGGGCCAGTAGACGAGGCCGATGCCCTGGTCGCGGGCCACCTCGGTGAGCGCGCCGAGGTACGACGTGTAGACGTCGCCCTCGTGGTTGCCGTAGTTGAGGCCCGTGGTCATGGGTGAACCCGCCTCGGAGACCACGGTGCGCCAGCCGTACTCGCCGATTCGGGGCAGGAGGTTCTGCTTCCACTCCTCCTCGGTGGTGTGGTCGGCCCAGAAGCCGTAGAAGTGCAGCGACAGCAGCGTGCCCTCGAGCTCTTCGGCCGCGCCGACGCCCGTGACGTCGTCGTTGTAGCCGGTGCCCGAGATGATCACGCGCTTGCGCGGGACGTCGCTGTGGTCGTCGAGCCAGCCCGAGGTGAGGGAGACCCACTCGTCGAGGGTGTAGCCGAACGGCTCGTTCATGGGCTCGAAGTACACGAGGGGGTTCTTGCCGTACTCCGCGACCACGGTGTCCCACATGGCGTCGAACGCCGCCGGGTCGTCGGCTCGGCCGTCCTTGGCGTTGTCGGCCTCCCAGTAACTCAGGATGACCTTGAAGCCGTGGCGCGTGGCGGCGTCGATCGCGCCTTGGTACGACTCCCACCATGCCGTGCCGACGCTCGACGGGTTGATGGGCAGCCGCACGGTGTTGGCGCCCACCTCCTTGCGGAACTCCAGCACGATGTCCGACGCCTTGGCGTAGGTGGTCCGGTAGTCGTCGTCAGTGTCCAGTCCGGACGGCACGACCTCGTCGTCGGCATAGTTGTCGCGCGGGTCGGCCCAGTTGACCCCGCGGAACTCACTCGTACCGCCGGGGCCGATCGAGGGAGCGGCGACGGCGGGGAGTGGGGCGGCCACCGCCGTGAGGAGGGCCGCCGCGAGGACGATGCCCATTGGGTTTCTCATCGGTCTCCAATCTTCGCGGGGCGTCGATGCGCCGCGATCTCGGGATGTTGACGTCAACATCAGAGTCCCGAAGCTCTCACACCTCGGCCCCTCAGCGCAAGAGGTCTCGTCCGACCGTCCCGGATTACGTCGATTTCGGCACCTACCGTGAAGGCCGATCTGCCGGGCGTCGCTCGACCGCGATACCATATGCGAAAGCAGCATTCGTATATGAAAGTGGGCCGACATGTCCGAACTCCTCGAGCGCGGTGCCTCTCGCACCAGATGGATCAGGTCCCGGATGCCGCTCCTCGCCGCAACCCGTCGCGAGTTCGCCGAACGCCTGCCGTTCGCCGGCCGCCGCGTCGGCATGTCGCTGCACCTCGAGCCGAAGACCGCGGTGCTCCTCGAGGTGCTCGCCGCCGGCGGAGCCGAGATCGTCGCGACCGGCAACCACGGCTCGACGCAAGACGACGTCGTCGCCTACCTGCGTGACGCCGGCATGACCGTCTTCGGACGCCGCGACGACACCCTGGCCGAGCACGAGGCGAACGTGGCATCCGTCGTCGCGGCACGACCCGACATCGTGCTCGACAACGGCGCCGACCTCGTGGCGGGCATCGTCGCCGCGGGTGCGGCCGGCTCGGTGATCGGCGGAACCGAAGAGACGACGAGCGGCGGCATCCGTCTGCGCACCGAGCTCACGGGCCGCGTGCCGTTCCCGACGATCGTCATCAACGACAGCCAGTTGAAGGCCATCGGCGAGAACCGGCACGGCGTCGGCCAGTCGGTCGTCGAGAGCATCATGCGCATCACGAACCTGATGATCCCGGGGCGGCGGTTCGTGGTCGCCGGCTACGGCTGGTGCGGGCGAGGAATCGCGCAGTACCTCAGGGCGTTCGGCGGGCGCGTGGCCGTCGCCGAGATCGACGAGATCAAGGCGTTCGAGGCGGCGCTCGACGGTTACCGCGTCGACGAGCTCGGCAACCTCGCCGAGTGGGGCGAGTTCTTCATCACGGCGACCGGCCATCCCGGCATCATCACCGAGGAGATCATCGAACGGATGCCGAGTGGCGCCGTGCTGGCGAACGCCGGCCACTTCCCGTGGGAGATCGACACCGAGGCGCTGTACCGCGGCTCGACGGCGGTCACCGAGCTCGATGCGGCGATCGAGCAGATCGACCTCCCCGACGGACGCGAGCTCATCCTGCTCGCCGGCGGACGCATGGTGAATCTCGCGGGCCGGGAGCCCAAGGGCAACTCGCTCGAGGCGATGGACCTCGGGTTCCTGCTGCAGTCGCTCTCGCTCGAGCGGGTCGCCACGGCGGCGGCGTCGCTCGCGCCGGGCGCCCAGCCCGTGCCCGACGACCTCGAGCGCGAGATCGCCCGCTTGTTCGTGCGGGCGCTCGGCGCGAACCGCTGAGCAGGGCGTGAGGGGAGGCATCCGCATGACTGAACACGCTGCCGATCGCAGTGCCGGCCGCGCGACCGACTACTCGGCGCCCGCGCTCGACAAGGCGCTCGACATCCTCGAGCTCCTCGCGGGCGAGGCCGGCGGACTCACCCAGACCGAGATCGCCGAGGCGGTCGGCCGCAACGTCAGCCAGATCTACCGGGTGCTCGCGACGCTCGAGCGCCGCGGCTACCTCACGCGCGACGGCTCGGGGCGCTACGTGCTCTCGATGGCGCTCTTCGACCTCGCTCACCGTCACCCGCCGTTGCGCGGCCTCGTGCAGCTCGCCGCCGGGCCGATGCGCGCGCTCGCCGACGAGATCCGCCAGTCGTGCAACCTCAGCGTCGACGACGCCGGCGCAGTGCGCGTCATCGCACAGGCCGAGTCGCCCGCCGACTTCGGGTACCAGGTGCGAGTGGGCGCGCGCTTCCCGCTCGAGAGCACGGCCACCGGGGCGGTGCTCTCGATGCGGTCGACGGATGCCGCTGCCGCCGCCGAGCCCGCTGTGCTCTTGTCGGGCGACGCCGAGCAGCTCGCCGCCGGCTACCTCACCCGGCCCGACCGGCTGCAGGCCGGCATCACCGACGTCGTGGTGGCGATCACCGATCGCAGAGGCGACACGGTCGCGGCGCTCACCGTGCCGTACATCGGCACGTCGTACAGCGCCGTCGAACTCGACGACGTGGTGGCCGCAGCCCGCGCGACTGGGGCGGAGATCTCGGCGCGCCTCGGCGGGCGCTGACGGCGGCCGTCGTACAGGGCGATTCTCGAACCGCGCGGCCAGATAGGCACGTCGCCCCGTGATGGGCGCGGATGCCCGGGGCCCACCCCGGGCACCTCCCGGGCGCGACATCCGAGGCCCGCGGGCCACAGTGGCCCCATGAAACGACAGACCCTGCTCTTGGCGGCCATCGTGCCTCTCATGGTGGCGATGATTCCGGTCGCCGCCCAAGCCCACGATCTCAGCCGTGGCGGCGCGGGACGCGGCGAGCCCACACGGTGACTACGAGGCCGATGTGCTCGGCGGCGTCTACGACGTGCACTGGCCGGAGTGGTACGCGCGGCACATCGCCGGCACGCTCGTCGCTCGAGGATTCTGCCTCGTCGGCCCCGAACGCTGACTCGCAGCGGATGTCGCGCGGCGAGTGAGTGCGCGTGAGCGGGCCGTCGTGCTCCGCGGTGTGCACCGGGCCGTCGCTCAGCTTAAGGATGAACGTGCCGCACGTGCCGGCCGCGCCGACGGCGCTCAGAACACGATCACCGGCTTGACGGTGACGCCGCGGTGCATGTCGTCCGCCGCGCGACCGATCTCGTCGAGCGGGTAGCGCTTCTCGAGCCTCTCGAGCGGCAGCTTCCCCTCGGCGTGCAGCTCGATGAGGAGCGGGATGAGCGTCGCCGGGTCCGTGTCGCCCATCGTGACCCCGCGCAGCACCTTCCCCGACAGGATTCCCTGGATGTCGACGGGGATCTCGGTCCCGGGAGGCGGGGCGCCGCACACGAGCACCGTGCCGCGCACCGATGCGGCATCGAGGGCTCCGCGCGCGACCCTCGGGTTGCCGGTGGTGTCGAAGCTCAGGCTGACGCCGCGACCGCCGGTGAGCGCGGCGAGCCGCGCGCCGACGTCCTCGTTGGCTGCGTTGATCGTCGCCGTCGCGCCGAACTCCTCCGCGAGCCGCAGCCGCTCATCGACGAGATCAATGGCGATCAGCTGGGACGGATTCCGCTGCGCCGCCGCGATGACCGCTGACAGGCCGACGGCGCCGGCCCCGTAAACCGCGACGATGTCGCTCTCGCCGGGATCGAGCACGTTCCACATCGATCCGAAACCGGTGAGCACCCCACAGCCGAGCGGGGCGAGCACCGTGAGATCTGCCCCTGCGTCGACCTTCACGGCTGAGCGCTCGTCGGCGATCGCGTACTGGGCGAACGACGACTGGCCGAAAAAGTGGCTCGCGACGGGCGTGCCGTCGCGCGTGACATCCGCAGAGCCCTCCGGGCGGAGCATCCCGAGGAGGTTCCGCGGCAGCCAGGTCTCGCAGTAGGCCGGGTGCGCCGAGTCGCACGCCTCGCACGATCCGCATGAGGTGAAGCTCAGCAGCACCTTGTCGCCGACGGCGAGGCCCGTCACGCCCTCGCCGACTCGGTCGACGATGCCGGCGCCCTCGTGGCCGATGATCCCGGGCGAGGGGAAGGGGATCCCACCGGCGATCACGCCGAGGTCGGTGTGGCACAGGCCCGAGGCCACGAGCTTGACGAGCACCTCTCCGGGTCCGGGGTCGGCGAACTCGACGTCACTGACCAGCAGTTCGCCCGGCGCCTCGAGGACGGCGGCGCGTCCCGCCGTCACTGGGCGGTCCCCTGCTCGAGGTTGAACACGATCGAGTGCGAGCGCTGATACGAGGCCATCGCCTCTGGTCCCCCCTCGCGACCCCACCCCGAGGCCTTGACCCCGCCGAAGGGAGTGGCGGGGTCGAGCAGGGCCCAGCCGTTCACCCAGGTGATTCCCGCGTCGAGCCGCGCGGCGACGCGGTGCGCCTTCGCGAGATCCGAGGTCTGGATGCCGCTCGCGAGCCCGTAGCGGGTGGAGTTCGCGAGTTCGATCGCCTCCTCTTCGGTGTCGAAGGGCTGCACGGTGAGAACGGGGCCGAAGACCTCCTCCGCCACAGCCTCGGCGTCGCCGGCGAGGTCGGCGAGCACCGTCGGAAGGAAGTAGAAGCCGTCGAGCTCGGACTCCTCGCCTCCCGCGATCACCCGGGCGCCGTCCGCCTTGGCACGGTCGACCATCGCCGAGACCTTCTCGAGCTGGTTCGCGCTCGCGAGCGGCCCGATCACCGTCTCGGGATTGGTGATGTCGCCGAAGGGCACCTGCGGCACCGCCTCGGCGAGGATGCCCAGCACGACCTCGTAGATGGGACGTTCGACGAGGAGCCGGGGTCCCGCCATGCAGAACTGCCCGGTGTTGAAGACGAATGCGGCGATGACGGTGTGCATCGCCGTGTTCAGGTCGGCATCCGCGAAGAGGATGTTGGCGGCGTTGCCGCCGAGCTCCGCGGTGAACGGCTTGAGAGTGCTGCCCGCGAGCTGCGCCGCGTGCGCGCCGATCTCGGTCGAGCCGGTGAAAGCGACCTTGTCGACGCCCGGATGCGCGACGAGGTGATCGCCGATCACGGCGCCCGAGCCGGTCACGACGTTGAAGACGCCGTCCGGCACGCCGGCCTCCTGCAGGATCTGCGCCATCAGCAGCGCACTCAGAGGGGTATCGCTCGCCGGCTTGTGCACGATCGTGTTGCCGGCGATGAGTGCGGGGGCGATCTTCGTGCTCGACAGGATGAGCGGGAAGTTGAACGGTGTGATCGCCGCGACGACGCCGATCGGCTCGTTCTTGACATAGACGTGCGTCTGGCCGGTGCTCTCTCGCACCGAGCCGTCGAGGTGGTGCCCGAGGCTCGCGTAGTACTCGTACAGTTCAGCGGCATTGTTGACATCGACGACCCGGGCGAAGGTGATCGGCTTGCCGACGTTCGAGCTCTCCGCCTGAGCGAGCTCCTCGGAGCGCTCGCGCATGAGCGTGTAGGCGCGCTGCAGGATGCGCGCTCGTGCGCGACTGGACAACCCCGACCACACCCCCGAGTCGAACGCGGCGCGCGCGGCCGCGACCGCGGCATCCACATCGGCGGTCGTCGCTTTCGCGACCTCGGTGAGCTTCTTCCCGGTCGCGGGGGCGATCACGTCCATGCGGCCGCCGTCCGAGGCGTCCCGCCACTGCCCGCCGATGAACAGTCGTCCGCGTGGGGGAGCGGTGGTGGATGCGGGGGTCTGGGTTTCGGTGAGGGTCATCGTCCTGCTCTCCTCTGAGTGGTGGATGCGGTCATGGGGTGAGTCGTGAGTTCTGGTGCTCGGTTGTCCGACTGGCGCAGTCAATTCGCGACGGACGAGAGCGCCGAGACGCGCTCGAGCAGGTCCGCGAAGCCGGCGGGGTTCTCTTGGAACGGCGCGTGACCGTGCGGGATGCGCACGATCTCGGCGCCGCTGCGCAGGGCGAGCGACTCTTGGAACTCGGGCGCGACGACGCCGTCGTTCTCGGTGAGGATGTACGTCGCAGGCTTCACCCGCCACGCGACGCGTGAGACCTCGTCGCCGAACGAGGCCAGCGACTGCGGCCGGAACAGATCGGCGAGCTGCTCGGATGCCTCGCGCGGAACTCCGGCGGGCATGTCGGCGGCGATCAGGTCGACGCGCTCGTCTCGGCTGCGGCCCATCGTCACCTGACCGTCGGCGATGCCCCACGCCTCGGGGAGGGAGCCGCCGACCGAGGAGATGACGCTCTCACCGGCGTCGAGCGCGAACGCCGCGACGTACACGATGCGCTCGACCGCGGGGTGATCGCCCGCCTCCGTCACGGGCACGCCACCGTAGGAGTGCGCGACGAGTACGACCGGCCCGTCGGCGCGATCGATCGCGGCGGTGATCGCCGCGGCATCCTGGAGCATGCTCTCGGTACTTCCGGTCGAGGGAAGATCAAGCGCGTCGACCTCCCAGCCGCGCTCGCGCAGGATCTCGATGAGCGGGGCGAATTCCCACGGGCCCACCCAGGCGCCGTGGACGAGGATGATTCGAGGGCGGAGTTGCGCAGTCATCGGGATTCCATGCCTTTGCGGACGGGATGCGCACGGGTTCGCTCTCGCGATGCCCGACGTTGCGCATCTGCTGGGTGGACGTCGGTGTCGTTTCCCCAGCGTGCCTTCGCGCGTCGCGAGGCGGTATCCGTAGGACTACGTAATCGGCGACGTGGACGCGAACGTCGCCTCGTACCAGGCCGCGATCTGAGCACGCGAGGAGAAGCCGAGCTTGCCGAGGATGCGCTGCACGTGAGTGTCGACGGTGCGCACCGACAGCACGAGTTCCCCGGCGATCTCGCGATTGCTCATCCCGCGATGGATGCGCATCGCCACGTCGCGCTCACGCGCGCTGAGCCCGCCGGCGACCGTGGTCTTCGACTCGAGGGCGAACGCGACGGCCTCGTCGGAGTCGAGGTGTCCGCCCGCACCGACGAGCTTGTCGTACCGCTGCGGGCCGAGCCGCCGCCGGAGTTCATCGACGCACCGATCGTGATGCGCGGCGAGCTGCGGCCCATGCACCGTGATCGCCGACCCGATGAGCCGCCAGCGGGCGTCGGTCGCCCCCAGGAGGATCGCGGCCCGGTCCGCCAGGCCGCGCTCTGCGTCGACCCAGCTGAGCACCTCGAGCATGAGGCACTCGCCGACGGGATCATCGAAACCGCGATCGGTCACGATGGCCTCCCGCGCGAATCGCTCCGCTGCATCCAGGTCACGCTCGACGAACGCGGCGAGGCCGAGCGACCACAGCGCGTGCGCGCGCATCCAGGTCTCGTGCACGGATTCGGCGTAGGCGAGGGCGTCCCTCCCGGCACGGGCCGCCTCGGGCTCGCGGAGATGGCTCAGCGCCGTGGTCAGCTGGAACTGCGCGAGAAGGGCCTCCTCGGGGTGGCCGCACTCCTGAGCGGCGCGGATCGACGCTTCGAATCGGCCTACCGCATCCTGCGGCCGGCCCGAGAACATCGCATGTGTGCCGCGCCAGCGGTCGATCTCGACGCGGATGGTGGCCGCCCGGTCTGCTGAGAACGAGGCGCCCTGCGTCTGGCTGTCGGCCTCGTCGAGTCGTCCCGCCGCTTCGACGAGGTCGCCCTGCAGCAGGCACAGCCAAGCGGCGTTGATGAGAGCTGGAACCCGGTGGGTGGCGGACCCTCCCGGCAGGGCGAGCACGCGGGTCGCCCAGCCGCGCCCCTCGGGGATGAACCCGCCGACCGCCCAGTGGTAGCAGAGATCGGAGAACAGGGCGAGGGCCGTGTCCGTGTCGACCGCGGTGGCCACGGTGAGAGCGGCCTGCAGTTCGGCCCGGTCGGCGCGCAGTCGCGCGAGGACGGCGGTCTGCCCCGGGCCATACCAATCCACGCGCGAACTCGCCGCGACGGCCGCGAAGTGGTCGAGGTGGCGCCGGGTCAGCACCGGCAACCGCCCCTCCTCCTCGGCGCGCTCGCGCCCGTAGCCGCGGATCGTCTCGAGCATCCGGAATCGACCGGTCTCATGATCCGCCTCGACGACGGACTGCGCGACCAGCTCGTCGAGCGGGTCGACGACGTCCTTGATCGTGTAGCCTCCGACCGCCGCGGCAGCCTCGAGTTCGAACGGGCCGGAGAACACCGCGAGCGCGCACCAGAGTTCCCGCTGCTCGGGCGAGCACAGCTCGTAGCTCCAGTCGACAACCGCCCGCAGGGTGCGTTGACGCCCGACGGCGCTGCGAGAGCCGCTGCGAAGGAGGGTGAACCGGGAGGAGAGACCGCTCGCAAGCTCCGCGATCGAGAGGGTCCGCAGCCGCGTCGCGGCAAGTTCGATCGCGAGCGGCAGCCCATCGAGGGAGCGGCACAGCTCGGCGGCGGACGCCTCCTCCGTCGGACCGAGCTCGAAGGCGGCGTCGGCGGCACGTGCCCGGGCCACGAGGAGCGACACCGCATCGGATGTCCCCTCCGACGCCGCTTCCAACGAAAGCGGTGGCACCGGGTAGACGAGCTCGCCGTCGAGCTCGAGCGGACGGCGGCTCGTCGCGAGCACGGTGAGCTGCGGGAGCGCGAGCAGAAGTTCGTCGGTGAACGAGGCGGCAGCATCGATGATCTGCTCGCAATTGTCGAGAACGAGGATCGCAGGCGTATCGCGAAGTGCGGCGACGACGACCTCGAGCGGATCGCGCCCCGATTGGTCCGCGAGCGGAAGGGCGCGCACCACCGCGAGCGGCATGCGTTGCGGGTCCTGCACGGACTCGAGTGGGACGAACCAGCAGTCGATGCCCTCGTGCTCCGAATACCGGTTCGCCGCGCGCATCGCGAGCCGGGTCTTGCCTGCACCGCCGACGCCCGTGAGGGTCACGAGCGAAGATGCGTCGAGGAGCGACTGGAGAGTCTCCAACTCGCGATGGCGACCGACGAACGCACTTCGCGGCTCTCTGATCATCACGACTCCAGCGTCGTCGCCCGCAGCAGGCGGGTGAACTCGGGTGGCTCGATTATCGCAGCGTTCCAGCGCCGATCGGCTATCGTGCCCACATGACGACTCTCGAGGGAATCGCGCCGAGCGGCGAGCGGCGGACCCCCACTGCGGTCGCCGCGTTCGTGTTCGGGCTGCTGGCGATCACGGGTTGTGCTACCTTCGCGCTCGGGAAGGCGCTTCCGGACGCGATGGTGTTCGCGGTGATCCAGGGGATCCTCATCGCCGCGCCCGCGCTCTGGCTGGTCGTCGTCGTGCTCGCGGTCGCACTCGGGCATACGGGATTCGCGCAGGCCCGTCGACACGGCGGCGCGGGGCGCGGCCTGTCGATCACCGCGTTCGTCCTCGGCTACCTCGCGCTCGTACCGATGGCCATCATGCTGTGGCTCACAGTTTCCGGCCTGGCGCTGTGGGGGCCCTGGTTCGGCATGCTCCGCTGAGCAGCCTCGTTCGACGGTGCGCACGAACTCGACTCAGTGCGCCTGCTCGATCCAGCCGTCGCCGGTGACGGGCTCGCCCTGGAACGTGCCGTCCACCGAGCCGATGCCCTCGTACACGGGAGCGCCCTGGACCGGGAACTCCTGGTCAGGGATCGCCGCCGTCACGGTGAAGTCCGCATCGAAGAGCGGGATCTGCACCCGGATGCGCGTGTAGTACGTCTCCCCGGTGACCGGGCTCGTCCACGACGGCGCAAGCGGCGTCATCGTGCTCCCGACGTAGTACATCTGCCCGTCAGGGCTCTGGAGTGTCGAGAACGACGGGACCGCCACATCCGCGGGAGGATCCTCGCCGGCCTTCGAGAGGAAGTAGTTCGACAGCGTCCAGCCGTTGTCGAGCTGCTGGTCGGAGAGGTTCCACTTGACCGGATTCGCCGAGTCCCCGAACACGCCGTACTCGTGGTCCATCCAGGTCTCGCCGGTGACGGGGATCTCCTCTCCGTCGAGCGTGATCGTCCCGGTCGTCTGCAGGTGAGTGAGCGAGAAGTAGTAGTTCTTGTGCTGCAGATCGAGCGAATGATCGGCCGAGTTCACGCCGGTGCCGAAAACGATGAACGGGCTGCCGTGTTGCGTCTCCGTCAGGTCGAACTGCACCGGCGTCAGCGTCGCCTCGTCCGCCAGGAGTGCCTCCACCCGCAGCCCCTGCGTCGGGTCGTCCCCCGGCGCCGACATCGCGACGTACGAGGAGTAGGCAACGGCCTTCGCGCCGGGTCCCGTCGCCGCTGATCGTGATCTCGGGCGTCGAGGTGTAGCCCGCGCCGGGGTCGCTCACCAGGACGTCGCCCACCCCGCCGTCGGCGCCGAGCGTGGCGATCGCGGAGGCACCGGTTCCGCCGCCGCCGGCGATCGTCACCTTCGGCGCGCTCGTGTACCCGGTGCCGGGGTCGGTGACCACGATGCCGCCGAGCTGGCTCGCCGGGTCACCGAGGCGGGCGAACCAGTTCTTCGTCGGGTCCGACTCGGCCCAGTGTTGCGGGTCCCAGGACTTCGGGGGGAGGTAGACGGTGGTCGACTGGTAGTGCTTCCCGTTCTGCACATCGGTGAGCATGATCTGTGTGAAGGCAAAGCCGTTGACAGGGAACGCGGCCGCGTTGATCTCGAAGCCGAACACCCGGTCGCCCGCCCGGAGCGTCCCGATGTTCCACCACCACTCGGTCGGAGCGCCGAGGTGGAGGTACATGTCCTTCGGCAGTCCGACCGCGGCGCTGTCTGCGGGAACCGGAATCGGCGTGCCAGTCGACTGCGGTACAGCCGGCGGCGCGGGTGATGTGCACCCGGTCAACGCCGCAATCGCGGCGGCCACGATCAACGTGCCGACCATCCGACGCACCCGGCCTGCTGCTCGCACGCTCACGCCCCCCAGCGTTGGTTGGTGCTGAACGTACCACGCGGGGTGCGTTTCCGCAGGTGCCTAGGTGGTGACGGGCACACCCGCCTCGGCGCGGACTTCCGCCGCCTCACGCCTCGCGCCCACGAAGCGCTCCGTGTCCGACACGGCGGAGGTGAGCAGCGCGACGAGTCGATCGTCGGGATCCGCGACGCATGCCCGTGCGATCCCATCGACGGCGCCGGTCACGATGTCCCGGCACTGCCGCGCCGTCATGCCCGGGCGGCCCGGACCGACTTCCTCGATGAACCGGATGGCCCAGGCGTCGGCGGCAGGTGCGGCGTGGAGGGCGGCCTTTGCCAGTTCGCGCGATTCCGCGGCGAGCTCGTGGTCGCGTTCCGCGAGGACGGTGAGGGCGACGCGCAGGCCCACCGCCTGCGAACGCTGGCGCTCCTCAGCGGCGATCGGCAGGGCGGCGTGGGCGGCTCGCACGGCGAGCAGGACATCGAGCAGCGGGTCGTCGCTCGTCAGGCCGATGACCGTCGGGATGAGCGGCGTGAGCCGGGCGCGTCCGGCGTCGCTCGTCTGGTCGTTCACCATGCGTGCGAGATGTGCGAGCGTGCCGTGCGTACATGCGGGATGGTCGCTCCAGCGCTCCCCCGCGAGGTACGACGCAAGTTCCATGAAGCAGGCCCCGCGCAGCGGCGAACGGTGCCGGCCAGGGGAGAGGATCGGCATGACCTCCGGGTGAGCCATCCAGTCGCGCATGGGACCTCCTCACTCCTTCCACTGTGCGCCTGCCGCAGCCGAGATTCAAGCGCCTCGGCCGGATGTCCCAGCGCGGGGGACGTGGCCGCGATATTGTGACGGGTGGTGGGTTCTCGGGGCGTGGGAGTGATTCGAGTCGGGGCGTGTCAGACGCCCGAGATCATTGGCTCCGTTGACGATGCTCTGGCGTGCATCCGTCGTCTTGCGGCGCTCGCGGCGACCGATGATGTCGACTTGGTGCTGTTCCCGGAGTGCTTCCTCCAGGGCTATCTCGTGGAGCGGGCTCACGTCGAGGGTTCGGCAATGGGGCTCGATTCGCCTGAATTCGCGGAAGTTCTTCGTCGACTGCGGGATGTATCACCAACGTTGGTCTTCGGCATCATCGAGCGTGATCGCCAGCGGATCCTGAACACTGCCGTCGTCGTCCGTGAAGGCGAGCTTCTCGGCGCGTACCGCAAAACTCATCTCACCGCGGGAGAGTCACTGTTCGACGCGGGTCGCGAGTATCCGACGTTCGATCTGCGCGGGGTGAGGTTCGGAATCAACATCTGCCACGACGCCAACTTCAGCGAGCCGGCCAACCGCGTGGCAGCGGGCGGTGCAGATGTCCTGCTTCTGCCCGCCCAGAACATGATGCGGCGATCGAACGCCGAGCTGTGGAAGGACGAACACAGTGTGGTCCGCGCTCGTCGCGCGCGGGAGACCGGCATGTGGCTGGTGTCTTCAGATGTCACGGGAGCTAGGGACGCTGAGCGAGTCGGCTGGGGGCCGACATCCGTCATCAATCCGCGTGGTGAGGTCGTCGCCCAGGTTCCGCAAATGGAGGTCGGGCTCGTTACCGCGGATGTGCCTGCGAGGCCGTTCCGGGAGCATGTCGTTGCCCGTTGAAGCTCGCCGTCGGACTCTGTAGCGTTACATGCCGGCTGATCAGACGGTTGCTCGATCTCCCGATTCCCCATCGCAAGCATAAGGAGCTTTCTCCATGCCGGATCAGTCCTGGGTTCCTCCGCGCGTCGTCCCCGACGACGATGCTGCCGCCCTTGCCCGAATTGATACCGTTATCGCCGACGGCCCCTTCGAGGACACCTGGGAGTCGCTGCGCGGCTACCGCCCCGCGAAGTGGTTCGGCGATTCCAAGTTCGGGATCTTCATCCACTGGGGCGTCTATTCGGTTCCCGCATACCGCGACGAGTGGTACTCGCGAAACATGTATCGCGAGGGCACCGCGGAGTTCGAGCACCACCGCACGACGTATGGCCCGCACTCGGAATTCGGCTACAAGGACTTCATTCCCCAGTTCCACATGAACCACTACGACCCCGACGCCTGGGCGGCCCTGTTCCGCCGGGCCGGCGCGCAGTACGTGGTTCCCGTGGCCGAGCACCACGACGGATTCGCCATGTACCGCAGCGATCGCACGCGCTGGGACGCGAGCCGCGTCGGCCCGCGGCGCGACGTGTTCGGTGACCTCGCCGTCGCGGTTCGCGAGCAGTCGATGACCTTCGGTGGATCCTCTCACCGCGCCGAGCACTGGTTCTTCATGAACGGCGGAGCCAGGTTCGAGTCCGACGTGCGCGACCCCGCGTTCAGCGACTTCTACGGCCCGGCCCAGCGCGAGGAGACCGAGCCATCGAGAGCGCACCTCGAAGACTGGCTGCTGCGCACCGTCGAGATCATCGACCGCTATCGCCCACAGCTGTTGTGGTTCGACTGGTGGATCGAGAACCCGGCGTTCGAACCCTATCTTCGCAAGCTCGCGGCCTATTACTACAACAGTGCCGCCGCGTGGGGTCGCGAGGTGGTCATCAACTACAAGTGGGATGCCTTCGCCGACGGCAGTGCGGTGTACGACATCGAACGAGGAGCGATGGGCGTCGCTCAACCGTTCGTCTGGCAGAACGATTCGGCGGTGTCACGCAGTTCGTGGTGCTGGACCGAGGGTCACGTGTACAAGAGCGTCGTCGAGCTCCTCAGTGAGCTGCTCGACGTCGTCTCCAAGAACGGCAACCTGCTGCTGAACATCGGGCCGAGGCCCGACGGCACGATCGCCGAGACCGAAGTCGCCATCCTCGAGGCGATCGGGGCCTGGCTCTCGGTCTACGGAGAGGCCGTGTACGGCACGGTTCCGTATGCAGTGCCCGGCGAGGGGCCGCTCCAGGTCAAGGGCGGGTCCTTCGTCGACGGCGAAGCATCGAGCTTCTCATCCGACGACCACCGATTCACGGTGCGCAACGATGTCACCGGCTCGTACCTCTATGCGTCGACGGTGGCCTGGCCGGAGACCGACGAGGTCGTGCTCACGACGCTCGGACTCCGCCACCAGGTGGAGCCGAGAGAGATCGACGAGATCCGGATGCTCGGTGTCGCCGAGCCACTCGTCTGGCGTCGCGAGCTCGATGCGCTCTATGTCGAACTGCCCGGAGCCCGCCCGAACCCGCACGGTTATGCGCTGAAGCTCAGCTTCGTGACGCCGGCCCCGCCCAAGCGCACGGACTTCCTGCATCAGCTCTGACATGTCGCACAAGACTCAGGACAAGGTCGGCAGGACATCCGTGGCCACGGTGTCGAGGATCGCCTCGTCACCCGCGAACGGGCCCTCGTGCCGCGGCCATGGCGCCAGGACGTCGGTGAAACCCAGTTCTGCGGCACGGCCCAGGAAGTCGCGGTAGACGTCGACGCTCGACAGGCTGAAGACCGGCGCGGCGTCGGTCTGGAGGAAGCGGCGCACCGTGGCCGGGTCGCGGGACTCGGCAGCCAGGGCCTCGTCGAACCGGGCCGACAGCTCGGCCAGCGACTTCCACCACCCGTCCAGGCTGTCGTGGACGGTGCCGATGGTGATCCAGCCCTGGCCGTGTCGGGCGGTCAGCGCCAACGCTTTCGGACCGTTCGCGGCGAGCACGAACGGGGTGCGCGGACGCTGGACGCAGCCGGGGGCGTTGCGGGCGTCCGCGGCCGTGTAGTACTCGCCGGAGTAGTCGACCCCGTCTGTGGTCAGCAGCGCGTCCAGCAACTCCACGAACTCCTTGTACCGCCTCGACGGGCTCGCGGCCTTCGTGGTGCCGCCGAAGACGTCCACGTCGTAGCCATCCACTCCGCCTGCACCCACGCCCACCGTCAACCTGCCGTCCGACAGGTCGTCCAATGCCGTGACGTCCCTCGCGAACGACACCGGATGCCGGAAGTTCGGCGACGCCACCATGAAGCCCAGCCCGATCCGCGACGTCGCCAGTGCCGCCGCGCTCAAGGTCGGCACCGAGCCGAACCACGGGCCGCCGACCAGCGGCCCCCAGCCGAGGTGGTCGAACGTCCACGCGTGGGCGAAGCCGTACGCCTCGGCCGCCTGCCACCTCGGCTTCGCCTCGGCCCAGCGGTACTCCGGAAGGATCGTGATCCCCGCCCTCATCGATCTTCTCCCCTGTGTCGATCCCACCCAGCTGCACAACTGCCGTGCTCATTCGAACAGAATGCCCATTCATGGTCAAACGGCGGACGAGCACCCGCCTTCGACAAGCAGACCCAAAATCAGCGCCACCTCATCGAGACGTTCGCGCAGGCTGCCGATACGTCGCGTCCTGTTTCAAACTGAGGGCGGAATCCCCAGCCCGGCATGGGCGAACGGGCCGGGGATTCCGCATGCACTGAACGGCCGCGGCCAATGAACACCGGCCCGGACCCGGACAGCGGTTCCAGGCCTTTCGTGCCGTTATGCACCGGCCGGCTGCTGGCCGGGCCGGAGCAGCAGCACGACGCTCGTGGCCAGGACCCAGACCAAGAAGAGCAGGAAGCCGCTGAAAGCGGCGATGCCGACCACTCCCTCGACGGTGGTCTGGAATACTCCCGCGAGAGAAATGAGCTGCAGCACGGCCGTGGCGGCAGCCAGCCAGCCCAGCCACCGCGGTAGCGCCCGGGTGGTCAGGATGGCCACCGTCGCCCCGAGGAACATCGCGACACTGGGGGGCAGAATGGCCGCACCCACCCACTGGTTGAGGTCGGTGAGGGCGGGAAGCACCGCCGGGTCGGGCTGGCCTCCGGAGGCGTACTGGACGAGCGCCAGGTGCAGGCCCCCCGAAATCAGCATGAGTGTGACAAAGGCAGCGCCGGCGGCGAGGATCAGCGCAGCGAACATCCCGGCCGGGCCCTCCCATCGGCGCAGCCTGCTCCAGAGGCCGGCCAGGAATACCAGGAAGGCGACGTCCGCGAGGAATCCCAGCAGCAGCGAAAGCCGGTGGGCGGTGTTGTCCGCGGCAAGCTGGGCTGCGATGTCCTCCGCCGGGCTGTCGCTACTGGGTATATCGGGCATGAAGAAGCTGGCCACAACCAGGGCAGTGAACACCAGACCAGCCACCGCGGCCCAGCGGTCCGGTCTCCCAGTCGCCCCTCCGGTTCTAACCTGGCCGGACGTGGGGCCGCCCAGCGGCTCGGAATTCTCTCTGGCATCCATGGCGTTCTCCCCTGGCGCTGCGCCCTGAGCGTACCGCAAGCACGAAGGGTGCAAACCTACGATCAGTGTAGACCGTTCTTCGCATCTCTGATCAGGCATTTCATCGCCTGCGAGGCCCGCGAGTGCCGATTGCAAACCGACCTTGTGGTCACCTAATAGTCACAAATTCCGACGCGGCCCCACCTGGGCGGCGGTCGTAGCGGAATCGTCTGCGGCCCGCTGACCGATCCACGTGTGCGGTCGCGACATCGTGAGTGGGGTTCCTCAGCAGCTCCGTCAACGCGACTACGAGCGGTAGCGCTTCCTGTTGCCAGAAAACTGACCTGATCAGGGCGGATGACGGGAATCGAACCCGCGCTATCAGCTTGGGAAGCTGAAGTTGTCAAGTGGTGGTTCACAGCACTTCACAGCGCCCTACTTTCGCCAGATTTCGCGGCTCCATGAGCTACTCCCATCCACGCGCCGAATGCGGCTGCTTGTCGATTCCGGGGAAGTCGGTTGTGTACTCGCCCCAGCCCATGTGCTTCGTAGTACAACGTCATGGCCTCAAAGTGATTGCGGGCCTCCACTGACCAAATCAGCTCGGCGCTCGACGACAAGTCGGATCGGGCATCGTCTCGCAGCGGACCTGCCAAGCAGAGCGTCAGACGACCGGTTCTGGGTCTTTCCAGAGAACTTGTCTCGAGTCTGCGGAAGACGTCGAGGCAGCGAGTGAGCAGCTCGGGCATTCCGGCTTTCGCATCACGGCGCGGTTCTGAGTCCCAGCATGGAGCTGAGGCGCCGCCAACGAACGCGACGATGTGCCGATGATCTTCTGCTTCCACCTGAGGTTGCCCTATCCGTCTGGGCTCGTCCTCCGCTACTGTGTGGCAAACCCGACGCGACCGTGTGCGGACCTGAAACTGATCAGAAAGCTCCGTCATGACCCATGCTCGCCCAGGAGGGGTCACCCTCGTCGCTGTCATCGCCTGGATCTCAGGCGCCGTCAACATCATCGCTGGCATCCTGCTGCTCATCGCCGCTCTGATGGCACCGGCTGCCTTGT
The DNA here is from genome assembly GCF_030815405.1 of Agromyces albus. NCBI lineage: Bacteria > Bacillati > Actinomycetota > Actinomycetes > Micrococcales > Microbacteriaceae > Agromyces > Agromyces albus. Next base: position 3,700,632 of record NZ_JAUSWX010000001.1, on the reverse strand, counting down.
GGTTCGGGTTGATTCAGCTCGCGCTCGGAATCATCACGATCGTCGTGAGCCTCGGCCTCCTTCGCGGGAGAAGCGGGGCGCGCATCCTGGTCACGATCGTCTTCATCCTGAACCTAATCTCGGCGTTGTTCGTCATCTTCGCGCAGCACGCGCAACTCTGGTCCGGGATCGCGTCGGGCATCCTCGCGGTGATCGGCATCGTCCTGCTCTACACACGCAGGGCGAACGAGTTCTTCCAGTCCTGACAAACGCCCGCCGCCAAGTTCGTCGCTAGCCGCTCGTCCAGCGCTCGGACGTGCTTCGGCTACGGCTCGTCCGTGACAGAGGACAACTCTCTCTAGACCTCCAGCCGGTGGTGACAGATCCTCTCAGGCTGGAAGGACCCGAGCGTTCCAGGGCGCGAGCCGCCTCGAGGAACTCAACGTGGCGGAGCGGCATTGTGTGCGACCCGCGCCACCCCGTACGGTCGACTCGTGCCGACTCGGAGACCAACGCTGACCGCCGCCGTTGCCGTGATGCTGCTCCTGTCGGGTTGCGCCGGCGCCGCCGAGGGACCGAGCGCGCAGGCCGCCCTCCTGGGCTGCGACGAGCTGGCGCCGTCCGGCGACCTCGTCGCCGCGGCACTCACCGACGTCGCGGGCGTTGAGCCCAGCCCCGTGCCGGCGATGCCCCCGCTGGAGTTCGACCCGTTCCCGATGCTCCTGCCGGCGGCCGGCGGTCTCCGCTGCTCGTGGAACGCTGGCACGCCCGCCGTCGACTTCACGAGCGATTGGGGCTACCTCTCGGTCGAGGCGCTTCCGTACGACGGTGATGCCGTCGCGGTGCGAGGGGTCGACGGCGAGCCGATCGCGTCATCGCGGTCGATCGGGGGCTACGACGCGGTCGCGGCGTGCCGGGACTGGGCGTTCGAGTGCGTCGTCGCCGCGTCGGTCGAGGGCGTGTGGATGCAGGTGCGGCTGCAGTGGCCCGCGTTCAACAGCGTGTCGCGATTCGCAGCGGTCGATGACGAGCTCATGCTCGACCGGCTTGCCGCGGTCGCCGAACCCGCGTTCGCGGCGGTCGCAGTGGCCGAGCCCGAGCGCCTCGACTGGCCGGTGGTCACCGGCGAAGCCACCTGCAGCGGGATCGCACCGAAGGCGCCACCCGGAGGCATGCCCGCCGACGTGCTGCCCGAGTTCACCCGGGTGATCGTCGAGCGCGCCGGAGTCGTGGCGTGCGCGCTCGAAGGCGGACGGCTCTACATCGTGCCGGGAGGGAGCGAGCTGGTGGAGGGGATGCTCCGCGAGCCCGACTTCGACGGGGCGTTCGAGCCGCTCGACGATCGCGTCGGCTATCCGGCGCTCGGCCGGGTGTCGGGCCCCGGCGGCATGCTCGTCGTGCTGACGATCGAGGAGGACGCGTATCTCATCGACGCGGGCGAGGCGGTGGCGTACGCCCGCGACATCCTCACCGCTCGCGTCGCCGACTACGAAGGGCCGCAGCGCGACGAGTCACTGAACGCGCCCCACATCGACACCGCGGAGGCAGAGGGGCTCGCGCTCGTCGAGGCGACCGCGGCGGAGCTCGGACTCACGATCGCCACGAGCTATCCACCCGAACGCCGTCGGTGCGAGCATCCCGATGGATTCCCCGGCGTCACGTCGCAGATCGCAGCGACCACCGAAGCGTCGTCGACGCCTGATGAGGAGCTCTTCGAACGCGTCGACCGGTACTGGTCGACGCGGGGCCTCACGGTGTATCGGCCCGACAACGGCATCGCTGCAGAAGGGGCAGAGGGCGATGTCCTCAGCACGGTCTCCCTCACGACGTCGGAGTACGGCGGCGGGCCGAGCATCCTCGTGCAGCTCGCCTGCGCGGTGGATGAGCTGAGCGGCGAGCCCGAGGCGTGAGCCTCAGTCCGTGCCCCAGAACACGTCCTCAGCCGCGCCATCCTCCGAGAACAGGTGCACCGCAGCGATCGCGCCGTCGGAGATCGTGAGCAGGTCGATGCCCGTCATCTCCATCGCTGAGCCCTCGCGCCGGCCGGCGAACCGCGCGACGCCCAGGCATCCGTCGCCTGGGCCGTACGGCCACCCGAATGCTCACAGGGCAACACTAGACCTCCACGCCGACCGGCATCGGAAGGTTCCAAAACCATCCGGACGGGATCTTCCACGGCCGACGACTGTTCGCGCCGCGAGCGTACGCTGACGACGTGGCTATCTTTATGCAAGGTCTCGAGGTGGCGCTCGGGGTACTCGCTCTCGTGGCACTCGTGGTGGGGATTGTGGCTTTCATCCGCTGGTTCGCCGCGCCTCGCATGGGAGCGGAGCCGAGTCGTGAGCAAGTGCTGGAGCGCGTGTGGATCAGCGCGCTTGTTGTTGCGGCAGTCCTCGGGCTCCTGGTATTCGTCATCGGGCGTGATGTGATGCACCTCTTGTGATTGCGTTGACGCACCGAGAGCCATGGGGCACCCTCGATGACCGGTGCGTTGCCGACGGTCAAGTCTCGGGATATGTGCGGTCTCTGCCACGGTGCAATGATTTATCGTCCGTCGCCGACGGCTTTGCAAGAGGAGATGTCCATGCGTGATTGGACGGAATTCGAGTTCCCTGCCACGGTGCAGGGTTCGTCAGTGAGCCGCCCGGGAACGTCGCTCTCTCGATGGCTGTTCCAGCACACTGTCCAGCCTGTCGGCCCGGAGAGCACGGAGTCGACCGTCGAACAGCACTCTTGGTGGAAGGTGATGTGCCTCACGGGTGTCGACTACTTCTCCACATTGTCCTACCTGCCCGCCATCGCCGTGCTCGCGGCAGGGGCGTTGTCGCCATTGGCCACGCTGCTGATCGTGGCCTTGACTCTGCTCGGCATGCTGCCGATGTATCGCCGCGTCGCGAAAGAGAGTCCGAACGGACAGGGTTCGGTTGCGATGCTCGAGCGGCTGCTTCCGTTCTGGCAGGGGAAGATCTTCGTCCTCGTTCTGCTCGGCTTCGTTGCCACGTCGTGGATCATCACCATCACGCTGTCGTCCGCGGATGCGTCGGTGCACCTCATCGAGAACCCCTTCATGCCCGAGGCGCTGAAGGGGCAAGCAGTCGCCATCACGATCGTGCTGCTGCTCGTGCTCGGTGGGGTGTTCCTGCTCGGATTCACTGAGGCGGTGAACGTCGCGATCCCGCTCGTTGCGGTATTCCTCGGGCTGAACGCGATCGTGATCTTCGCGGGCCTCTTCGTGGTGTTCACCGATCCAGTGCCGGTTGACGATTGGCTCGCCGCGCTGACCGCCGGCGGTGGAGGATTCTCCGGGATCGTGCTTCCTGCCGTCCTCGCGTTTCCACTGCTGGTGCTCGGGCTCTCCGGTTTCGAGACCGGTGTCAGCATGATGCCCCTCGTCGCCGCGAAAGGTCAGACACCACAAGAGCGTCTCGTCTCCCGGATCCGCAATACCAAGAAGCTCCTCACCACAGCGGCCGTCATCATGAGTGCATACCTGATCTCGAGCAGCGTGGTCACGACGTTGTTGATCCCCGCCGAGGAGTTCGAGCCGGGCGGAGAGGCCAACGGCCGCGCGCTCGCGTACCTCGCCCACGGGTTCTTCGGGGACGCGTTCGGAACGGCCTACGACATCAGCAGCGTGCTCATCCTCTGGTTCGCCGGGGCATCCGCGATGGCGGGACTGATCAACATCGTGCCCCGCTATCTGCCGACATACGGAATGGCGCCCGAATGGAGCCGCGCGGTTCGTCCTGTCGTGCTCGTGTACACCGCGATCAGCGTGATCATCACCGTCGCGTTCAACGCCGACGTCGACGCACAGGCGGGCGCGTATGCAACGGGGATCCTGGCGATGATGGTGTCCGCGGCGGTCGCCGTCATGATCTCGGCGATTCGCCGGCGTCGAATCCCCTCCATCGTGGGATTCGTCGTCCTCACGGTGGTCATGGGTTATGCACTCGTGGAGAACGTGATCGAGAAGCCGGACGGGCTCGCGATCTCGGCGCTCTTCATCGTCGGCATCGTCATCGTGTCGGTGATCTCGCGGGTCTCGAGGACGACGGAGATCCGCGCCGAGCGCATCGAGTTCGATGAGACTGCACGCCGATTCATCACGGAGTCACTGATCCACGACGGCCGGCTCAGCGTGATTGCCAACCGACCCGGCACCGGCGACGCCGCCGAATACGCCGAGAAGGAAAAAGCACAGCGTCGGCTCAACCCGGTCCCAGGCCCAGCCGACGTGATGTTCCTCGAGATCCACATCGTCGACCCATCCGAGTTCCGGGAAGTGCTGCAGGTGAGGGGTATCCAGGTCGACGGCCATCGCGTGCTGCGGGCCGACAGCCCGGCGGCACCCAACGCGATCGCGGCGATCCTGATGGCGATGCGCGATGCCGCGGGCGTCTACCCTCACGCCTACTTCGAGTGGTCCGAGGGTAACCCCCTCATGCATATGTTCCGCTACCTCCTTCTCGGGCGCGGTGACACCGCCCCTGTCGTGCGGGAGATCATCCGGGAGGCCGAGAAGAACCCAGCAGACCGGCCGGTGATCCACGTGGGCGGGTAGCCCAGAAGGGGTGTCTACTGCGCGAGGCCGTTTGCGGATTTCTTTGAGCGTGCGCCCTTCGGCGCGGCGGTGGGCCGCTCCGCAAACTTGAGCGGAGCCCACTCATGAAAACAAGTTGAATCCTTAACCGTGAGTAAACGGCTACCAAGTCGATCGGCGGCAGATCGCGGCTGCTTGTGCGAGGATCGAAAGTGCCGCTGATCAGGCATAATTTCCGAAGAGCGGATGACGGTTGGGAAGCTGAAGTTGTCAAGTGGTGGTTCACAGCGCTTCACTGCACCTCACTTTCGCTAGATTTGGCGGCTCGGTGAGTTCCTGTGAAGCCAGGTGAACTCCAATTTGTGGCGATTAAGCGGAGACTTCGGAAGTGACTACGAGCGTATGGACGCGGCGGGTCGCCGGTATCGCATCTCGACCTTCCCGTCATCCTGGGCCTCGATCGAGACGCTCGAATCGAACGACGCCCGCCCGGCGTCCTGATCGCCGATCGACTCACGTTCATGTGAAGCGATCGCTTGCCCCGAGAGCTGGTGGAGCCCCCTTGGGACGCGTTGAGGGCGCGAGTAGTGTTCTGACCAGATCGCGGTGCTGCGACAAAGGGATGCGACATGCATGGAAAGCCAATCTGGTGCCGGCTCGGTTTCCACAAGTGGGTGCTCCGGCGTGAACCCGACGTGGAACCCTACTTTGAATGCGCCCGTTGTTCGAAGGTGCAGGTGACGGCGCCGCGCCCAACCGATCTCGGCGGGGGCTTCTGATAGCGGTAGACACCCAGTCAGAGCGGATGACGGGAATCGAACCCGCGCTATCAGCTTGGGAAGCTGAAGTTATCCAGTAGTGGTTCACTGGGCTTCACCAGGGCTCACGAGCCCCGGAATCACGGGGAAGTGTGAACTCGGGTGAACCAACGTGATGCCGAAATTGTGACTATTAAGTGACTACGAGCCGAGCCACGAGTGGTGCGATCAGCCGCGGACCTCCTCGAAGGTTTGGGTCGGTCTCCGCCCGAGTTATCGGCTCAGTGTGTAGCGGCAAGCACCACGCCGAAGGCAAATACGCCGCCAGACCCGTCAGGAGTGCCGTCGACAAGATGAGTAGCGGACCTGGAAGAGCATTCGAATCGGCGCCGGTGAGGGTCGCTGTTCTACGCGAACACCGACCCAGGACTCGTCAACCTCTTCGTCGACACCGCGCAGCACTGCATCGCCTCGGTCGACCCGGTCGAGTTCTACGAGCGGTACGTCGACCGTGTCACCGGGTTCCACTTCAAGGAAACCCGACACCGCGACGTGATCGGCGACTACCGCCGCCGTCCGTACTCCGAGATCATGGCCGGGACCACCCCGCGCTGGTTCCACGAGATGGGCGACGATGGCGGACTCGGGAGGGGATGACGGGAAGCGAAGCGCTGCTAGCCGATGAGCGAGTCCAGCCACTCGAGTGGCTTCCGGTCTTCCCGGGCGCCGACGGCGGCCGCTCCTGACTCGAAGATCAGGGCGATGGTCACCGCGCCGGGATCGAGCACGCCCCTGGCGAGTTCGCCGACGTAGCTGGCTCGGCCCCGAGATGCGACAAGATCGGCAGTGGATTCTGCACCAGCTCGCGCTGCGAGTGCTGCGGCGGTGAATGCGGCCGGCAGTGACGCGCCCTGGCCAGCGGACTCGCTGAGCGCATCGGCTGCGGGCGACAGGGCGTCGATCATGGTGTTGTCGCCGACCTTCGCTCCGCCGAGTTCCTGGATGGTGGCGAGTCCGGTCGCGACGCCGTCCGCGAGTTCGGCGGCGCTTGCTCCGGTGAGGGAGGCCGACCGGGAGATGTCTCGGAACCACATGCCGAACAGAGGGCCGCTTGTTCCGCCGGTTGCGAGGAAGCCGCGCGAGGTGGCGCCGAAGACCGTCGCGAAGCTCGCGATCTCGCGGTCGGGGAGCGCGTCGGTGGCACGTCGCAGGGCGGAGGCGATGTTCGTTCCGAAGTCGCCGTCTCCGGCGAGCCGGTCGAGCTCAGTGAGCCGATCTTGCGCTGCGTGGAAGTTGTCGGCGAAGTGGGTGATCCAATCGAAGGCGATCGTGCCGGAGATGGAGATAGTCATGGTGCTGGTCATTCCTTACCAGGTCAGGTTGGGGGTGCGGACGGGGGCGTCCCAGGCGCGAACGAGTTCGTCGTCGGCGCCGGTCAGGGTGATGGACGCGCCGTGCATGTCGAGCGAGGTGACGTAGGAGCCCACGAGCGATCGGGCGATGGTGACGCCGCGGTCCTCGAGCAGTCGGTAGACCTGGCGGGCGATGATCGAGAGCTCGAGGGGGTACGTGCCGCCCAGCCCGTTCACGATCGCGACGACCGACTGACCGCGCTTCAGCCCAAGATCCGCCGCCAGTGGGGAAACGAGTTGCTCGACGAGTTCATCGGCCGAGGCGAACGGGATACGGGAGGTGCCTCGTTCGCCGTGAATGCCGACGCCGAACTCGACCTCGTCGGGAGCGAGCTCGAACGCGGCCCGTGATTCACCCGGATGGGCGCAAGCATCCAGCGCCAGGGCGAGACTCCGGGAGCGGGTGACGACGTCACGCCCGCGAGCGGCGACGGTGGCGAGGTCGGCGCCGGCCTCCGCGAGGGCTCCGCAGATCTTCTCGACGGTCACGACGGCGGCGGTTCCGCGTCGACCCGGGCCGTCGCTTGCGCCGTCGGAGGCGAGGTCGTCGTCGACGATGACCGCCTCCATCGGGATGCCGTCGTCGCCGACGAGCTCGGCCGCGATCTGGAAGTTGAGGACGTCTCCCGTGTAGTTCTTCACGATGTGCACGACTCCGGCGCCGCTGTCAGCGATTCGGGTGCCGGCCTGCACCTGCTCGGAGGTGGGGCTTGCGAAGACGGCTCCACAGACGGCGGCGTCGAGCATGCCGGTGCCCACGAAGCCGGCGTGCAGTGGCTCGTGCCCGGAGCCCCCGCCGGATACCAGGCCTACCTTGCCGACGGCGGGAGTTGCCCGTGAGACCACGTTGGCGGTGGCGTCAAGAGCAAGGAGCTTCGGGTAGGTGCGCACGAGGCCGTCGAGGGCTTCCGCGATGACGTCGTCGGGCCGGTTGACGAACTGGCGGCGGGTGGTGGTGGTGGTGGTGAGTGTGGTCATGGTGTCTCCTGTCGTTGCAACTGCGGAATGGGGGGTATCGGTGGAGGAGGTGAGGGCTTGGAATAGGAGTGCCGTGGATGCGGCCCCCGGGTCGAGGTGGTCGGCGCTGCGTTCGCCGAGGTAGCTGGCGCGGCCCTTGCGGGCGATCAGCGGGATGGTTGCGTCCCGCCCTTTCGCGGCCGCGCTGGATGCTGACCGCAGAGCATCCTGCAACGGTGCATGATTCGCCGCGGCATGCGTCAATGCGTCGATTGCCGGAGTGAGGGCGTCGACCATCGTCTTATCGCCGGTCTCGGCGCGGCCCAAGGCGACGACACCGGCGAGGCCGGCTCGAAACGCTCCCGCCAGGGCTGAGGAATCGAGTTCCCTGGCGGAACCGATGTGGCGCGCCATCTCGACGAACATCGTCCCGTAGAGAGCACCGGCAGCCCCGCCGACCGTTGAGACGAGCGTCATTCCGCATTTGCTCAGCAACTCGCCCGCGTCGGCGGGAGTGTCATCTCGGAGCCGCTGTCGCAGTGCGGTGGTTCCCCGTGCGAGGTTGACACCGTGATCGGCGTCCCCGATCGCGGTGTCGAGCTCGGTGAGCCAGGCGAGATGGCGGCCGGTAAGGTCATCGAAGCGCTCGATCCAGGCAGTAAGGTCTGCGACGGTGAGGAGGTCATCCCAGCGCCCGCCGGCCTCGACATCAGACACGAACGTCCTCTTCGACCGGTGCCTCGGTGGGGATGGCGCGGTCGGCCCTGGTGCGTGAGATCACTCCGAACAACAGCCCGGCGGCGACACCCGCGGCGAGCTCGGCGAGCACATAGACGGGCCACTGTTCCCAGTGCACGGTGCCGCCAAGGAATTGCTGCACGAGCATCGGCCCTGACGTGCGCGCTGGGTTGATCGAGGCGCCCGTGGCAGGTGCGATGGGGATGATCGCGGCGAAGACGACCAAGCCGATCACGACACCGGCGAAACCTGGGGCGGCCTTGCGGTGGATCACACCGAAGACAGTGAAGACCAGGATGAACGTGCCCAGGAACTCTGCGGTGAAAGCCTGCCAGACAGGGATGTCTCCGTACGACGCGACGCCGAGGCCGACCTCGCTCGCCTGAGGCCCCAAGCTGCCGACGATTGCGAAGGATCCGGCGACCGCGCCGAGCACCTGGGCGACGAGGTACCCGGGAACGTCCCGCCAGGCGAACTTCCCTGTCACAGCGAGAGCGATCGTGACGGCCGGATTGATGTGGTTGCCCGAGATGTACCCGAATACGTAGACGGTGGCGATGACGACGGTGGCGAAGGCGAGAGAGATGAACCCCAGACTCGCCATCGTGAACGGTGCGTCGCCGTTGATGATCAGAGCAGCCGGAACCGATCCGACGCCGATGAACACCAGGAAGGCTGTGCCGAGGAATTCGGCGGCCAGTCGCTGCCAGGTTCTGTTCTCGTCCATGTAGCTGTTCTCCTTTGAACTTGATCGACTGCTGATCTTCGTTGAACGCAAACTCCCGACTTCCATTCGACATTGTCGAACTCAATTCGGTAATATCGAATAATGCACCGTCATCCAAGAGATGTCAAGAACTCCGCGAGAATGGGCATGGCACGCGCGACGGCGGGCAAAGGGAGTACGCAGTGATCCAATCGATCGACCGGGCGGCGAAGATCCTCTCGCTGCTGCAGGGCGCGCGCCGGCTGGGCATCTCCGAGCTGGCCGCCGCCCTCGAGCTGCCTCCGTCCACGGTGCACGGCATCGTGAAGTCGCTGCAGTCGCACGGACTCGTGGCCCAGGAACGCGCGGGCAACCGCTACGTCCTCGGGCCGGCGCTCGTCAAGCTCTCGAGCGTCTACCTCGACACGCTCGACGTTCGGGCCCGCTCCATCCGTTGGATGCACGACCTCTCGCGCAACACCGGGTACGCCTCGCGACTCGGCGTCGAGCTGTTCGGTGAAGTGCTCGTCATCCATCACGATCGACGTCCCGACGGCTCGGAACAGATGCCCGAGACCGGCGTCACGATTCCCAGCCATGCCTCCGCGCTGGGGAAGGTGCTGCTGGCCTACGACCTCGATCATGCTCGGGACGCGCTCAGTCGTCCCTTGGGGACGCTGACCGGTTACACCATCACCGATCCGACACAGCTCGAGGAGGATTTCGAGCGAATTCGGCGAGGCGCGTTCGGGTTCGAGGCGGAGGAGGCCGTCATCGGAGAAAGCTCCGTTGCCGCCCCGGTCTGTGACGGAACCGGGGGTGTCGTCGCCGCAATCTCAGTCGTCGTCCCGGCCACGGAGTGGCCCGTCGAGAAGTCCGTGCTCACCCACCTTGGTGACGCCGCGAGGAACGTCTCCCGAGAGCTGGGCGCACCGAGCTGGTCCCCTGCATCGGCTTAGAGAGTGTTCCAGCGCTTGAGGTTGACTCAACAGGAAGTGAGCAGCGCCACGAGTCGATCGTCGGCCCCTCAGTTCCAAGAAACGAGCTGTCTCGGGCCGTGAGTTTGAGAACAATGTGGCGAATAAGTGACTACAAGCCACGTTTTGCCATCGAAAACCGGGGCTGGAGGAGCTCTAAAACCCCTGATCAGAGCGGATGACGGGAATCGAACCCGCGCTATCAGCTTGGGAAGCTGAAGATATCCAGTAGTTGTTCACTCGGCTTCACCAGCACTCACGAGCCCCGGAATCACGGGGAGGCGTGAAGCCGGGTGAACCAACGTGATGCCGAAATTGTGACTATTAAGTGACTACGAGGGGCAACGCATGCGCTACTTGGTTTCGTTCGGGTGGTGGGTGTGAACCTGCTCAAGGTAGACCACTTGACCTTCGACGTAGAACCAGATTCGTGCGTCTCCCTTGGCCGTCGGCTTGTGCTGCCAGCGCTCGTGTCGGACGCCGTCGCGCATGATCATTCCGAGTTCTCCTCGGAGGGGATAGTTCGTGGGTGTGTTCGCCAACGGGGTGCGTGTCAGGAAGTCCCAGGCGTCCGTGAGCGGGCCGCGGATCGTGGCGCGGAGGTCGTTCCAGCCGCGTTGCGCGGATGCGCTCGCGAATCGGATTTCGTACTCACTCTTCTTGGTGGGTCGTTCGACCTTGAGGTTTCTGGCCATGCTTAGGGACGTTCGACCGGTTCGCCGTCCTCGAGCCACTCAATCGTGGCGTGACCCAAGCCGGCAGCGATGGCTGTTGCCGTTTCCTTCCAGGCGGTCAGTTCCGCGACCGCAAGGTGTGGCTGTCCGGTCGCAAAGGAAGCGCGCGCGGCATCGACAAGGTCCTTTGCGCACTGGACCTGGTCCTCGGCGCTGAGCGCGAGCATCCAGGGGAAGCTGTTCGACATCCGTTCTGCAAGGGATCCGCGCTCGTCCGTGGCCACCGCGATCAGCTGTGCTGCGAACTGGAGGAGCTGCTCTCGCGCGTCTGCCTCGCGTTTCGACATGAGCACCAGGTCTTCGCCGTCGCGGCGCGTGACTTCGACGGGGTGGTCTTCCGCCGCGGCGAAGACCTTCGGTGCGTGGCGGCTCAGGTCGGACGACTGGAAGGTCCGACCCGACCGAGATTGAGTGGCGGCAGGCATGGATCAAAGCATACTTCAGAATACGTTCAGATTTGCTGGTGCGTCTGAACGTTGTGCGGAGCCTGCTGCGCTATGAGTTCACGGCTCTATCGACCCAGGGCGATGATCGCCCGGGTCAGTTTTCCTTGCTTAGCGCGTCGCCGTCGTCAGAGGAACGGTCGCGGTACGCACCGACCGCGGGCTCGGCAACGGGGTCACCTCCCTGGTCACCGACCACCACGGCACCCCGATCGCAGCGATCCCGAACGGCGGCCACCCCGGCTGCGACTTCGATCAACCGGCTCTACACCGATCCGTTCGGCGCCACCCGTGGGAACTCGGATGCCACAACCGTGCCCGGTGATAGCCAATTCCTCGGGAAGACCCGCGACGGACCGGGTGCACCAAGAATATGCTTAGATCGCGCCCTAGCGGGGTGTCAACCGTACGACAACGCATTCAAAGTCTCGAAGGCCGTCGATCCGTAGTTCACCCTCCTCCACGAGGAGCGAGGTGGCACCACCCTGAGGTGGCTCTCCCCAGTCCGGTGGATCAGCGTGTGCTCAAGGCTCAAACCGTCGGCGGACCGCAGCGCGGTGACAATGCGGGTCACGTGTCCGACACGCTCAACCACGTGGTCCGCTGGGCGAAATCGGGAGGTGGAAGGCGACCACCGCATCGTGCGTCCTTGCCCCCACCCGCCTGTCGCAGCATCGCCCCGTAGCGATACGTGCACCAACGGATCTAGTGAGCGCGTGAGCGGGTTGCCGGCCCCAGGTCGAGTTGCCATGTACGTCTCGTCGCCGATTCCACTGCGCGCCGTTACTGGCTGAACCGAAGTAGGACGAAGCACGAGTCCCACGGATTTCGGTTGCAGTCCGCGGGCTCCACCACCCGGCGCGGAGGGCGCCGAGCGCCACTGCCACGGCAGTGAGGTTCACGAGCTCTCCCCCAAGGAACCAGGGCAGGTCGACGCCGACGCAGAGAGCGGAGTCGATCTGGGTCGGTGCCAGCACGCGGAACGCGCCGAACCACAGGAGCACCAGGGATGCCACGAGGGCGAGTGCCCACGTGACGACGACGACCACACGCTTCACTCGACTCCCTTGTCAGCGCCCAATCTGTCTCAGCGCGAGCGCGATCAGGTGTCGTGGCGGACGGCCAGCGCGACGTAGCAGACTGCGCCAAGGAACGAACACCGATAAAGATACGATGTATCCGCTCAAGATCGGCAGACATACAGAAGGGGAAGCCCGTCGGTGTGCGGATACGCCGCGATGTGGCTCAGATCCGCGAATCATTCATTAGATCTTTTGGATAGAGTGGATACCGCCCGCATCGAAGCGAGGCTGAAGATCGACTGAGGAGCGGGCATCGTGAGCGTGCGAACAGGGTTCTGGAGTTCCTCCGTTGCACCCGACTGGGAATACGGACTCGTCGCGGGCACCGGGACGATCGGCGCCGTACTCTCTGGCGATCCTGTGCGGCACACCGTCCACGTCTGCCACGAGGAATTCTTCCTCCCGGTGAACTCCGCCAAGCCGGCGCCAGCTATTGCGCCTCGCATCGCCGAGGTTCGCGCGGCGGCGATCGTCGGCGATTCGGACGGCGCTGCCGAACTCACGGCCGAGCTAGCGCGCGCCGACGGATACGACGGCGCCATGGTCTGGACGGACCCCTTCGTCTACATCGCAGCGATCGACTGGATTCCGGACTCGAGCGAGTCGACGCGCGACTATCGGCGCGCCGGCGACTTCACCACCGGGCGGGTCGAGACCGCGTGGTCCGACGCCGGCGGTGGTCGCAGCGGCATCGCGCTGGTTCCCGACCGGGCATGCGGAACTTTCGCGATCGAGCTGTCGTCTGACACCGAACTGTCCGGGGTTCTCGCCGTCGGCTTGGGCGACGACGCCCGGGCCGAGAACGAGTATCCTGCCATCGACTACAACGCCTACCTGCACCCGGCCGTCGCGTCGTTCGAGGGAACACGAGTGACGCTCGACGTGCGGGTCGATGAGAGCACGCTCAGCTCGTTCGTTCGTGAGTACCCGCCGAGTCCCTCCCAACCAGACCATGCGCGGCTCACCCTCACCCTTCCGAGCGGAGTCGACGCCGAGGCGGCGCCTGGCGGCGTGCGTCTGCGGGCCGCGGGAGGCGCGGCCGTCGTGCTCCAGGTAGCGATCGAGCTGTTCGGCGGCACCATCGCTTCCGCCGAGCCGACGGGCGAGTCGCATGAGTCGCTGTTCGGCGCGTCCTCGCTCGACCTGCACAGCGGCGTGGACGAGAGCGTCGCGTACGACACCGTGCTCGAGCTGGCGAAGGCCGGAGACCCGGCGGCGACACTCGCGGCGGTCGAGCTCGCGTTTGCCGCCGGACGGCACACGATCATCTCATCAACCGGCGTGCTCCCGCCGACGCTGGTCGGAATCTGGCAGGGCACCCGGCGACCAGCCTGGTCTGGCGACTGGACCCAGAACGGCAACGTGCAGCACGGCGGGGTTGCGTCGCTGGTCTCCTCGGGCACTCCGGAGCTGTTCACCTCGTACCTGCGCGCGATCTTCCGCCATGTCGAGGACTACGCCGACAACGCCGAGCGTGTATTCGGAGCTCCGGGATGGTTGCTGCCTGCTCGATTCGATTCGCACGGCCATGCCAATCACTTCGCGACGGCGTACCCGCACCTCTATTGGATGGCCGGTGGCGCGTGGGCGCTACGGATGGCCTGGGACCAGTTTTCGGCTACCGGCGACCTCGAGCTACTACGAACCTACGCCTGGCCGCTCGCGCAGAACGTGATGGCCTTTGCGGTCGCCGTCGCCGAGCTCGGCGAGGATGGGACGCTGCACCTTGCACCGTCATACTCACCGGAGAACACCCCGGCCAATCGCCCGAATCCGATCGCGGCGGACGCGACGATGGACGTAGCTTCGTTCCGAGATGCCGCGCGCATCGCCGCGCGCATCGCCGGCCGGCTGGGAGCTGAGGCCGACCTCCAGCGGTGGCGCTCCCTGGCGGACGGACTGCCGACCTTCCGGGTCGCCGCCGACGGCACATTCTCGGAGTGGCTCAATCCCTCGTTCGAGGAAGAGCTCGGTCATCGGCATGCATCGCAGCTCTACCCGTTCTGGTATGAGGACGACCCGGCGGCGTCCAGTCCTGAACTGCGGGCGGCCGCGCGCGAGACCATTCATCGCAAGCTCGCGTGGCGCGACGAGCGGCCGTGGGGCGGCCGGGAGGGGCGGATGGAGATGGCGTTTGGGCTGGTTGGGCTCGGACTCGCCGCCGCCCGACTCCGTGACGCTGACGCTGCTCGGCGCTGCGTGGAGTCGCTGGCGAGCGACTTCTGGCGTCCCAATGCGGTGTCCACCCACGATGGCGGAGCGATCTTCAACGTTGACGCGAGCGGGGGGCTCCCGGCGCTGGTGATCGAGATGCTCGTGCAGTCCCAGCCCAATCGTCTGTCCCTCCTTCCCGCCCTGCCGGAATCCTGGGGTCGAGGCACCATCCGCGGCGTGCGATCGCGAGGCGGCGTGGTCGTCGAGCGGCTCGACTGGGATGAGGACGGTCTCGACGTGACGCTGCTTGCCGCGCCCGGTTCGTCGGCAGCGCGTGATGGCGATCTCGTCGAGGTGGCCGGCCCCGACGGCACGACCGTGCTGATGGATTTGTCCAGGGGTCCGGTGACGGCCCACATCCCGCGGTCCGCAACTGCGCAAACGAAATCAGGAGAACCACACGATGGGTGAACGCAGGCGAGCACTGGTGGTGCGCGGTGGATGGGAAGGTCACGAGCCGGTGCAGACCACCGATTCAGTGATTCCCTTCCTCGAGCGCAATGACTTCGACGTGCGCGTTGAGGAGGGAACGAGCGTCTATGCGGACGAGGAGACGATGCGAGCGACCGACCTCATCGTGCAGGTGAACACGATGAATACCATCGCGGATGCGGAACTCGCCGGTCTCGTCGGCGCAGTGGTCCGTGGGACGGGCATGGCCGGGTGGCATGGGGGCATCGCGGACTCGTACCGCAACAGTGCCGACTACCTCCAGATGATCGGTGGCCAGTTCGCGCACCACGCCGCGGTGCCAGCGGCGGAGCGGCTAGGCGAGCAGTCCGACAACTACCTCGACTTCCGGGTCTCGATCGTCCCAGAGCAGCGCACTCATCCCATCGTCGAGGGACTCGACGATTTCGACCTGCACACCGAGCAGTACTGGGTGCTCTCCGACGCCTACAACGACCTTCTCGCGACGACGCAGATCGTGCACAGGGACTTCGACGCCTGGCACAACTCGTTTACCGCGCCCGTGGTGTGGACACGCCTCTGGGGCACCGGCCGCATCTTCGTGTGCACCGCCGGCCACAAGCTCAACGTACTCGAGGAACCGTCTGTGCGCACGATCGTAGAAAGGGGACTGCTGTGGGCGAGTCGATGAATGAGGGTGCCGGGACACCATTACGGGTGGGACTGGTCGGGGCCGGCTTCATCTCACGGATGTACTTCGACACCCTGAAGCGCATCCAAGACGAGGTGCGCCTGGTGCGCATCGCCGACGTGGATCTCGCACGCGCGGTCGAGACGGGTGCCGCGCAGGGGGTGCCCGGCGGCAGTGTCGACGAGCTCCTCGCCGACCCCGAGGTCGACGTGGTGCTGAACCTCACCATTCCGATGGCGCACGCCGAGGTGGCCACCCGGTCGCTTGAGGCGGGAAAGCACGTCTACGGCGAGAAGCCCCTGGCCGTCACCGTGGCAGAGGCCCGGTCAGTGCTCGACCTCGCGCAGCAGCGTGGGCTCTGGGTCGGCTGCGCACCCGACACGGTGCTCGGCACGGGCATCCAGACCGCGCGTCGCGCCGTCGATGACGGGATGATCGGCCCACCGGTGGCGGCCACCGCGACGATGGCCATCCCCGGGCACGAGGCGTGGCACCCGAATCCCGATTTCTACTACGCGCCCGGCGGCGGCCCGCTGTACGACATGGGGCCCTACTACCTGCATGCGCTGATCACGTTGCTCGGCCCGGTGGCGCGAGTCTCGGCATCCTCGTCCCGACCGGTGACGGAGCGCGTCATCGCATCCGGTCCGCGGGCTGGCGAGCGGGTGCCCGTGCTCACCGACACGCACATCACGGGGCTGCTGGAGCACGTCGACGGTGCGATCACCACCCTCACGATGAGCTTCGACACCGTGGGCACACGCACTCTTCCGATCGAGGTGCACGGGGTCGAGGGATCGCTGCTCGTGCCCGACCCCAATGAATTCTCGGGGACCACGTCACTCAAACGTCGCGGCGAAGACTGGGTGGAGCTGCCGATTTCGGCCGGCTACGAGAACAGCGCTCGCGGGTTCGGCCTGCTCGACTTCCATCGCACTCCTGCCGGTGAGGCGCCGCGTGCGGATGCCGGGATTGCCTTCCACGCGCTCGAGATCATGGAGAGCATGATGCGGTCGTCGGTCGAGGGCGCACGCCTCGATCTCGGGGCAACGGCGGGGCGGTCCAGGCCCGTCCCCCTCACGTCGATCTGAGACGAGTCATGCGCTCCGTGGATCGGGTCCGGGCGGCGCTGGCCGGCGCGCGCTGAGCGTCAGTTCGCCACGAGGTCGACCGAGGTCGAACCCAGCCCGGCCGCCGTCGCTGTCACCGTGATGCTCCCGCTCCCGGACGGGCGGACGACGGCGAGCGCGCGCCCATCGTGCAGCGTGTGCCGAGCATCCGCGAACGACTCCTCGGTCGACATGACCGCACTGCCGAACCCCTGGAGCGCACCCGGCCCGTCGACCCGCACCTCGACCTCAACGTCGCCGTCGGTAGCCCTGACCCCGCCTGCATCGACCAGTTCGACCACAATGAACGCCAGGTCCCGACCGTCCCCACGTAGTGCCGTGCGCTCTGCGGTCAGTGCGAGCCGGCGCCTGCTCTCCGCCGTCCGCACGGCGGTTCGCTCGGCGGCGACCCCCTCGCGGATTGCGACGGCCTCGAGGCTGCCCGCGGTGTACTCGACGGCAAACAGCGCCCGGTAGCGGTGGCCGGGCCCCGCAG
Source organism: Agromyces albus (assembly GCF_030815405.1). Lineage (NCBI taxonomy): Bacteria > Bacillati > Actinomycetota > Actinomycetes > Micrococcales > Microbacteriaceae > Agromyces > Agromyces albus. Next base: position 3,683,382 of record NZ_JAUSWX010000001.1, on the reverse strand, counting down.
GCTGTCGTCCGAGCGATCGACCATCGATGAACAACTCGACCTCTGCCGCGTCGCTGTAGACCTCAACCTCCAGCGGCTCGGTGCCGACGTCTGACCATGTCCACGACGAGATGCTGTCCGTCCACGACCACGGAGCGGACTTCATGGCCTTCCCCCGGGTATGCGGCCGCCGCACCACGATGTATGGCACCCGCCGCAGCCCGAACACGATCTCCCGGTAGTACGACGCGGGGCGACGTTCGCCCGTGATGTCGATGTCGCCGGCGCCGGAGGTCAGGAAAGGGTATGCACCCAGCGGCCCGCCTCCCGCGGGATCATCGCGATAGTGCATCCGACCCAGGCCTGGTTCGCCCAGATAGTCCCAACCCGTCCAGGTGAAGTCGCCGATGACATGGGAATGCTCGAGCACCAGCGCCCAGAGCCTGTCGATGTGCGTGGGGAAGGTCTCCGACCCGACGATCACGCGGTTGGGGTACAGCCGGTGGTCCAGCGCATAGCGCGAGTCCTGGTAGTTCATGCCGGCGATATCGGGGCCGCCGTAGGCCTCCTCCGTCAACTCGGTAACCGCCTCGGTGACCGCGAGGGCGCTCATCCACTCCTCGAGGCTCAGCTTGCGGCCATTGATCTCCTCGGCCTCGTCCAGCGACGCCCCGCCGAGCAGTTCCGGTTCGATGTCGACGTGACCGGGCATGACGAACAGGGCACCGTTGACCGCCGCGGTGACGTACCGGGTGGGATCCAGTCGCCGGGTCGCCGCCGTCATGCTCCTGGTCAACTCGGCACCCGAGCGGGTCGCCGCCTCCGGTATCTCGTTGCCGATCGAATAGATGATGACGCTCGGGTGATTGCGATCCTTCGCCACCATCGCCTTGAGGTCGGCCTGCCATCGTTCGAGGAACTGGTCGGCACCATCTTCGGGTGACTTGGACCGGGTCCACACGTCGGTGAGCTCGTCCATCACGAGCATCCCGAGCCGGTCGCAGGCATCGAGCATTCCGCGGCTCATCGGTTGGTGCGCGCTGCGGATCGCGTTGAAGCCGGCTGACTTCAGGATTTCGACGCGGCGTTCTTCTGCGCGGTCGAAGGTCGCGGCACCGATCACGCCGTTGTCGGCGTGCACGCAGGCCCCGCGCAGGTTCACCGGTTTGCCATTGATGCGCAGGCCGCGCGCGGCGTCGAGGTGCAGCGACCGGATGCCGAACTGAACCTGACTGCGGTCGACCTGCCCGTCGTCGCTGACCGAACTGAGGGTCGAGTCGACGCGGTAGAGGGCGGGCGAATCGACGGACCAGCGCTGTGGTGCCATCACGAGAATGCGCTGGCTGACCTCCGCGGTGCCCCCGGCGGGCACGCTCACCCTGATGGCGTCGACGCCCACGACCTCCCCCGATGGGTCGAAGATGCTCGTCTCCAGTCGCCGCATCGCCGGAACGAGTTCGGGGTTGCACACCGTCGTGACGACCTGCACGAGCGAGGCCTCCCCGTCGTGCTCGGGCGTCGTCACGGCGACGCCATCCAGCGGAATGTGCACTCGCGGAGCTATCGCGAGGTACACCGGCCGGATGATTCCGCCTCCGGTGTACCACCTCGCGTCCCGATTCGCCCGGGCCTCGACGACGATTTCGTTCTCCGCTCCGAAGCGGAGGTGTCGATCGAGGTCTACCACGATCGCGGTGGCGCCCGCGGGCTGGCGCGCGGCCAGATTACCGTTGACGAACACGGCGGCCGAGCGGTAGATCGCCTCGAACTCCAGCACGACGTGCCGGTCTCGCCATTGCTCGGGAGCGGTGAACCGCGTCCGATACTCCCAGGCCCCGGCCGGGAAATATCCCGACGCGAGCTGCGCCGGGTCGTCGACGCGCCCCGAAGCGAGCACAGCGTCGTGCGGGAGCACGACCGGCACGAAGTCCTTCGGGTCGCCGGTGTACCGATCCCGATACTCCCACTCGTGCGGATATGGCTCACGATTCATTCCGACCTGTTCCCTGTCGACATTTCCCGCCACGCTAACATCGCGGGTAGCATGTGTAAACATCTGATCTTAGGAGGTCGTGTGGAACCATGCGACATCGCGTCGATTCGGCCGCGCGAGGCCAGCGAGGGCCGCGATTTCGGCGTCATAACGGCGAAGTCGGCCGCCCGGACCGCCGGTCTTTCCGCGCGGCGGACCCGAGCGCGGTTGGTGGTCGGGGGACGAGATGGCGCGATAGATCGAATGATCTAGGTTCCGATCGACCACCACGAAGGGACGATTGATGACAGTCATCAGTGGTGTTCGTGTGCCTGACGTGCGTTTCCCGACCGCCCGACCCTGCATAACCACTCGACTGAGAAAAGCGGCCTGAGCGGCCACACCTGAGCACGTGACCGGATTCGAGGAGAGAATGAAAGCGACGCCTGACTGGAACGACCCCGCCGTCTACGAGTGGGGGAGTGAACCCGCTCATGCCACTCTCGTGTCGTACGACACGCTGACGCAGGCGGTGCGGGCCGATCGCTCGGCATCGCTCTTCCGGGTCAGCCTCGACGGGGACTGGAGGTTCCGGTGGTCACCGAACCCAGAATCGCGGCTGTCTGATTTCGCAGACGAGAACGCCGACGATTCGGGCTGGGACCTACTCCCGGTTCCCTCGAGCTGGCAACTGCACGGGTACGACTACCCGATCGGGGTCAACACGGTCCTGCCATGGACCGGCGAGAACGGTAAGAACGAACAACCCGCTCCCACCGGCGACTACCCGCACGCCCCAACGCGCTACAACCCGGTCGGACAGTACCGGACGACATTCGAGCTCCCTGACGGCTGGACCGGCCGACGAACGTTCATCCAGTTCGAAGGCGTGGAATCCGCGTACTACGTCTGGATCAACGGCCAGCGCGTCGGATACCGCGAAGACAGCTATACCCGTGGCGAATTCGACCTGACTCCGTACGTACACAGCGGACGCAACGTGCTGGCCGTCGAGGTGTACCGGTGGTCCACAGGGTCCTACCTGGAGAACCAGGACAATGTGCGGCTCTCGGGCATCTTCCGCAGTGTGCTTCTGCTCTCTCGCCCGCCGGTCCTCATTCGGGACTTCACCGTCAGAACTTCGCTCGCTGACGATTTCTCTGAGGCGGCTCTCGAGCTGAGCGTCGAGGTGCGCGACTACGCCGGCACGCACACCGGGGAGGACTTCCAAGTCCGGGCGACGCTCTTCGACGGAACGGATGCGGGGGCTGTCGAAGTCTGGTCACGATCCGCGCCGGTTGAACCGGTGACGCCCGGCCGAGACGTATCCGCGGCGCTTACGGAGCCAGTAGTGTCGCCTCGGCTCTGGTCCGCTGAGCGCCCAGAGTTGTACACACTGGTCGTCGAGCTCTGCGACGCGAATGCGTCGGCCGTGGATCGCGTATCTACCCGCGTCGGCTTCCGCCGAGTCGAGATCGTTGACGGCGTGTACCGGATCAATGGGCAGGCGATCTCTCTTCGAGGCGTCAACCGACACGAGTGGAATCCGCGAACCGGTCGCAGCCTCAGCTCGGCCGACATGATCGCTGATATCACTCTGATGAAGCAGAACAACATCAACGCCGTCCGCACCTCCCACTATCCGAACGACCCGCGGTGGTATGAACTCGCCGACGAGTACGGACTGTACGTGTTCGATGAGGCGAACAACGAGACCCACATCAACCGCGTCGACGCTGACGGGCGACCGAACATCCCGGGCGATCGCCCAGAACTTCGGGCGCCCCTGCTGTGGCGGATGCGGAACATGGTCGACCGGGACAAGAACCACGCGTGCGTGATCGCCTGGTCGATCGGCAACGAGTCGGGAGTCGGCTCAAATCTGAAGGCCATGTACGACTGGGCCAAGGGGTGCGACCCGACCCGCCCGGTGAGCTATCAGGATGCAACCGGCTCCGGCTCGCCGGTCGTCCCCTCGGACAGTTCCGATTTCGACGGTGACTTCTACCCGCCGGTGGCCGCACTGATCAACCGCGCCGGCCGTGATCCGAGGCCCTACCTGCTCATCGAGTACGCGTTCAGCCAGGGGAACACGTCTGGCTACTTAGATGAATATTGGGCGGCCATCCGCGAAAACCCGGGTCAGGTGCTGGGTGGCTTCCTTTGGGACTGGGCCGACAAGGGGCTGTGGTGGGAGATCCCGGGACGGCCGGGTGAGGAATTCCTCGCCTACGGCGGCGATTGGGGCGACGATCCCAACGAAGAAGGCGCACACATGAGTGGCCTGCTGCTTTCCGACCGAACACCGACACCGAAGCTGGAGGAGGCCAAGCTGGCCTACCAACCAGTGAGCATGACCCTTTTAGACCTAGACACCTGGATCATAGGGATCACGAACGAGTATCTGTTCACGAGCTTGCATGGGCACAGACTGCAATGGGCGGTCACTGAGGACGGAAATGCGATCAGAAGCGGAACGATCCCTGGCTATCAGCTCTCCATAGGACCGCTGCAAAGCGGGGAAATCACACTTCCGTGCTCACTGCCGGAGCAGCTGCGGGCCGGTTCCGAATACCGGCTGGAGCTCTCGATCGTTCTCGACGCTGCTACTTCCTGGGCGGAAACGGGCCACGTCGTAGCCAGAGCACAAGTTGCACTTCCCGTCGTTGCTCCCACCCTCTCGCTCATTCCGTCGGCGGAGCTGGCCTCGCCGCAAGTGCGCCAGACCGAGGAGATGATCGAGGTCGCTGGCGAAGGCTACGCGGTCAGGGTCGACCGCTCCACCGGCCGGCTGACGTCTTTGCGATATGACGGCCGCGAAATGCTGGCAAGCGACCTGATGCCGAACTACTGGCGTGCCCCGAATGATCCGGAGCTGTCGATACCTGAATTCAGAGCGACCCTCCCGGAGCCATCTCAACCGTGGCGCGGCGTCGGTGAAGACTGGGCTATCAGCGAGATTGAATCGTCGTCTATCCCGGGTGGTGTCCGGGTAGCCGTGCGCGGAAGCGTTACCACCACGATGCCGTTCCGTCCCAGCCACCACATCACGACTTCGCCCCAGTCGATCGTCTACACGATCTACGGCAACGGGCAGGTGGATGTGCTGTCGACATTCGAGCCGGTGCCCGGCACCCCCAACCCGCAGGTCGTCGGGACGACCTTCGGGCTTCGGGCCGAGTTCGCATCCATCGAATGGTATGGCCGTGGCCCGTGGGAGTCGACCGTTGACCGGCGGGGTTCAGCATTCTTCGGACGCTACTCGGGATTCGTTGCGGATCAGGTCACCCGATACAGCCGACCACAGGATAGTGGGAACAAGGCCGACACCCGCTGGGCTGCTCTCACCGACGATGCCGGTAGGGGAGTGCTGCTGGTGGCTGGAGGAAGCATGTACCTCAACGCCCAACCGAACAGTCCAGATGAACTGGCCGGACACCGTCACTGGCACGAGGTGCCGGAATCGTGGCGGACTGTCGTTCGCGTAGACGCTGCGCAGGAAGGCCTCCTAGGCGGCAACTGGGACCTGCTGACGCGCCCGGACAAGTACAGCAACACGCCGGCCAAAGGGTCATACAGCCTGCTCTACCGCGTACTTCCCCTACGCGAAGGGCAGAATCCGGCAGCTTTGGCAACGCAATACGTGAAGACCGACCTCCCGTATTCGCCGCCGGCGACCCCGCACGAAAGTCCGTCTACTGGCTCGTCGGCCCTCACGACCAGCAACACGTTCGGTTCAGAACTACCGCTACGAATGAGCAATAGATGACAGTCATCACTGGTGTTCGTGTGCATGATGTGCGTTTCCCGACCTCGCTCGATGCTGACGGGTCTGACGCGATGAATAAAGACGGCGACTACTCCGCCGCGTATGTCGTGCTGGAGACTGACTCCGATCTGCGCGGCCACGGGTTCACGTTCACGATCGGGCGCGGCAATGACCTGTGTGTCGAAGCGGCCCGGCAGCGCGCGCTGCCGCTCGTGGGCCGCGACGTGGACCTGCTCTTGGATGATCTCGGTGGTATCTACCGCGAACTCGCCTCGGACTCGCAACTGCGTTGGCTCGGACCGGAGAAGGGCGTCGTGCACCTGGCCATGGCCGCGGTGATGAACGCGCTGTGGGACATGGCCGCACGCCGCGCAGGGGTGCCGCTCTGGCGACTGCTCGTCGACATGACGCCGGAGCAGCTCGTCGATGCCGCAGACCTGCGCTATCTGTCTGACGCCCTCACACGGGAGGAGGCGCTCGAGCTGCTGCGCGCCGCAGAGCCTACACGGCAGCGGCGGATCGACGACCTCACCGACCGCGGCGGCTACCCCTGCTACACGACCAGCGCTGGCTGGCTGGGTTATTCCGACGACAAGCTGCGCACTCTCCTCCTGGAGGCGGTCGACGAGGGTTACCGCCACTTCAAGCTCAAGGTCGGCGCCGACCTCGAGGACGATCGGCGACGCCTGCGGATCGCTCGCGAGGTCATCGGATGGGACGCCGAACTCATGATCGACGCCAACCAGGTGTGGGACGTGCCGCAGGCGATCGACTGGATCAACTCCCTTGCCGAGTTCCGACCGCTCTGGATCGAAGAGCCGACGAGCCCCGACGACGTGCTCGGTCACGCCGCCATCCGCAAGGCAGTCTCGCCGATCGGCGTCGCGACCGGCGAGCACGGCATGAACCGCGTGCTGTTCAAGCAGATGTTCCAGGCTGGGGCGATCGACTTCTGCCAGCTCGACTCCGCCCGGCTGGCCAGTGTGAACGAGATCCTCTCGGTCTACCTCATGGCGCACAAGTTCGGCGTGCCGGTGTGCCCGCACGCCGGTGGCGTCGGCCTGTGCGAACTCGTGCAGCATCTGTCGGTTTTCGATTACGTCGCCGTCTCCGGATCACTCGACAATCGCCTCACCGAATACGTCGACAACCTGCACGAGCACTTCGTCGACCCGGTGGTCGTCGCCAACGGCCACTATGTGCTGCCCTCGCGGCCCGGTTATAGCGCGGAACTGTACGTGGAGAGTGTCGAGCGCTACCAGTTCCCGCTGGGCAGCTACTGGCTCGCGCGAAGCAGCGAGGGCGCGCTCGTCGGCTAGCCGCCGAGCTCTGGTTCCATGGTCGACGGCACGTCGACCGCAACCGGGTGCTCAGCCGCGAAGACCTCGACGCCCAAGAGGTGCGCGGCCATCCGGATGCGCGCCCGCTCTGCGTCGCGCGTGCGGAGGGCTGCGAGGATCGCGCGGTGTTCGGCGTGCGCCTCACCGACAGAGTCCCGCTCTGTGATCGCGCGCCAGAGCCTGCCGCGCAACGTACGGGTCATGAGGCTGTCGATGAGCGCCGCTAGCGCCGCGTTGCCGCTGGCAACCGCGATCCGGCGGTGGAAGGCGGCATCCGCGTCGATGAACGCCTCGGGGGCGAGGTTGCCCGTGGTCAGTCCGACGTCGATGTCGGCGAGGATGCCCTCCAACTCGGCAAGTTCGTCGTCGGTGAGCCGCACCGCCGCAAGCCCAGCGGACTCGGTCTCAAGCACACGACGAACCGCGAGGAGTTCGGCGGACTGCGTCGCCTCCTGCAGGCGGGCCCAGAACTCGAGCGGGCGCAACAGCGAACCGGAATCGAGCTTTGTCACGTAAGTACCGTCACCCTGTCGGGTTTCGAGCACACCCAGGGTTGCCAGCGACCGCACCGCCTCGCGGAGGGAGCCGCGCGAGACGCCCAATTGGGCAGCTAGATCTTTCTCGATGGGCAAGCGGTCGCCCGCCTTGAGTTCGCCAGATCCGATCATCAGCATGACGTGGTCGATTACATGATCTGATCGCGACCCCGACCCTGCGGGGAAGTCTCCGGTGTCGGTTACCACGCGATCAGTGTATGGGGCTATTCGGCTCGAATCGCCCAAAGATTCTACCAAATGGCGTGTCCGGCCCGGGGCAGCTGTTGAGGCATTGAGTCAAGGAAGCCACGGCAGATGCGTGAAGTAGCGATGTCTTATGGTCAAAGCAGCCCTCGGCATCCTTATCTCGAATGAATCGTCAACGAAACTCGCGACGAGAACGTCATACGAATTTACCCGGATGGCATTCACGGAACGATCGCATCAGCCCTGCGACGGCACCTGCCGGAGGCTGTGGTGCGCACCGCCACGCTCCAGGAGGAGGAGCACGGTCTCACCGAAGCGGCGCTCGATGAGACCGATGTGCTGCTCTGGTGGGGGCATACCGCGCACGACGCCGCGACGATGCGGTGGCGCAGCGCGGGCGAGGGGGAGCTGGTGTGGACGGTTTGACGTCTCGCACCCGATCACCGAGGGGGTGCCCAACCCGATCGTGATCCCTGAGCAGGTCTATCACCACCGCGACATCCAGCGGGTCATCGCTAACGGCGTGCAGTGGGCCGCCCCGCGCACGCGGACGCGGACCGTCCCCCAGCTCGATGGGCCCGTGAATCCCGTCTAACCGGACCCGAATCGCCTTAAGACCGCGCAGCCCCAATGAGGGGCAAGCGTTCCGGTAAAGATTCAATCAATTAGCGTCGCTGGAACCTCCCCGCCGCCAGACGCTGCTGCACTGAGCCAGATCAACATAGTCGTTGACACATATTGATCAGACGATTACGGTGAAGTGAGCCTGCACTGTTGCAGAGAGGAGAACCCGGATGACATCCCACATGAGGTTGCTCACGAGCTTCGCTTTCACTGTTTCTCCTCTGCACTACCGCCCCGCGAGGTGCGCATGGTGATGCCGGGCGGCATCGCCCTCGACGTGGGCGGTGTCACCCGAAAGATCAGCGCCCGCGGCAACGAGCGCGGTTTGCGCGGCTTGAAGCGCAGTTGGCGGCGGCACTGGCAGCTGTACCTGCTGATCCTGGTTCCGATCGCCTACTTCATCGTCTTCAAGTACGTGCCAATGGCGAACACCATCATCGCGTTCAAGGACTACAACGTCGTCGATGGTGTCTGGGGCAGCGACTGGGCCGGGCTGAAGCACTTCGAGCGCTTCTTCAACAACCCGGTCTTCTGGCCGCTGCTGCGAAACACATTCCTGCTGTCGGCCTACGTGGTGCTGGCGAGCTTCCCCATTCCGATCATTCTCGCGCTCGCGCTGAACGAGGTGCGGCTCAAGTTCTTCAAGAGCACCGTGCAAATGGTCACCTACGCGCCGTACTTCATCTCGACGGTCGTCGTGGTGTCGATGACCATCCTCTTCCTCTCTCCCCGACTCGGACTCGCCGGGCACGTGACAGAGTTCTTCGGACTCGGTTCAATCGACTTCCTCAGCAACCCGGACTACTTCCGCCACATCTACGTCTTCACCGATGTCTGGCAGACGATGGGCTATTCCGCCGTCATCTATCTCGCGGCTCTCGCCGGAATCGATCCCACCCTGTACGAGGCGGCCCGCGTCGATGGAGCGAGCCGGTGGCAGAAGATCGTCAACGTCGACATCCCGGGCATCCTGCCGACAGCGATGATCGTCCTTGTCCTGGGTGTGGGCAACGTGATGGCGATCGGGTTCGAGAAGGCTTACCTGTTCCAGAACAGCCTGAACGTCTCGCAATCCGAGATCATCGCCACCTATACGTACAAGGTGGGCCTGCTGAGCGCGGACTTCAGTCAGGCGGCGGCTATCGGATTGTTCAACGGCATCATCAACCTCGCCCTGCTGCTCGGCGTGAATGCTGTCGTCAAGCGACTGACGGGAAACGGATTATGGTGAGCTCGACCCTTGAAGAACGTCCGACCAGAACCCGCAAGCTGCGGGTTCCGGAGCCCCCGAACGGGCGGAAGCCCACGCGCATCAAAGACCCGCTTGTCGACCGTGTCTTCATGGTCGGCGTTTACATCCTGCTGACCACGTTCCTGTTGGTAGTGCTCCTTCCCCTCATCTATATCGTCGCAAGTTCGTTCAGCGATCCGCAGGCCGTCTCATCCGGCCGGGTCACCTTCTGGCCCATCGACTTCACCCTCGAGGGCTACCAGCGGGCGCTGAGCGACAACTCGATCCTCACCGGCTTCGGCAACTCATTGATCTACACGATCGCCGGCACAGCGATCAGCCTCGTGCTCACGGTGGCGATCGCCTACCCGCTGTCGCGCGCCGATTTCTGGGGGCGCCGCGGGATCACGATCTTCGTCATCTTCACCATGCTCTTCGCCGGCGGCATCATCCCCACCTATCTCGTCGTGCAGAACCTCGGCATGCTAGACACCCGTTGGGCGCTCATCCTGCCGCAGGCCGTCGGCGTATGGCAGGTCATCATCGCAGTCGCCTTCTTCCGAACGTCGATCCCAGACGAGCTCTACGAGGCGGCGCAGATCGACGGCGCCAGTGACCTGCGCTTCCTGATCACTACGGTAATCCCGCTTTCCAAGCCGTTGCTCGCAGTCATCGCGCTCATGTACGCGATCTACCAGTGGAACTCGTACTTCGATGCCCTGCTGTACATACGGGATCCAAGCCTGTATCCACTCCAGCTCGTGTTGCGGAACGTACTGATTCTCAACCAGGCCGCCCCTGGGCTGGATGCCGCGGCCGCCTTTGAACGTCAGCAGCTCGCCAGCCTCCTCAAGTATTCACTCATCGTCATCTCCACCGTGCCGGTGATGCTCGTGTACCCCTTCGTTGCTCGATTCTTCAACAAGGGAATTCTTGTGGGCGCTGTGAAGGGGTAATGCGACGTCTCGCGCCACGTCCATTTTTCCAAGTAAGTGTCCAACCCACAGAAAGGCAACACCGTGAACAGACAAGCACTGTCCGACAGGAGGCGACGGCGTAGTCGCTCCATCGTTGGCATGGCGTTGGTGGCGACCGTCGCCGCCTCTCTCGCTGGCTGCGTACCAAACACCGAGGATGACCAGAAGGTCATTACGATTTTTGGCTCGCAAGGCGGCCAGATGGACCTCAATACCAACTCGTTCACGCTCCTTCTCGAGGAGAAGTTCGACGTAGACATTGAGTTCGAGACGACGGGCTATGGGTCCGCAGAAGCGAACGAAGCTCGACAGATCTCGCTCGCGGGCGGTGACTTGCCCGAGGCGTACATGCTCGTGCCCTGGGCGTCGCAGTTCAGCAAGGCGGAGCTGCAGCGCTACTCCGATCAAGGCGTGATTGTTCCGTTGAACGACCTGATCGACGAGTACGCGCCGAACATCGCCGACGCGCTCAAGGCCGAGCCCGCGTTCGCGGAGCTCGCCACCACCCCAGACGGTAACATCTTGGGCCTCCCGCAATGGAACGACTGCTTTCACTGCTCGTATCCGTACAAGTTCTGGATCAATTCGCAGTGGCTCGAGAACCTTGGCGTTGAGATGCCCACCACGCCCGACGAGTTCTTCGATGTGATGACCGCATTCAAGACCGGGGACCCGAACGGCAACGGCGTCGCCGACGAGATCCCGATCACCGGCAGTTCGCAGTGGTCGATCGTGCCCTACATCATGAACGCATTCATCTCCAACTCGTTCAACACCGGCGCAAACGCGAACGGCCAGCCCGTCTCCCTGGGGCTCGACGGCGACACCGTGCAGATGCAGACGATGCAGGACGGTTGGCGCGAGGGTCTGAAATTCCTGAACAAGATGTGGGCTGCTGGCCTCTTCGACCCCGCATCGTTCTCGCAGGGGGATGACGCGATGCAGGCGACCGGAAACTCCGTGGAAGGTGTATTCCTGGGCGGTGCCACAGTCATCCACCCCGGCCTCTTCGTGAGCTTCGCCCCACCGAACCCGGACGCCCGCGAGAACCAGTACGACGCCGTACCGCCGCTCAATGGGGCCGAGGGTCAGATCGCCACATATCAGCTGCCAAGCGCTCCCGGCGCGACGTTCGTGATCACGAAGGCAGCCGACGAGAATGAGCAGAAAGTCATCATGGAGATCATGGACTACATCTTCACCCCGGAAGGCCACCTCCGCGCCCAGGCCGGCGAGGAGGGCATCGGCTGGCGCGCGCCAGAGGAGGGTGAAATCGCCCTTGACCAGTCGCTCGAGCCGAGCTTCGTCGATCTCCCGTTGGATGAGGAAAACGAGGCGGATTACAACGGCAACTGGGGCCCGATGGCGCAGGTCTTCGACACCGAGGAGTGGCGGAACGCCCAGGTGCAGCCGCTCGACATCTACACCATTGAAGGGGCCGAGCGGCGGTTCTTCGAGGCCACCGAACTCTACGAGGGCCTGGAGTCCGACGCGCTGTTCCCGTACTGGAACCTCTGGGTTGCGAATGAGGACGCCAGCGAGCTCTCCACGCTCACGACCAATATCGAGAGCAATGTTGCGACGTCGACAGCTGAGTTCATCACCGGTGTTCGTGACCCGAACAACGATGGTGAGTGGCAGGCCTACCTCGACGGTCTGGCTGGTCTCGGAGTAGACCGCTACATCGAGATCTGGCAGAAGGCGTACGACCAGTAACGCCCCCTTAAGTGAACGGGCGCGGTCGATTCGGCCGCGCCCGTTCTTATTGCACCCGGACACCAAGAGCACTGCAAATGAAATGAAGACGTCGAATCGAGAGTGAACATGCCGCAGAACGACATAATCCAATGGCGCCCGGGCGCCGTCGAGCTCGACCTCGACCTCGGTACCGACGGGCCGCCCAGCGTTCGACGCCTGGTGTCCGTCGGCGACCCCAGCACGTCGGACGCATCGACGGGCCTCCCGATCGCCGAGGTCCATCTCGGCGGCGAGGGCTCCGGCGCCAACTCGTCGGAGCGGCTCGCGGGCAGCGCCGTCGGCCGGCGGCTGCGCGCGGCTGAGCACCGCAGCTGGGATGAGGGCGGCATGGCCCACCTTGAGGTGACGGCGCGGGACCCGCGCTCCGGCATCCTTACGATCTCACGCTGGTCGGCCTGGCCCGACCTGTCCGTCGTGCGCACCGACACCGAGATCGTCGCGGGCGGCGGCGCGGTCGAGCTGCGAGCGGTGTCGTCGGTCGCGCTCGGCGGCATCTCGGCGCCCGGCTCGCAGTGGTGGCACGACCACGAAGTCGGCTTCGCGCACAACACCTGGTTCCGTGAAGCGGTCTGGCAAGCCCGCACCCCCGCAGAGCTCGGACTCGACGACATGGGGTTGCGCACGTGGGACATCCAGAGCTCGCGCGCGTCGTTCGCGCTCGGCCAGCGCGGCAGCTGGTCAACCGGCGGACACCTGCCGATGGGCATCCTTCGGTCGCGCACGGGGCGTCGATCGCTGCTGTGGCAGGTCGAGCACAACGGCGCGTGGGGCTGGGAACTCGGCGACCAGGGCGACGCGCTCTACCTCGTCGCGAGCGGCCCGACCGATCAGAGCGCGGCATGGATGCGGCGGCTCGAGCCGGGAGAGCGATTCCGCTCCGTGCCGGCGACCCTCGTGCTCGGCGGCGACGACGACGAGCTGTTCGGTGCGCTGACCGCGGCCCGGCGGAGGGTGATGCGTCCGCATCCCGACCACGAGCGGATGCCCGCCATCGTCAACGACTATATGAACGCGCTCATGGGCGACCCGACCGCCGAGAACATGCCGCCGTTCATCGATGCTGCCGCGCGCGCCGGAGCCGAGATCTACTGCATGGACTCGGGGTGGTATACCGACGGCGCCACCTGGTGGAACGACCTCGGGGGCTGGGAGCCATCGGCGCGCCGTTTCCCCGAGGGGCTTGAGGCGATGACGCAGCTCATGCGCGACGCCGGCATGGTGCCGGGCCTCTGGCTCGAGCCGGAGGTCGTGTCGGTGGCGAGCCCGGTAGCCGATCTGCTGCCGGCCGAGGCGTTCTTCCAGCGGGACGGTGAGCGCGTAGTCGAATCCGGCAGGTACCAGCTCGACCTCCGGCATCCCGCCGCCCTCGCCCATGTCGACGGCGCCGTCGAGAAGCTCATCACCGACCTCGGGCTCGGCTACCTCAAGTTCGACTACAACATGGACGTCACCCAGGGAACCGACGTCGACGCTGACAGCCCCGGCGACGGCCAGTTCGGCCACCAGGCAGCGCTGCTGGCCTGGGTGCGCGACCTCATGGACCGCCACCCAGGGCTCGTCATCGAGAGCTGCTCGAGCGGCGGGCAGCGGATGGACGGCGCGACGCTCGCCGTGCATCCCGTGCAGTCCACGAGCGACAACCAAAACCCGCTGTTCACCGCCGCGATCGCCGCGGCGGCACCGACGGCTGTCCTCCCCGAGCAGGGCGCGGTGTGGGCGTATCCCGACCCGTCCTGGTCCTACGAGCGGATAGCGTTCTCCCTCGCGAGTCCGCTCTTGGGCCGCGTGCACCTCGCGGGGCAGATCCATCGGCTCTCCGACCCTCAGATGGCGCTCGTGCAGGAGGGGATGGCCGCCTACCGCGCCACCCGCGCGCGCACCCGGACGGCGCTGCCGTTCTGGCCGCTGGGGCTGCCCGGCTGGCACGACCCCGTCGTCGCCCTGGGGATGCGCGACGACGAGGGCGAGCTCGTCACGGTCTGGCGCCGTTCGGGGCCGTCAACGGTGCGGGTGCCGCTCCCCGGTCACGTGGGGCGCCCACTCGAGATCGAGGTCGTGTTCCCCACTAGCCTGCCGACGGGGGTGCATTGGGACCGCGATGCCGGCGCGATCGTGCTCGAGCTCCCCGACGAGCCCGCGGCCCGCACCCTGCGCCTGGTGCTCGTCCGGTAGGGCGGGACTCAGCCCAGGCGAGTTCCACCGTCGCGAAGGAGTGCGGCGCAGACCCAACCACGGATCAGGGTCGCGAGTACCGGCCCGGTAAGACTTGTACCAAGCGCGAATCGCGCCCCGGCGCAGAGGAGCACCCACGCAACGCGAGCAGTGAAGCGTTGTTCAAGAACTCGGGCCAGCGCAGGGTGCCGTGGCGAGCTCACGCCATGCTTCGAGGCACTCGCCAGCGGCGAATCAGCTGCAAGAAACCAGCTGTTTCGGCCTTTGAGCTTGAGAACGAACTGGCGAATAAGTGGAGACAAGGCCATTGGATTGCCACGAAACCAGCCCAAGCAGAGGTCTAAAACGCCTGATCAGAGCGGATGACGGGAATCGAACCCGCGCTATCAGCTTGGGAAGCTGAAGTTCCTAAGTGCCGTCTCACATTGCTTCACTCGGGCTCACGAGCCGCGGAATCACGCGAAACGTGAAACGTAGTGAGTTCGGGTGAACTCGACAAAACCGTGAGTAAACCGTGAGCAGCCCCAAGCGAAGCGGTTGGAGCGCGCCCCGGGGTGGACGATCGATTTCGGTATGACGGCGGCGCGCAGCCGCTGAGCCTGATGGGCACCGCCGACTACTTCAAGTCGCCCCCATGCGCGCTCTACCTCGGCAAGCACTGCCGCGCCGGCGCGTTCTGCCCGGCAGCAACCCACACCGAAGACTGCGAACCCTGCCGGTCGTCCACGATCTTCCTCATCCCCGCTATCCTCACGACCGCGGGGCCGGTAGCGCCGGATACGAAACCGGGATGGCTTTGAACTACCACCGCGCCCTGGAAGAGCTCGCCGATCCGGACGTCACCGTCGCGCCGTTGAGGTTTTCAGTCCACACGTCGTACCCAAGTTTGAGGATCAGCACTGTGACGACGCTGAGGAAGATGATGCGGATGAAGCGGTTGCCTCGCGCAATTGCCATCCGTGAGCCGAGGTAGCCGCCGACCGTGTTGGCCAACCCCATACCGATGGCGAGAGCCCACAGGACGTCCCCGTTGGGGATGAAGAACAGTAGGGCGCCGATGTTCGTGGCGACGTTCACGATTTTTGCTTTAGCGCTGGCGAGGACGAAGTCGTAACCCAGTGCGGCGATGAGGGCAATGATCAGGAATGTGCCTGTTCCGGGACCAATGAGGCCGTCGTAGAAGCCGATCAGGACGCCGAGTGCTCCAGCGATCACGAGGTGCTTTCGTCCGGCGTGTCGTAGCAGATTGATATTGCCCAGGTTGGGTTTAGCGATCGTGACTGCGGCGACGACCACGAGCGCGACGACGATGACTGGTTTGAAGATCGATGCCGGGAGGGTCGCGGCGAGGTTGGCGCCGCCGTAGCTGCCGATGAGGGCGACGCCTGCCATCGGGAGCGCTGTCCGAAGGTCGGGTCGTGCCCGACGGTACCAAGTGACGGCGCTGGTGGTGGTCCCGAAGAGGGAGGCGAGTTTGTTGGTGGCGAGTGCTTCCACGGGGGTGATCCCGGGAACGAGCAGCAGAGCGGGCAGCTGCAAGAGGCCGCCCCCGCCGACGACCGCGTCGATCCATCCTGCGGCGAGGGCTGCGGTCAGCATCAGGATCGCGACTGTGATGGTGATGTCGCCGAAAAGTGATGCGTGTCCCACGAGTGCCTTTCATGGTCATCAGACGGTGAGAGAGCATCTGGTGCGTGCGGTCGAACGCACACCAGCTGCTCGATCAGGAGCACAAACGGTCAGAGCGCGTAGTCGTACTGTTCGATATATCGGGGCTGGGCGCCGAGGGTTGTTGCTGCGTTGTTGATCCAGGATGCGTCGCGAAGAAGGGGACGCCCGAGGAACAGCGCGTCGGCGTGGCCGTCGGCGATGAGTTCGGCGGCCCACACGGCGTCGTTAATGCGACCGACGGCAGCCACGGGGAGTGCTGTTTCGGTGCGGATGCGTGCGGCGTTCCGGGTTTGGTAGTCGCGCTCGCGGGGAATGGGTGCGGGTTCTGTCCCGCCGCTTGAGCTGTCGACGAGGTCGACCCCGTGCTCCGCGGCGAGACGGGAGAATTCGATTGTTTCCTCGACCGTCCACCCGGTTCGTTCGTCAGCCGGGTTTTCCTGGATCCAGTCCGTCGTCGAGACTCGCAGGAACACGGGACGGTCCTCGGGCCACACCGCGCGAACTGCGTCAATGACTTCGAGGGGGAACCGGATTCGATTGTTGAAGCTGCCCCCGAAATTGTCTGTCCGGGTGTTCGACGCGGGCGAGAGGAACGAGTGCAGCAGGTATCCGTGGGCGGCGTGAACCTCAACCACCTGGAACCGCGCCTGAAGTGCCCGGGTGGCTGCCTGGGCGAACGCGTCGACGATGTCAGCGATCTCCGTCACGGACAGCTCCGCTGGCGCCGGGTAGCCGGGGAATGCAGTCTCGCTCGGACCTACGATTGGCCACCCGTTCTGTGTCTCGTCGAGGGGGCTACCTCCAAGCCAGGGCTTGTCAACAGAGGCCTTTCGTCCGGCGTGGGCGAGCTGGATGGCCGGCACGGCACCTGCGGCTGTAATCGAGGCGGCGAGGCGGGTGAACGCTGCGGTCTGGGTGTCATCCCACAGACCGAGGTCATAGGGCGAGATGCGGCCGTCGGCGCGGACTCCGGTGGCTTCGATCATGACCAGGCCTGCGCCGCCTGCGGCGCGGGCGGTGTACTGGGCGAGGTGGAAGTCCGTGGGGCTACCGGTTGCGGGCCCGGTCGCGTTGGCGCTGTAGGTGCACATGGGTGACATCCACAGCCTGTTGCTGATGTCGAGATCGCGAAGGCGGAGAGGCGTGAAGGGGGTGGTCATTGTTCTTTCTTTGGGTGATGGTGCTGGCAGGTGAGAGACGCAGTTGAGGTGGATCGACCGGTGTGGTGGACTCCAGCGATGGAGTAGAGGTAGCCCTTGATGTTGGTGTCGATCATCTTCTCCCAGTCGTCGACGGCGAGGTCGGACCAGTAGGAGAACAGCATCAGTCCAGCGTTGTTGACGAGGATGTCGATCGACCCGTAGGTGTCATTGGCGAAGCGGGCTAGAGCTGCGGCGTCGTCACGGTCGGTGACGTCGGAGACGCGGAAGACGGCGGTGCCGCCGGCTTTCTGGATGTCGGCGACGAGGGCGGTGAGGCGTTCTTCGTTCCTCGCGGCCAGGACGACGCGGGCACCCTGAGAGGCGAGGGCTTTCGCAGTAGCCGCGCCGATGCCGGAGGAGGCTCCGGTGACGATGACGGTCTTGTTGTCGAGGTGGTTCATATGCATTTCCTTCGAGGGGCGACCGTCGAGTGACCGGATCTCCATCGGTGGGGTTGTGGGGCGGCAGGTTCAGCCGCCCCACAGGAGTCGCTTTGGAGTTAGGCGGGCTGCCGTGTGTCAGCGATGAAGTTGATCTCGAGCAGTTGGCCGGGGAAAAACAGGGCCTCGACCCCGACGGTGGTGCTGGTGGGCCGGTGCTCTCCGAAGTAGGCGAGGTGGGAAGAGGCAACGGTGGCTGCGTTCTCAGGAAGGTTCACCACGAATACGCCATCCTGAACGATCTGGTTGCGGGTGATCCCGTAGTGGGCGAGGACCTTGTCGAGGTTTGCCCAGACCTGCTGGAACTGGCCGTCGAGGTCGTCGGCGTGGAGAAAGTCGCCTTTGTCGTCGTGCGACAACTGCCCGGAGATGTAGATGGTGTCACCGACCTTGATGGCTTGGGCGAACCCGAACTCCTTTTCGCCGGAGACGTCGTGGCTGAAAGTGTCGATCGTGCTCATAGTGGTTCCTTTCTTGAGGTTGGGTGAGAACTTGCGGAGTTAGTGAGCTGCGAGGCGGGTAGCGGCTTCGCTGACCGGGATGGTTCCGTCGGTGAGTTCGACGATGACTTTGTTGATGCGTGGCTCGTGCAGTGCCGCGTCGATGAATGCGGCGACGTTGTCACGGCGAACGTCGCCGTACTCGATGGCGAGTCCTGCGGTCACCATGCCGTCGCCCGGCTCGTCGCGCAGCAGGCCCGGCCTGACGATGACCCAGTCCAGATCGGTGTGGGTGAGGTAGACGTCGGCGGTCTTCTTCACCCTCGTGTAGTGCTCGAAGCTCTCGCCCAAGCTCTTGGCGCGCTCGGACTCCGGAAACGCCGACACGAGCACGAATCGGGACACTCCTGCCTGTGTTGCGGCGTCAGCTGCCTTCTCGAGTCCCTTTCCGTCGATCAGGGTTGTCATGTCCTCGCCGGTGCCGTGTGCGCCGGCGGAGAACACAACCGCGTCGTGCCCAGCGACCTTCGCTGCGAGCTCATCCACGGTGTCCGCGATGAGATCCCCGAGGAGCGGGGTCGCGCCGGTCGCGGCGATGCTCTCGGCCTGGTCGGGGCGACGATGCATGCCCGTGGCGTGCTCGCCGCGGGCGGTCAGCAGTTTCGCCAAGCGCCGGCCGACTCCGCCTCCGGCGCCGATGAGGAACACGTTCATGGCATTCGTCCTTCCGTTCGTTTCGACACCACTAGCCAACCGCCGCTGCCGCAGTTGCCTTCCGCAGTAGCGAGCCTTGTGCTGCCTAGGACTGCCAGTGCCACCCACGGCCAGGCGCAAAGCCGCGGTCAGGAGCGAAGATGGGTCCATGACAAGAAACGCCGAACTGGGCGAGTTCCTGCGGGCCTGCAGAGCGCGCCTCCGGCCCGAGGATGTCGGGCTCGATGAGGAGCGCCGAGCGTCCAGCGCCGCGGCCCGCCGGGTTCCCGGCCTGCGACGTGAAGAGGTCGCCCACCTTGCCGGTGTCAGCGTGGACTACTACTCCCGGCTCGAACAGGGGCGCACCAAGCGAGTCTCACACTCTGTCCTCAACGCGGTGGCGACGGCGCTGCGCCTCAACGACACCGAGCGGGAGTACTTGATCACCCTCGTCGATTCCCATGTGCAGGCCCCCCGAGCCGGTGCCGCGAGTGCCGCACGGGTGCGCCCTGGCGCTCGGAGGCTGCTCGAACTCTTCGACAACGCTCCAGCGTTCATCCTCGGGCGAGGCACGGCGATCCTTGCAATGAACGAACTGGCTCGGAGCCTGCTGTTCGATGTCGACGAACGACCCCTCGCGGAACGCAACCTCGCAGTCTGGACCTTCCTCGACCCCGAAGCGCGCACTCGATACGTCGACTGGGACAGCGTGGCGTCGGACACCGCGGCGATGCTCCGAATGGACGCTGCGGACGACCCCAACGACCCTGACCTCAACGCCATCGTCGGGATGCTCTCGGTAAGGAGCGAGGACTTCCGTCGTTTCTGGAGCGAGCACAACGTCTTCGAATGCACGTACGGCCGCAAGCGCTTCTCTCACCCCCTGGTCGGGCGGCTCGACCTCGACTACGAAGCCCTCGATGTTCCGGATGCACCGCCTCAGAAGCTTCACGTGTACAGCGCACCGAACGGTTCTCCGTCCAATGATGCTCTTCGACAACTCGCCGCATGGATCGACCCGGCGGCGAACATCACCGCCCTACCGGACTCGACGAAGCGTGCACCGCACGCCTGAGTGGTTGAGAGAGACAGGCGAGACATGCGCGCCCTGATAGTGAACGACGCTGACCCTCGCCGAATTGGCATACACGAAGCTCCGCGGCCATCAGAGGCGCCAGGCGGAGTACGCGTGGACGTGAAGGCCATCTCCCTGAACCGGGGCGAGATGCGCATGCTCAAATCCGCGCCCGAGGGGATGGTTCCGGGGTGGGATTTCGCTGGCATTGTTCGGGACGACCACAAGCACCTCAAAGCCGGCACTCGCGTCGCCGGGATCGTGGAGAGTAGCTCCTGGGCAGAGGAGGTGGTGGTTCGCGCGGACTGGTTGGCGCCGATCCCGGATGCCGTCTCCTTCACCGATGCCGCCGCACTGCCGACCGCCGGTCTCACCGCACTCCGCACGCTGCGAATGAGCGGTGCAGGGCTGGGCGATGACGTCCTCGTCACCGGCGCTGCCGGCGGCGTCGGCCGATTCGCCGTGCAATTGGCCGCGAGGAGCGGCGCCCGAGTCACCGCACTCGTCACTCGCGGCGGCGACCTTGGGAAGATACTCACCGGCCTCGGCGCGAGCTCAGTGGTCACCAAGCTCGAGGAACTGTACGGGCCGTACGACGCCATCATCGAGTCGGTGGGCGGCGACGTCCTGGGACGAGCGCTTACCATGCTGGACCCGCGAGGAACACTCGTCACCTTCGGGAACAGCGCTGACCAGCCAACGACGTTCGACGTTCGCGACGTGTACAACGCCGCTCTGGTGAGGATCCTCGGTTTCGAGCTGTTCTTCGATCCGCTGCCGTTCGGCCGGGACATCGGCAGGCTGCTTGCGCTTGTCGAGCACGGCGAGCTCGACCCGCACGTCGTGGACGTCATGTCATGGACACGCATGGCCGACGCGCTCGAGCGGTTGGGCCACCGCTCCCTCGGCGGCAAACTGGTCCTTACCGTCGACTGATCGAGGGGCGAGGGCACACGACGCACCATCGCCCCACTTCGCACGTCATCCGCTTAGAAGCCTGAGGGGAACCGGTGCGAAATGCAGTTACGGCGCCGGTCCGTCTGCTTTGCACAGAGTGCCCTGCGACGTGAAGACTGTGGTGATGAACGATTCCCGCGCCCTGCCCGCCTTGCCCGCGCTGACTGCGCGGAGCACGGGTGTGTGGTGCATGGATTCAACGCCAAACATGGTCCATCTCCTGGCCAGGTCCGGTTTTGACTGGGTGTGTCTCGATGCCCAGCACGGAACGTTCGGCCGGGCCGAGGTCACCGCGGCTGCAACCGGCTATCCCGGCGGTGATGCGGCCGGGTTTGTCGTGCGGGTGCCTGGCGTTGACCCGAGCTGGATCGGGTTTGCCCTGGACGCGGGGGCGGCCGGGATCATAGTTCCCCAGATTGAATCACGGGCAGACGCTGAGGCCGCCGTTGAGGCCGCATATTATCCGCCCATGGGTAACCGGAGCTGGGGGCCCATGGCGGCGCTCTCCGGGCAGCCCGTACCTACCGCAACAGAGGCCAACAGCACCATCCGCTGCGCCGTCATGATCGAATCCGCACTGGCCCTCCAGAACGTCGCTGACATTGCCTCCGTGCCACGTGTGGACATGCTGTTCGTCGGTCCTTACGACCTTTCGTTGTCCCTGGGCACAACCGTCGCCGAACTCCTTGACGACACCGACGCATCCTCCCCGCTCCGGGTCATCGTTGCCACCGCGGCCGCGGCAGGAATTGAGGTGGGCGTTTATGCCGGCAACCCGGAAACCGCCAAACGCTTCCGCGAGCTCGGGTTTGAATGCGTCGTCCCGGCCAGCGACATCGCGCTCCTCCAAGCAGGAATCCAAACCATCCTGCGATCATCATTGCCAGAACAGCCGCGGACCTACTGACGCCGCCAAGGTAAGCCTCAGATGACTGCGGAGTTGGTCAGATGTCCTCTTCGCCTGTGGACAGAATTTCCTGGTAAACGGCCGGGGCCTCAAGCCCTGCCAGGTGACCGGTCAAAGCCAACAGCTCCTGACGGAACCTATCCCAAGCCAAACAAGCCTCTCGGGTAAGGTTTCGGGTTTTCAAGCAGAACTTATGGGCCCCACCGATGACTAGCCATCCGGGAGAAACTACGCCGCCAGCGACGTCAATTCCGGCGCCGAGCGGCCCGATGCCCGCATCCCGCGGCCGAACGTGACGGAACACCGGCGACGGAGAGTTGCGGAACGATCGCCGCAATGCGCGTAGGGCGCTACGTCGGGCAACCTCGATCGCGAGCCGTGAGTGAAGATCGATCGACACGACGGGCGCGCGGGCGCTATGCCTGCGCGAGGCGCGCGTAGCGTGTGCCCATCTTCCATTGACCGCGTTCGCTGGGGTGGAGTCCGTCGGGGAGAAGGCCGGCCTCAACATCGTGCTGACCAAGGAGCAATCGACCGTCGAGGTAGCTGAGGGCTTCGCCGACGCCAGCGCGTTCCGTTACGATCCGTTCCAGTTCCTCCCGGACCTTGAGAAGAGTGAGTTGATCGTCGTCGTACGGCATCTGCGCCTTCGAGAAGATCAATCCGGTGCGCGAGTCGGTGAAGGTGGGGCCGGGGGAGCCTTCGACGGCCGGACATAGCACGGGCGAAATGACTTCCACGGGTGTCTCCGGATGCCCATCGCGGATCGTGTCCAGGAACCCGTGAACGGCCGGACCGAAGGCACGGAGTCTCATGAGGTCGGTATTGACGATGTTGATTCCGAGCTTGAGCGTGATGACGTCTGCTGGAGCATCGCGGATTGCTCGTGCCACAAACGGGTCCAAGAGCGCATTGCCGGCGAACGCGAGGTTGAGTAGGTCATAGTCGAGCGTGCGCGCAGCGATAGCAGGCCAAGTGGATGTTGGGCGGCGTGCTTCGCCAGCGTGGGTGATGGAGGATCCGTGCACTACCCATCGCCGTCCGGCGAGTGCGGTGGAGGGTTTGAGGGGCGCATTCGCGCAGAAGTCGAACAGGTCGGTGACTGCCATGTGGGGCAACCAGAGCTCGATGTCCTTGGTCACGGGCGCTAGCGAGTCGAACACCAGCGTGGATGGCCGAGACCGTGTAATTTCTACGTGGTCTCGGTCAAAATCCAGTCGTGCGGGCGAACTGCTCGCCTCGACGGCGCCGATCAACTGTTTGTCGACGACAAGATCGACGGCGGCAGAATGCGCCCGCGTGCCAATCACCTGAAGCGGATGGATCGCAGCGCGAAGTTCGAGGCGAGTCGCCGTGGTTGTGAAGCGGATCCGCACCCCAGCGCTCGTGGCCACCATGAGTCGCATTGCTGAGGTCGGAACACGATCGAGCAGATGCTCGGGAAGGCGATGCGGACGGACTGCGCCGCCGCCGATGGGCTCCACGAACGCGGCCCCGCGTAGGTCGATTGCAGGATCCGTGAGGGGATAGCGATGCATGTTCGTCCTCCGACTGCTGGTCAGGATACGACGACTAGCGGCCCACTCTTGAGGTGGATCGTTCTATCAGCTTCACGGGGATGACCTCAGTTCGCGCCTCGGTTCGTCCGGCGATTCGTTCGGTGAGTAACTCGATTGCGGTGCGTCCCATGCGGTGAGCGTCCTGGTCCACCGTTGTGAGCCCGACGAGTGGATGACCAGCGATTGCGGCGTTGTCGTATCCGACGACCGCCACACTGGCCCAATCCGTACCAGGGTTCCGAGTCGCTTGCAGGGCGCCGATCGCGAGGTCATCGTCGCCCGCGAAGATGGCGCTTGCGTACTGATTTTTAAGCGCCGCGCCGACGACATCCGCTCCGCTGTGATCGGCTTCCGACGCGCGAATGACGCGCACCTCATCCGCTAGGTCGTGCGCCCGCATGAACGACTGGTACTCCGCTAGCCGGACGGCATGTGTTGTCCCGGTCCGCGCATCGGTGACCTGCTCGGCGCGAGTCAGGTGCGCGATCTTCCTGTGTCCGAGTTGGAACAGGTGCTCCATAGCAAGTTGGGTGCCATGTATGTCGTCTCCGACGACACAGTCGAAGGAGTTGCTCCTGGTGTGCAATCCGAGCGTCACCAAAGGAACCCGCTCTGCAACACGCTCCAGCCACCCGGTTGACACCAATGGAGCGATCGTAAGGATTCCGTCGACCTGCTGATCCATCAAGGTCTCGATCGCATTTACCGCGTCGTCGTTGGTACGCGTGGGTGCCACGAGAAGTTGATACCCGGTCCCCGCAATCGCGCTGGATGCGCCGTCGAGAATCTCGGCAAGGAACTGGTTGTGCAAGGAGGGCAATTCGATACCGAGAGTGAAGCTCGACCCGCGCATAGCACGGGCGGCTACTCGCGGACGATAGTGCAGCTGCTCGATGGCTGCA